>CAYGZB010000053.1:0-6802 GCA_964354325.1 uncultured Candidatus Bathyarchaeia archaeon | reverse complement strand
AAGAAAACGAAGTCCAAAATTGAGATACTTCATGAACCATATGATGCCGTCAAGAATGCAGACATTGTATATACCGATGTATTCGTGAGCATGGGCCAAGATAATGAGAAACAAAAACGACTAAGCATCTTCCTTCCAAAGTATCAAGTCAACGAACGACTCTTCTCAGCCGCAAATGGGGACGCGATATTCATGCACGATCTACCATGCCATCGCGAAGAAGAAGTGCAAAGTGCTGTCATAGATGCAGACAGATCTGCGGCATGGGATCAAGCCGAGAACAGACTCCACTCAACCAGAGGCCTCCTACACCTGCTCCTTTGAAAGACGCCTTGTCGAAGATACCATGATTGGTGGAGGCTCCCATCGTCTCAATTCTCATCGCCGCCTCACGCAAGGATCCTGCGGCAATGAACATTGCAGACAAACTGATTCACGGCTATGATTTCAAAGAGACTGAACAGGTGTACCAAGGCAATCCGATCTTCAGACATGAAGAAGTAATACTCGTCCAGACTGAGACTGATTCCGTCTATGTGGAAGATCTGGACAAGAATTTTCGCGTTGATGGAATAATCTTTGTGTCACGTCACAGCAGCGAAAGCGGCAAACGAAGCCTTACGGTACATACGACTGGAAACCCCACTAATTCCGCCCTCTTTGGAGGAAAACCGAAAAGTCTAGCCCTGGCTGATCCTAACAGAATGAAAGTCGCCCTACGCACATTGAAAGAGAAGGCCCTAGACACTGAATTGAGCGAATATACGGTGACTCTGGAAGCAACTCATCATGGTCCTACGAATATGGAAGTTCCGGTTATGTTTGTGGAGATTGGCAGTTCGAAGGAGCATTGGATCGATCAACATGCGGGAGAGGCTGCAGCCTCATCTGCATTCTCTGCAGCTACGACGCGATATTTGGGGATCCCCTCTGTAGGGTTTGGAGGAGGACATTACTCTACAAAACATACAGCACTTGAATTGTCGGAGGAGTATGCCATAGGGCATATACTTCCAAAGTATTTCTTCGACAAGTTCAGCCCAGAGATTGTGGAGCTTGCATTCAAAAGAACCACAGGAAATTGTCAAACCGGAATAATAGATTGGAAAGGAGTACGGGGCAGAGAACGTTCTCAGTTGATCGACATTCTGGAGAGAAACCGAATAGAGATCGTAAGAATCTAGCCCCGATCAAAAATAGTGGTTTGAAATTGCCACATCACACCATTCCTCAAACACAATATTGATTAACATGACTTGTCATGGCTAACAGGATTCAGCGTAGTTGAGATGATTTGAATTTCGGAGAGTTCATCGAGTCTTCAAAGAGGTTATTGCGTGTTACGACACGACCCAGTCGCAAGGAACTGGTAATGCTGACTAGGTTAACCTTTCTGGGAGTGTTACTGGTAGGCGGAATAGGTTTCGTCGTGAAAGTTCTATTCTGGATAGTGGGTTTGGCACCGAAGTGAGAATGGCCTTGTCAGATGAAGGACGTAAGATGTCGATCTACGCGGTCAGAACAACAAGTGGACAAGAAAGAACTGTAGCGGAACTATTGACCTCAAGGATAGGTCTGAAGAAATTAGCCGTGTCAAGCGTCCTCGTTCCTGAAATTATCAAGGGTTACATATTTGTCGAGGCTACGGGTCCCCATGTCGTTGATGAAGCGATCTCGGGAGTTAGACATGCCCGTGCACGGACTCGAGGAATGACAACGATCTCCGCAGTGGAGCGGTTCATAGTCACAAAACCAGTAATCGAAAACTTGAACGTAAATAATGTCGTTGAGGTTGTGAGCGGCCCATTCAAGGGATCCAAAGCTAAGATAACAGGGATAGACAAAGTGAAGCAAGAGATCACTATAGAACTACTCGAAGAGGGATTCGCAATCCTCCCTATTACTGTACATGCCGATTACGTGAAACTTGTATCAAAAACAGAAAGTGAGAAAAATGTCAGAGAAAAAACAAGTTGAAGCGTTGATCAACGGTGGAGAAGCTAACGCCGGCCCACCTCTCGGTCCGGCTTTGGGACCACTGGGCGTCAACGTTCTCATGATAGTGAATAAGATAAACGAGCTTACAAAAGCTTATGCGGGCATGAAAGTCCCCGTCAAGGTAATTGTGGACGTTGAAACGAAGTCATTCGAGGTTGAGGTGGGAACACCTACCACATCAGCCCTAATTGTCAAGGAACTCGGGATCGAGAAGGGTTCGGCAACTGCTAAGACCCTGAAAGCAGGCAACATGACTCTGGAACAAGCTGTAATAATTGCTCGAAGGAAAATACCCGGAAGCTACTCAAGAACCCTGAAGAGTTGCGTGAAAGAAGTCGTGGGGACATGCGTCAGTATGGGCATCACCGTCGAGGGCAAAGAACCTACCGAAATAATTGCTGAGATCGACAAAGGAACGCACGACCAGCTCTTCAAAGATGAAAAGGGCGGCTAGATTACCGGCAAGCAACGTTTCAGCAAGGGACAGCTGACCAATTCTCTGCCTCGCACTATTTGATTGACTCGTCCGGGAAAGTCAAAGCAACCCTAATAAAGACGGGTTTGTATGTCTGAGAGACGGGTTTAGAATCGAAAGAGGTAAAATCACTGTAGCGAAAGGAGAACGTCTTGACTTCAGGATGAGCTTCTTTTGGAGATAAAAAACCTCTCAGACTCGCGATGGTGAAACAAATTGCCACTGGTGAAAGAAAATCTGCTCAAGTCCTTAGAGGAGCTTAGGAAGACCTCACCAAAAAGAAAGTTCGTTCAGTCAGTAGAGTTTGTCATGAAACTCAGGGAAGTGGATCTGAAAAAACCTGAGTCGAGGATAAACGAAGCCATAGAGCTACCGAATCCTTTGGGAAAGGCCGTAAAAATCTGCGTCATGGCCGGTGGAGATCTTGCGCTGAGAGCAAAGAAAGAAGCTGACATGATCGTTGGAAAAGGCGATCTTGAGAATATGGCGAAGGACAAAAAAACCATGAGGAAACTGGCCAACGAGTACGATCATTTCATCGCTGAAGCACCATTGATGCCAACTGTAGGAAAGACCATTGGCAGTATTCTAGGTCCAAGAGGAAAGATGCCAACACCAGTTCCCCCGACGGCCCCAATAGAAGAGGTTGTAAAACGCCACAGAAGGATCGTAAGGGTCAGAGTCAGAGACCAAGCTGCTATTCGATGTCGAGTTGCGACAGAGGATATGCCTGACGATAAGATAATTGAGAACATTCAGACTGCATATTCTGCGATCGAAGCGAAACTCGAGAGAGGATCAAAGAACGTCGGAAAGCTGATCCTGAAGACCACAATGGGTCCGGCCATCAAAGTGCAGTTGACCTAGGAGTGAAGTGAAATGTCGATCAAGAAAATTCAACCTTGGAAACAAGAAGTTATCGAACAGATCGAAGGCAACTTAAGCACTTACAAAATGGTCGCAGCTGCGAACCTTCGACAAGTTCGATCCTCTCAGATCCATGAAGTAAGAAAGAAACTTCGCGGAAAAGTTCAGTTCCTAGTTGCAAAAAACACCCTAGTCAAAAGAGCGGCTGAAGAGAGCAAGAAGGAGAATATTGGTAGGTTCACAGAGAAGTTGCTGGGTTCCAGAATTCTGCTCTTTTCCGATATCGCCCCCCACTCATTGGTTCTACTTTTGAACAAGAACAAGGTAAGGGTGCCGGCAAAAGCAGGAGATGTGGCTACAGGAGAGATACTCATACCAGCAGGAAATACGGGACTGCCACCTGGACCAGTAATCAGTGAATTCGGTGAGGCCAAGGTTCCAACCAAGATAGAATCTGGAAGCATATGGGTTTCAAAAGATACGGTTGTATCAAGAAAAGGAGATGCCATCTCTCCAAAACTAGCTTCAGTTCTATCGAAACTTGGAATAAAACCAATGGAACTTGGTTTGTCGCTTACGGCAGCCTACGAGCAAGGAGTAGTTTATGCAGAGGAAGATCTCAAGGTAGATCTAGATGAGTATAGGACGAATCTTAGACAAGCTGCGTCACAAGGTTTCAACGTAGCTGTGAATACGGGCTATGTCCTGCCGGAAACGGCTCCACAGATTTTAGGAAAAGTCTATCGTGAGGCATTGTCACTCGCGATCAACGCGGCATATCCTGCTGAGGAAGCTCTACCCCAGATAATCCGAACTGCATACATCCAGATGCTGGGACTCACAGCCAAGGCCGGCATCACAACAGAAACAACAGAGAAACCAAAACCAGAAGAGACAAAAACCGAGGAAAAGATTGAAAAGAAAGACTAAACGTAGTGACAGAGGCCTATCAGAATCTCATATAGAAAAAAGGATTGAAGAAATTTCAGAGGTACACAAGCAAATGAAATATGTATACGCTGCAATGTTGCTTCACTCGTCCGGGCAGAAGATCAGTGAAGACAACGTTAAGAAAGTGCTTACAGCCGCGGGAGTTGGCGTTGATGAAGCCAGAGTGAAGTCTCTGGTAGCAGCAATGTCTGAAGTGAACATAGATGAAGCCATCAAGGCGGCTTCGGTAATCAACGTCCCAGCCGGATCTGCAGCACCAGCCGCAGAGGGCAAGAAGGAAGAGAAGAAGCCGGTTGACGAGAAGAAGAAAGAGGAAGAAGCTCTCGCAGGTCTAGGGGCGCTTTTCGGCTAGAAGCGTAAAGCACCCTTAAACCTCCTCTCATTCCCTCCATTAGATGGGGGCACGTTTTGCGTGATCATACGAGAGGATGAATTTGCCGTTCCGTTCTTTGTGGAGAATGGTTTTCTAAGAAAGAAATGCGAATCCTGTGGAACTCATTACTGGACACAAGTTGTGGAATCAACTAATTGCGGAGACGCACCCTGCCAAGAGTACAGTTTCATAGGAAACCCACCAACTCGAGGAAGCTACAACTTAGATCGTACAAGGCAGCTATTCATATCATTTTTTGAAAAGAACGGTCACAAAGTCATTGATCCATACCCAATAGTGGCACGATGGAGAAACGACGTATACTTTGTCGGAGCATCGATCTTCGACTTCCAACCATACGTGACCGAAGGAATTCATCCCCCACCTGCGAACCCACTTGTGGTCAGCCAGCCCTGCATGAGATTCACTGACCTCGACAATGTTGGTCCAACTGCTGGTAGACATCTTGTAATATTCGAGATGGGGGGAGCACATGCCTTCAACTATCCAGAGAAGAGTGTATACTGGAAGGATCAAACAGTAAGATACCATCATGAACTGCTGACCAAAGACCTTGGAGTCAAATCTGAAAACGTCACTTACAAAGAAGATTTCTGGAGAGGAGGAGGCAACGCAGGTCCAGACCTAGAAGTCTGCGTTGGAGGAATGGAAGTTTCAACACTCGTATTCATGAGCTACAAGATTACCGATGACAAGCTCATTGAGATGCCGATCAAGACTGTGGACACCGGATATGGAATCGAACGTTGGAGTTGGCTCTCTCAAGGTTCGCCAAGTTGTTTCCACGCAATCTATGGTTCAATCCTAGACAAGATATTAGATCTCGCGGGACTCAATCCGGACGTAAAACTACTGATCGAGAGCTCAAAACTTTCGGGTATGATGAATGTGAGCGTAGCCACCGACAAGGTTACCGCAAGAAAGAAGGTGGCTCAAAGACTAGACATGAATTGGGAAGAACTAGACAGAGTTCTGGCTCCAGTTGAGAATGCCTACGCTATTGCTGATCACACAAAGGCTCTTTCATTCATTCTTTCAGAGGGAGTTGTAGCATCTAACATTGGAGAAGGTTACCTGGCAAGACTCCTGATGAGAAGAACCTATCGTATGTTGAAGTCACTAGGAATAGAGGATCGACTACTTGACATAGTAGAAATGCAGATCGCGTTCTGGTCAAAGAATTTCCCCAATATCAAAAGAATGCAAGAAGAGATCTTAACGGCAATTTCAGTTGAAGATAAGAAGTTCAAGAAGACCTTGGAGAAAGGAGCTGAAACCGTAAAGAAGATCTGTGATGATGCCAAATCCAAAGGGAAGAAAGAGATTTCTTCTGAGACCCTTATCGAGCTATACGATTCCCACGGGATGGTACCAGATACAGTCAGGGAACTGGCACTCAAAGAGAATGTGGAAGTGAACGTGCCAGGCAACTTTTATGGCACAGTTGCTGCCAAGCACTCGTGTGCACCAACCTCGAAGGAAATGCCAATAGTAGAAAAACTCAAAGAAACAATCTCGAATCTTCCAGCTACTAGACCTTTGTATTATGAAGACTCTTACAAGACGAACTTCAAGGCCAAGGTCTTGGCGACGCTTGAAGGCGGATACCTGGTACTAGATCAGACACTGTTCTATCCAGAAAGTGGAGGCCAGGTTGCAGACGTTGGAACTCTCTCCTACGATGGAAAACAAGTCAACGTAACAGATGTCCAGAAGATAGGGAATGTCATAGTTCATCGAGTGGAAGGAGAGACTCCGACATCCGGCAAGGAGTTGGAGGGCAGAATCGATCAGGAAAGGAGAGCCAGCCTCATGCGACATCACACGGCCACGCATATTCTGATAGGAGCAGCTCGCAGAGTCTTGGGCGAACATGCGTGGCAGGCCGGCGCCAGAAAGGACGTGGATAAGAGTCGACTTGACATATCTCATTACGAGCGTCTAACAGAAGACCAGACAAGAACTCTTGAAGATCTGGCCTGCAACGTGATAACCAAGAACATCTTGGTTGAGACTAGTTGGATGCCCAGAGAGAAAGCTGAAGCCATGTATGGCTTTAGACTCTATCAAGGTGGAGTTGTACCGGGCCGAGAGATTCGTGTCGTGAAGATAGATGA
>CAYGZB010000052.1:0-6811 GCA_964354325.1 uncultured Candidatus Bathyarchaeia archaeon | reverse complement strand
ATCTTGTCTCTCTCTGTTTGAAGTCTGCCTATGAACCAAGTTCCAGTGTTCGTCAGTCCTTTGTAGTCAAGATCAATTGGGTTTTGTGTCGTAAGGACTACTCCCAGACCGAAAGCTCGTGCCTGCTTAAGCAGAGTAATCATCGGCTGCTTGCTTGGAGGATTTGCCACAGGTGGGAAGAAACCGAATATTTCATCCATGTAGAGCAAAGCTCGCAGACTAGTTGTTCCTGGTTGAGTTCGCATCCAAGTGATCACCTGGTTGAGTAGCATGGTGACAAAGAACATTCGTTCAGGATCGCTAAGATGCGCGATGTAGAAGATTGAGTGACGGGGTTTTCCATCTGGCGTACTCAAAAAACCAGGTATCTCCAATGATTGCCCCTTAAGCCAGCTCTGAAAACTGGGTGCGGCTATGATGTTGTTCAGATTCATTGCCAACTGGAATCGTTCCTTGTAGGGAAAGAATGTGTCTACATCGAACGCGCCGAGCTGGCGAATAGGCGGCTTCTGAATAGCCAATATAAGCTTCAGAAGGTCCAAGTTCTCTCTTTGTCGCCAGAAGTATTCGAACAGGTTTGCCAATAGAATATGTTCCTTGGAGCGAACTGGATCTGCATCAACCCCAATTAACCCCAGCAATGCGCTTACTGTGCCTTGAATGCGTTGACGCAGTAACTCAGAGTCAGCGTCCCAACTCAGAGCAGGTGCCGAGAAAGATTGTAGAATGGAAACGGGAACACCGGATTCGCTGCCAGGTGTATAGATTACGAAGTCAGTTGAATCGCGCAGCATCCGTATTCTTGAACCATCTTGCCCCCATTGCTGAAGTCCCTTGCGCCAAGACTCGGATTGTTGGACAGCATATTCCTCTTCAGTCAAACCCTTTCGTCGAGCATCATCCACGTTGATCCAGTTTCGAAAATCCTCGGGTCGCAAGTCTGGGAAAGTCAGTAGCAAATTCGTAACGTCACCTTTCGGATCTATGATCAGCGCTGGCACATGATCGATAGCCGCCTCCTCTAAGAGGTTGATACATAGCCCTGTCTTTCCACTTCCAGTCATCCCCACACAGAAAGCATGCGTCGTCAGATCTCTTGCATCGTACATAACAAGCTGATCCAACAACTTGTTTGATTTTACATCATACTCTTTACCTAGATAGAATGCCCCGAGCTTCTCAAACTCCAAAAGATCTCCCCCAGTTGCTTGACCACAAATGTGTGTAGAGTATTACATCTATTGTTTATGAGTTTCTCTGTGTCTTCCAATCTGCTCTGATCGGCTCGGCGAAATCTTTTTTTGACATCAAACCAATTCCAAACGATCTTTCAAAGCTTAGAATAATGTAATAGTGGATTTGGCTGCTATGGGCGGAAATATTCAGAGAGCTGTCAACTTTTTTGGAAGGTTGGACGGCGTAATTCAACTTAGCGTGCTCGATGACATCCAGAAAAAGGCACTGCTTGAGATTGAAAGCAGAAACGAGGCGAAAAAACTCATGGGCATGGCTAGAACGCACAACAAAGCAGCCAGAGACGCCATATCACGAAGGCACACGCTGGCGATAATCATCAAGGGCGGCGAGTTCAAGCATATTCCATTTCCCAGAATGAGAATGATGTATGGAGAAAACCTCGTTGGCGAAGAACTCTATGAACAGGAAAGAATCGAGGCTCTCAAGAAATCAAGGGAAAACGTCTTCATTTGGGACAACTTTGTGATTTTCATGAAGATGGTTCCTAAGGGAAAAGATGAGCTTGACAAGCTAATCATAATCCACACTCCAAGTAAAGATATTCCACAAGATGCGAAAGATTTCGAAAATTTGGTATTGGGTGAGCCATGCGCTGAGAGCGATCAAGCCATAAAGACATGGGCAAGATTCGAATCGGGGCAAGGGGTTTTCGGCACAATCTTGGTAGGCTTCGACTCCATAAGATGACTCTCGGTTCTCAAGAGTTGGAAGATTCGCGATAGAAGTTGAGTATCACCCTGCGGACTACATTGACTTCCAAGGAAGAATTTCCGGAGGACACCCACACTTAGGTAGTTAGAATTGAATCAAAAGTCAGTAGAATAATACTCATACCATCGGCATCTTGGGCAGAATCTGCGACCGTAAAAGTCTCTTGTCAAATAGGGGTAGAAGCAGCGAGGGCAAGGGTCAGATCGAACCGAGCGAGCGCCATCTGGAGTTATGTATCCTGGAGGATAGGCTGGGTAGACTGACATGTGGCATCAGATGATAATACCACGAATAGAAATATAATGTTTCGTCAATAGACACTCGGTCAAACTTCAGGGGGAAAAAATCAAAGAACTGACAACTTAGAACCTGTTAACTTGACAGCCTTCATTCACATATATGGGACCTCTCAATCAACATCCGCATACTATCGGGGACTGAGCGATGGCTACAGCTGGAATCTTATGGCATGAATGGGGCGAGGAAGCGTTTCGAAAAGCAAAGGAACTGAAGAAACCCATCCTTATGGACGTCAGCGCTGCCTGGTGTCACTGGTGCCACGAGATGGATCAGACCTCATACTCGGACAAGGAGGTCATACGAATAGTGAACTCCAGTTTCGTTGCCATAAGAGTTGACACAGATCAGCGACCAGACATAAACAGGAGATATAACGTGGGTGGGTGGCCCTCCACGGTGTTCCTAACACCTGATGGTGGTGTAATCACGGGAGCCACGTATGTTCCACCAGATCAAATGAGAATTCTTCTCCGACAAGTAAGTGAGCAATTTTCGCGTTCATCCGAAAGGAGAATTCCAAAGGCATCTGCGAAGACGTCTACTCTGGAGGTTCGATCATATGTTCCACATCTTGAACCTGACATTTCAGATCTTGTAACGAACGATGTTTTGAACGTGGTCATCCGATCATACGACAACGTGTATGGAGGATTTGGTGATCAACCAAAATTTCCCCAACCCGACGTGGTCAGTTTTGTCCTTCAGGAATATGCAATCAGCAAAGACCAAGGGCTTCAATTGATATTGACAAGAACACTCGACAACATGGCAGAGGGCGGAATGTATGACAGAGAAGAAGGCGGCTTCTTCCGCTACTCAACAAGAAGAGACTGGACCGCCCCTCATTACGAGAAAATCCTCGAAGACAACGCAAGATTGTTATCTATCTATCTTGACGCCTACCAAATACTGGGGAAATCCAGTTACAAAGAATTAGCTGAACAGATCATCCAATATGTAGACGACACGTTGAGCAATGGGCCGATAGGAGGTTTCTTCGGGAGTCAGGATGCAGATGAGGAATACTATCGATACAATTCGTCAGAACGAGAAGGCAAATCTCCTCCAAAGGTGGACAAGACTATCTACATTGGACAAAACGCACTAATGGTAAATGCCTACCTTAAGGCATCTGCAGTTCTTCACAGGCGAGATCTCAGAGACTTCGCAGGAAAGACAATCAACTTTCTACTAGAGAAATGTCGTGATGAGAATGGAGTAATGTATCACTATCACGATGAAGAAGGAGCAAAATTTCCACACTTGTTGATTGACCAAGTCTGTATGGCTCGTGTTCTTCTTGAGGGTTATATGCACTTTTCAGAGACATCATACCTTCAACTAGCTATTGATATGACTCAATCGATGCTTGACGTCTTCTACGAGCCTAGAACCGGAGGATTCTACGACACCGTTATGGAGAAGAACCCAATGGGAGCCATGCGTCAAAGAGAGAAAATAATCGATGAGAATAGCCACGCTGCAGAGCATCTCCTGAGACTATATGACTTGACAAATGTCGAAGAATACTCTGAAAAAGCGAAAGCAACATTGGGCGTGTTCCAGGATACGTTCAAGGCGTATGGCGTAATGGCTTCATGTTACGCACGTGCAGCCCGCATGTTGACAACTCCGTCAGTGAAGATAACGGTGGTTGGTCGTCAAGGTGATGCTAATACCGAGGCTCTTCGTGAGACGAGCTTGACATTCTATGCTTGCAGAAGATCTGTGCAGATTCTGGACCCATCAATCGAACGCGACCGGATAGGCGCTCTTGGATACCAGGTTTCAGAGGTTCCCACTGCTTATGTATGTGTTGGACAGACCTGTATTGAACCATCACAGGATCCAAAAGAGCTGGCTGCAAAGCTCGCGGGGGTTACTTCCAAAGGCTAGACATCGGGCTCTTTTGCAGGGGTCTTGATTGCCTCAGGCGCTGTTTCGATTCGTTTCCTTCTGAAGTATGGAATTCCGAAATAGCCTATGATAAGTCCGATGGCAATGCCAGCAATGGTGAATACGGGTATGGCGTAGACTTGGTTAGGCGCATCTGTCAAGGCTTCTCTTGATGTGACGGCGGCCGTCTTCGCATATTGTAGGGCTGATGCATAGTTCATCATGGAGTATTGTTGCTCTGCCTTTCTCAGCAGGTCATCAGCTGACTTGAGTTTGTCACTCAATTCAAATGATATTGATCTATCGGCGGAAGTGGCTTTGGCTTGCTTCAGTGTTGATGAAGCTTCCATTATTAGTTGATCTGCTTGAGATCGTTGAACCGCGTCACAGTCGAAACGGCTGAAGCTGTATTCATAAGCGTAGTAGCTCATGACGGATGATACATAGTCGCCCAGCGAGCCATACTCGTGCGGGTGCATAAGTCCAACCATATGACCAACTTCGTGAATCGTGACCTGCGTAAACCCGATTCCCTTGTTCAGTTGTGGAGCATCCGCCTCATTACCCATCAAGAAATCATTATGTGCTAAACCCAGCATGGCTATGTCTCCAAATGCGATGCCGTATAAGTCTCGGTTGAATGTTGGATCATCCGCAACATACCACTTGTAGCTATACCCGAAATGAATGTTACCGGAGAATGCGAATGCGAAGACTGGAATCGTGAACTCTCTCTCGTCACGACGATAGTCCGGAACAAATGTCTTGAGGTTGTCCTGGAGGTAATTGTAGACAGATCTCAGGTCAACGTATGGAGGTCCGCTGGAATTCGTAAATGTGTACCTTGCAATCTGTTCCTGAAGTTCAGGATACTCAGAAACATCCTTTACCTTTACCGAAGTTTCTACTCTGGAATATGGGAACAGTTGTTCGAACGCCTGGGTAACCCATTCAGCGTTGATCGTCGACCTCAACGTGACCTCTTTCTTTTCATTCTCGGTCCTGTTGTCGATGACATATTCAACGATCCTGTATCGTCCACTGTAAATAGGAACATAGACGAACTGAGGGATTGCGAAATTCCTCACGGCTTCTGCAATATAGTCAGCTATGTACTCTGACAGCCATCGTTTTCCAGACTGTGAGGACAGGTCTATGTTGAAAGCCGTCAGCGCAGCCTGCAGTGGCACGTACGGAACGTCGGACTGAGACATCCAAGTCCAAAACTCAGGTCCGGCGCTCAGATCGAGATACCATAGCCTGTGAGCTCCACCCCAAGCTACACAGAACTCTCTGTAACTCGGCCTGTAGTCTCTGTCCCAGTCTTGATAGTAGGCACTGTAGTAGTGAGGAGTAGGAAGCGATTCCTGAGGATCATTCATCTGGTCATAGGTGGCGGATGGGAGTTCAGTCAAGTTGGCCACTATGAAAGTGTATCCGCTCTCGGGTAACCCGCCGTAGTCTGCATTGTTATCGTAGAGCCAGTTCTCAACTTTGCTAGCATCAAGAAACACGTTGTATGTAACGTCATCCCACCATGGATTATATGCTGGTCCTTCCCGAGCAATCTCTTTCAGATAGGTTACAAGTTCATTCTTGAATTCTGGCGTCGCAAAAACGAAGTCATATGATATACTGTAGAATACTCCAGTGTTGTTGCCGCCTACTAGTATCAGGTTCGTCTGTGTTTCTGGAAGATTCTCTTTCCACGTCATATACTCAGTTTCAAGTGCGTCTGAATTCAGTCCAACGAAAACCACCTTTATCGTGATGGGTACTATTCTCTTGGAAGCGAAACCGGTCAAAGTCCCACTTGAACCAGACACTGGAGCAAGGTTGGGTACCAGTGAAAGAATGGCAAGTATGACAAAGATGACTGCAATTGCTTTCAATTATTCTTCCTCGAATATGTTCAAACGGTGTTTCATCAAGAGCCTACCTCAATATTCATAGCTCAAGCGAAACACTGGTTCCGAGCTCATGCACGAGCTCGCCACTTTTAAACATCCCCCAGCGAATATTTTCAGAACGGGAAACAGTAAAGCTTCATCGTTAAATATCGGGGATAACCATCTGATTTCTGTGAAGAGCTTCGCAATGACACAATCTGCGCTCAAATCGTCCAGACTTATTATTCTTCTTGCCTTACTACTCATCATTTCAACAACGATCGGACCAACAGGCCCAAAATCGGCCAAAGCAGATAGCTATCAAGTATCCGTCACAACGGATGGACTTCCGTCATTCTACCACACGCGCATCTTTGTTGACGGCGTCTACAATGCCACGATTCATGGAGGCCAGAGTTGGGGTCCATACTACGTGAATAACAACATCTCTCACAAAATAGATGTGGATGACTACGTGCCTGACGGATATCCTTACTATTCTAGCTATAGTTGGTATTCGGGATACAACTGGGTCTCATTCTACTGCTCAGACGATTCATGGTCATTCTCAGCGGCTGGATCCCACACATTCCACTACTACACGATGTTCTACCTTCAGATCCGATCTGAACGTAGCTACGTGAATGGGCAGGGGTGGTACCCTGCGGGAAGCTGGGTCCGCATCTCCGCTAGAGATGTTGTAGCTGGGGATACTGGAACTCAGTACAGGTTCGACAACTGGTCCGGCGCCATCTTCT
>CAYGZB010000051.1:0-6813 GCA_964354325.1 uncultured Candidatus Bathyarchaeia archaeon | reverse complement strand
GATATGTATCGCCTGTGATACTTGTACATTACAAGCGCATGAACCACCTCAACAAGTATTGGCCACAGAGACTCAGATTCAACGTTTGGAATTTCCGTTGTCAAAAGAGATCAACGGTTATCTGAAGTACAAACCGTAAGAACTTGTCGGTCTGACCCCGAAACAAGATTTATTAGAGGCTTACATGATCTTACTGTACAAAGAGTGTTCTGTAAGGCGAGATTGTAGGTCGCTGAGCTGGTTCTTCGTGACTCTATCAAAGCGCATCAGAACCTACCTTAAACTTCACAAAGAGGTGAAAGATATGAAAGTTGGAGAGCTAATCCAAGACTCCTCCACGTATGGCTGGAGTGTGAAAACTGCCAGATACGTCAGTGAGGAGAAGGTTGTCCTAGAGTTTGAGAAGAGACTTGACGGGAGACAATACCACATCTATGTGGTGGCCGGATATGACGGAGTTGTCCTTCAAGGATACAACTTTTTTGAAGATAATGTACCGGTCGATGCAAAGACGTGGGATGGACGCGTTAGATAGAAACAAATTCTTTTGCGCATCCATCTAGTCCAGCAGGATGTCCGAAACCTGTGGACAAATCATTTCCTCGCGACTATGATTCTGTTATCATATGTTCATGAGACTTAAGAATCCAAAGATTGATGATTGACACCTCGAGCAAAACAGAAGCCCAAGATTGTCTAAGACATACGACTCCAAGGATCTATGTAAGATTGGAAAGCGCAAGCCGTATTACTGAGCGTCAATCCAGGGAAGAAGCATGATGGGTGTCAATGCAATCGTTTTCGACCTTGATGGGACGCTGGTCGAATTCCGCATGGACTACACATCACTAAGAAAAGAAGCCATTGAAACCATAGAGAGCATCTATGGGATCCCAACTCACGTCGTTTCTACTGAGATCAGCATATTCGGGATGCTGGAAAAAGTCTCAAGACACCTAGATAGTGCAAATGGTTCGCACGCTATCGTAGCAGATTTGCGCAGAAAGTTATCCAGTATGGCATCCAAATACGAAATTGATGCTGCAAAGACAACGCAGTTGATTCCGGACGCTGAGAACGTTCTGCGAGAGATGCGTTCAAACGGCTTCAAGATGGGTTTGTTCACTACAGGCGCCAAAGACGCCATGAATCATGTTCTTCAGAGGTTTGATTTAGCCAAGTATTTCGATGTCTGTGTTGCCCGTGACGATGCCCCAAAAGTAAAGCCTGATCCATCACATCTCAACCTTGTACTCAGCCTTCTCAAGACTCCACCCGGTCAAGCCTTAGTTGTTGGAGATACCACTCTCGATGTCGAGTGCGCAAAGGCCGCGGGCGTTAGAAGTGTTGGCGTACTGACGGGTGTTCACAAATCAGACCAACTTCGAGCTGCAGGCGCCACATACATACTAAATACGCTGCGCGACCTACCACATCTTGTTCAGATGATAAACGCCGAACCAGTCCAGGCAAAATTGGAGTAGGCTATCTGGTTCCAGTCATCCGTTCATACATTCTTCTAAGCGTCCAACTTATTGCACCCTTGAGTTCTTGAAGCCTCTTCTCATCACCGTAGTTGGTAATGACTATCTGTCTCAGAAGATTGTTTTCATCCTTCTCGATGCTGTAGGAGAGAACTTCATCCTCCATTCTTTCGCCTGCATCCATCTGGGCAGAGTCCTTGGCTTTCATCGGATCAAGAACCCGTCCGATCAAGAAAGCACGCATTGGTGGAGCATTATAATCGAATCTCATTTCGGACTTGGGAGTCACCTTCACGTGTCTGGGACCAATCGTCATATCTGCCAACTCAACGCCAGACGGCGTCTTAACAGGAAAGACTTGAGCTACCGTACTCGAAGAAACTTGGGGTCTAGCTATCCCCACCGTAGGTGTGATCTGAGGCCTGGGGACTTCGGCCCTCCTGAAACTTTTGTCAGCAAGAGCCGAATCGACCAATTCTCCGAGCGATCTCAACTTTAACAACTCCTGTTCCAGTTCACGATTGCGCTTCTCAACGTAAGCCTTCAAGTCCGCAAGCTTCCTCACTCGGTCTTCTTCACTCATGGAGCATTTTCTCCTATCCAACAAAACATAGAAGGAGGGCCGGTGCAATCATATCCTAACAGAGAGCGCTCTTTATTAATTCCTTGCCCCAACACCGTTTGAAAACGTGCTGTGATGACTAATGTCAAGCGTTGGTTTCACCACTATTTCGGAGATACTTCAAGGAGGACTCGAAGAGAGCACGATTCGGCTGCGTGGATGGCTTCACAACAAGAGATCGAGCGGTGGCATACAATTCATTCTGCTGCGTGACGGCTCTGGAACTCTCCAATGCACACTTCGAAAAGATGCATTTGACAAAGAGATGTATGATTCTCTTGAGAGGCTGCCCCCTGAATCCACGATCGAAATCGAAGGAGTTGTGAAGAAGGACGGCCGTGCCCCTGGCGGATACGAGGTATCGGGACGAAAAGCGCATGTCATCCGGAAGTCTGAAGAGAATTTTCCGATTGCACAAAAGTTCCACGGTCCTGAATTCCTGCTTGACAATCGTCATCTGTGGATCAGAAACAGGAGGATGCAAGCAACCCTCAGGATCAGGGCAACCGTTCTTGACGCAGCAAGAGAATGGTTCAAGAAAAAAGGATATTTGGAAACGCATGTCCCGACGCTTATTACTGCAGCTTGCGAAGGGGGTTCGACGCTTTTCGAGGTCAAATACTTCGATACCACCGCTTACTTGACACAAAGCTGGCAGCTGTACGCAGAGGCCATGATCGCTAGTCTTGGGAAGATCTACACTATAGCACCGTCATTCAGAGCCGAGAGATCGAGAACACGACGACACCTGACAGAGTATTGGCATCTGGAAGCTGAGGCACCATGGTACGACCTCGATTTGATAATGAAAGACGAAGAAGATTTGCTGACGCATATTGCTCATTCAGTCGCGGAATCCCGAACAAACGAGTTGAAGTCGAACAAGAGAGATCCCACTGAACTATTGAGACTTACGCCACCTTTTCCCAGAGTCACTTATGAGAAGGCATTGGAGATCCTAAAAGAGCAAGGCGTGGAAGTCAAATGGGGTGATGATCTTGGATGGGAACAGGAAAGAGTCTTGGCTCTTCAATTCAATTCACCATTTTTTGTCACGCATTTTCCAAGAGCCGCCAAAGCGTTCTATCACAGAATAGACCCGTCAAATCCGGAATTGACACTATCCGCTGACTTGCTTGCCCCCGAAGGTTATGGAGAGATAACAGGCGGGGGAGAGAGAATCGAGGATCAACATGAACTTATCAAGAGAATAGAGGACGAGAACCTCGACCCCAAGAGCTACCAGTGGTATCTCGACCTAAGACGATATGGAACCGTTCCACACGCAGGCTTCGGCCTTGGAATTGAAAGAACCATAGCATGGCTGTGCAAACTGAAGCACATACGAGATGCGATCGCCTTTCCCAGATTGAAAAACAGAGTCTACCCATAATAATTGTGAAACTTAGTTAAGCGACTGTTGGGCTGTGTCGAGTCTAAACTCATCATGAAGCGCACGAATTGCCTTCGGTCCGTCCTCTTCAGCAACAATGAACGATATGTTCAGCTCCGATGAGCCCTGAGCGATCATTCTAACATTAACACCTCTGTCAGCCACAGCTTTGAAAACCCTGGCTGCGACGCCGCGTGAACCCTTCATTCCAGCTCCCACCGCAGCAACAATGCAGACATCATCTTCAGTGACAATGTCTTTCACCAACTCTGTGCCAAGAAGGCCAAGCTCCAAAGAATTCTTTGCCCTCAGCAACTTGTTTCTTGGAACTACAAGAGAGATTCCTGCCTCCGAAGAACTCTGCGAAATCATCAGGATGTTTATGTCGGCGTCTCCCATGACTTTGAACACTTTAGCTGCGACCCCTGGAAGACCCGCCATTCCAGCTCCAGTGACACTTATCATGGCAACGCTGTCAACTACTGTCACAGCCTTGACTACACCATCAGTTTTGACCTCTCGATCACCAGCGATCAGAGTCCCCTCATTGTTGAGTTCAAATGAGCTTCGGATTCTGACGGGTATCTGTTTGTTCATTACAGGTTGTAGGGCTCTTGGATGAATTGCCTTCGCTCCAAAGTAAGCCATCTCACTGGCTTCGGCGTATGACATTCGATGAAGCACCTTTGCGTTAGGTTCAATCTTGGGATCCGCCGTCATGAGCCCCTCTACATCTTTCCAGATTATCACCTCATCAGCGTCCAGGGCAGCTCCAATCAATGTAGCCGTATAATCTGAACCGCCTCTGCCAAGAGTTGTTGATACACCGTGTGGACTGCACGCCCCATAACCAGCTATTATTGGCAGTTCTCCTTTGGCAATGATTGGTTCTAGCTTCGCTTTCACGTTTCGAACCGTGATGTCCATCAGTGGATTAGCTTCTCCGAAGTTTTCGTCAGTGGTTATGCCTGTGTCACAGCCCGTGAACCATTGCACCTTCAGACCAAGGTCTTGAGCTGCTCCCCACAGAATTGGAGCTGATAGTCTCTCGCCAAATGATAGCAGATAGTCCTTCGAGCGAACGGTCAGCTCTTTCAGACGTGCTATGCTCTTGAGAATTCCACTGAGCTCTTTCATCGTCTCGTCAAGGTCATCGAGAACTTTTCGAAGATGATCTTCACCGTGAATGCATGCACGAGCAACTTCTGTATGCTTCTTCAAATGTTTCTGAATGAATTCGCCTGTTGCTTCCAGGTTGCCTTCCACGGCTCTCTGACTAATCTCAGTCAACTCATCGGTGACCTTTGCCAGCGCGGATGTTACGACAACTACCTCATTGCCTTTTTGCAGATAATCCTTGGCGATTCTGATAGCGTTTGATATTGCCTCAGCGTCGCCTACCGATGTCCCACCAAATTTCATCACGAAACGCAATTCACAAATCGCCTCACTTGAGAAGTGTTTTTCTTACTTCAATTAGATCACGTAGGACGGCTCCAGCCGTCTCTCTTCCTCCAGCTCCACGTCCGACCAGAGTTATGTCGCCTGCAACCTCAGTCCTAAATGTAACAGCATTTAGCGAACCCTTCACCACAAGCGGGTTGCTAATGGCAACCGGGCGAGGGCGTACGGACAACTCAGAACCGTCCGCCAGAGCCACCAGTTTAATTGCATCTCCAGATTCTTTCGCCTTTTGCACTTCTTGAATGGTCACATTGGTAATGCCCTCAATGTCTACGTCTCGTATTGACACTCTTCTTCCGAGAATCCAATTTGACATTATCACTAGTTTGCCGGCTGTGTCTAACCCGCCTACATCATATGTTGGGTCGGCCTCGGCATATCCAGCCTTCTGGGCTTCGCTTAGAGCCTCATCCATTGCAATGCCAGAATCAAACATCCGCGTGAGGATGTAGTTCGTTGTTCCATTCAAGATCCCTTCAATAGATTGTATCCTGTCCCCGTTCAAACAGTTCTTCGCAAAATCAAGAATCGGAGTCCCTCCGCCTACAGTTCCGCTAAACCTGAGAAGAACCCGCTGGTACTGCGCCAACTCGAGAAGAGCTGGCATTGCTGCAGCAAGCGGACCTTTGTTCGTTGTCACCACGTTGAGTCCCTTCTTAATCGCCGATTCTATGTATCCCAGGGCCGGTTGACCGTCAGGCATCTTAGTAGGTGTAAGCTCTAGCAACACATCGGCCTCTGCAGATCCGATAACGTCGAAGGCATTCATCTTTCTGTGCCCGAGGCTGTTGTGAGCTGCTACCGTACCTTCCGACCGTCGGGTCGCGAGAGCCTCTTCCAGCTTTATGCCTGCTTGATCCATCATGGCGCCGCCACTGTCCAAGATCGCGACTATCTGAGGTGCAAAACCATATCTCTGCCTTAGCCACTCCAGCCTGTCCTTCACTATCTCAAGAAAAGATCTTGCGACAGTTCCGAAACCTACGATAATTACTCTCATTGTTCAGTCTTCCGGGCTACTATTTGAGACCAAGAGCTTGTTCCACGGATTCGATGTCAGGTTTTGTCTTCAGAGGGAGGTCACCGATTCTTGACACTATCTGCGGATCCTTGAGACCGTGTCCTGTGGCAACACAAACAATTTCTTCAGTTCTGTTCACCAAACCTTGTTCAACAAGCTTCCTCAAACCAGCCAATGAAGATGCACTTGCAGGTTCCACGAATAGGCCTTCCCGTCTTGCAAGACTTTTCTGAGCCTGTAGTATCTCTTCATCAGACACAGTCTCCATTGCGCCTCCCGACTCTTTCACAGCTCGAAGCGCTTTCTTCCAGCTTGCCGGAGCGCCAATCCTGATAGCTGTGGCAATCGTTTCAGGCTTCTCTATTGACCGAATTTCTTCCGTTTTCGCCCTGTAGGCCGACGCAATTGGCGCCGCTCCCTCTGCCTGAATTCCCATCATTCGAGGTACTTTTTGGATGATTCCAAGTCGAAGGAAATCTTGAAATCCCTTCCAGATCGCGCTGATGTTCCCGGCGTTTCCGACCGGTACCACAACAACGTCAGGTGATCGAAAGTTCAATTGATCACAGACTTCGTAAGCCAGCGTTTTCTGTCCCTCGACTCTAAATGGGTTTACGGAATTCAACAGCGCAATTGACCGATATCTGTTCGTGAGTTCTATCACTAATCGGAGCGCATCGTCAAAGTTTCCATCTATCTCAAGTATGGTTGCCCCGTGGGCAATCGCTTGAGCAAGTTTTCCTTGAGCAATCTTTCCCGCGGGAATTAGAACTATACATCTTAATCCAGCTCTTGCTGCGTAGGCCGACAAAGATGCTGATGTATTCCC
>CAYGZB010000050.1:0-6956 GCA_964354325.1 uncultured Candidatus Bathyarchaeia archaeon | reverse complement strand
GATCGATTCTTCGGCTCTCTACGACTCCTAGGCTCTCCTGATACTGTCCATCGTACGGTCGATTAGCGTTTGAAGTCAATTCGATGAATGCAATCTGAAGAAATCGTTCTCCAGACTCAATGTTCACTGGCTTTTTCCCAGCATTGAACAGTGAGACAGTAAGCTGTCCTCTGAAACCTGGGTCAACAAGGGCAAGACTGGCAATCAATCCTTCTCTTGCGAACGTTGACCTTAGATGGAGGATCCCTAAGAGGCTGTCTGGAAGTTCAACTCTCTCAAGAGTGGCTACGAGTCTCCGTTCTCCCGTTTGAAGTCCCACATCTTCGCAGACCGCAAGGTCATACCCTGATGGTGTCAGCCTTGACGGATCAAACGGTTGTATAGTAAGCTTGCCATCATCGATGGATCTCCTGATGCCTGTGTCAGACAAGGCCATTCTTGGTCACTGCAGGGAGTTCACAGCAGAAGCGGTCTTTGCGGATAACTCTTCTGGAGTGTTCGGAGCGGGAATAGATTCGCCTGGTTTCAGGATGTTGAGTTCCTTGAAAAGTTTCTGAAGCTGCCTCTTCATAGCTCCAACGTCATGACTCAGGTTGAAGTAGTCTGCAAACGTTTCGCTTGTTCTTAGAATCTTCGTTCTTCCCGACTTTTCGTCTAGTATGAGTCCCGCATCTTTGAGTTGTTTCACGTGGCCATATGCGAGTTTACCTCGTACTTTCACGACGTATGCCTGTGATACGGGTTGTTTTAGAGCAATGAATGACAAGGTTTTCAGTGGACCAGGGGTCAGGAGTTGGCGTGTTGCAAGCCTCTTTACGGCACTGACATATTCTGGTCGGAGCTGCATCACGTATCGCCCGTCCTCAAGCTCCATGATCTGGATCGAACTGTTCTCCTGTTGATATCTTTCACAAAGCCTTCTGGCGATGTCTCGGATAGAAGACTCTGATTTTGATCGAAGTATCGTACCAAGCAGTTTTAGATCCAGCGGCTTACCTGTAACGTACAATGCAGCCTCTACAAGAGCCATCTGTTCCTTTTCTTTCTGGGTTAGTGGTTCAGGCTGCAAGGGGCAGTTTCACCTCTTTGACCCGTATCTGAATATCGCCGAATTCTTGATCTTGCTGAAGGGTTACTCTTCCCTGAATTGCGAGAAATAGAATTATGATAAAGTCTCTTACCACGTCCAAGAGAGGTCTCTTTCCAGCTAGCTTGAGAAAGGATATTGGTCGATTTCCTTTAGTTTTCTTAACTAGGTTCGCGTAGAATTCTTCTATGCGATCGCCTATGTTCATCATGAACTCGTCGAGATGTTCCAGTATCGCGGGCGGGGATAAGATGGGTTTCTTTTCGAGCAAAGCCAGTCGTTCACTCTTCAACACCTCGTCCAGAGCGCTGAGGACCTGAGAGATCGACGTGGCAGTATACTCAAATCTGATTGGCATAGGAAGGGGTGGTGGAACATAGTCCTGGGGTCTGGGTTGCGGAGGTTTGGGAGGCTCCTCCATCTTGAGAATCATTTCAGACTTTAGTCTGTGGATTATTGAGGACGATAGCAAAGCGATACCAGATGCTGGGAAGTCGATGTATCCCCTTCCATTCATCTGCGACATGAACGAGTTCAGAATGTTGCTGATATCGACGTCCCACGGTTTGAGACGATGGACCCTCAATAGATCGAATAGAATGACGTAGGGTGGATCCAACCAGAAAGGTTTGTCGAGTTCCGTCATGCCTTTGCCTCCGGCATTGGGAGAGTGACCGCATGTGAGACGCCGTTTTGTATGTAGATGCCGTAGATTCGGTCGGCTCTGGAGATTGTTATGTCTCTTAGCGAGATCACGATGAACTGTGAACCTCTGGCTCGTTCTTTGAGCAGGTCGGCAAGCCTTTGGGTGTTAAGTACGTCGAGATGCGCATCGATTTCGTCAAACATGTAGAATGGCATAGGATGAATCGACTGAAGCGCAATCACGAAACAGACCGTTGCAACCGATTTCTCGCCGCCGCTCGCGCTGCTAATAGGAAGTTCTGCTTTGCCAGGGAACCGCAGGTACACGTCTACTCCTCCCTTGAACGGATCTTCTGAATTCTCCAAGAGGAGCCTTCCTAACCCACCATTTGATATCTTCGTGAATGTGTCCTGGAAATTCTTGTTGACGTTGGTAAAAGCTGTCATGAAAGTGTCATACTTCTTTCTGTCCAGTTCATTCATGAAGGTGAGTATGCTGAGTTTCTCCTCAGAGAGTTCGTTTATTCTTGTTGAGAGCTGCTTGTAGATGTTCTTCTGCTCTTCGTATGAATCCAACGCAAGCTGGTTGACCGCACCTATCTCATCGAGTTCACGTTTGATGATGTCGAGTGCGGATTGAGCCTCTTTCACATCTTCCTGAGTGGATTGAAGCGCTTCCTTGTATCCGAGATCTTGAAGCTCTTTCACGAGATAAGAAATCTGGATCTCTTTTTCCTTCAAAACGGCATTTGCTTGATTTACTTCCGTACTGAGCTGTTCGTATTTCTCGAATAATGTCTTAGTTTCTACTTCTATAGATTTGAGTTTGGCTCGAAAATCGTCTCTCATACCGCGAACAGTGGAGAGCTTGTCAGAGATTGAGCTCCGTTCGCCTTCAAGCTTAGACAAGATCTCACTTGACTCTTCGAAGGTCCGTCTAGTTTGTTGAATTGTATCTACAATCGCAACTGTCTGCATGTCGATCTCTGAGATGCGTGATCTCATCTGTAGCAAACCGGGCTCCAGAACCCGAATCGACGTTTCAAGCATCCCGATTCGGCTATTAATCTCCATAAACTTGGTTTGGAGTTCCCCGGTTTCTTTGGACAATTCGACGTGTTTCTGCTGTGACTGGCTTAGAAGTTCAGGATCAATCAAGGATCTGAGGCTGTCTCTTTTTCTCACGAGCTGGTCAAGTTCTTTTCTGATTTTTTCTCTCTGCTCAGCTTCCAAGGTGTTTTGGTTTTTCTCGCTGTCCGCCTCAGCTGAGATATCTCCTATCCTCTTGAGAATGTTTGAAAGCGTTCCTTTTGCCCTTTGTAGGCTTGCTTTGACACTCGACATCTCCCCTTCAATCTCAGCGATCGTTCCTTCCGATTGAACCTTGCTCTCGCTCAGAGAATCCATCTCCGTTTGGATCCTCTTCGCATCTTCTTCACTCTTGGCGATCAATGTTTCAAGCGATCTAATGATCTTCTCGAGGTTTTCAACATCTAGAGTCTTCTTAATTAGAGTCTCAAAGTTGAAGGGTTCGCGATAGTATCCGCCTTCAATTCCACCGGTCGGCTCGTAGACTTCTCCACTTACCGAGACAGCTCTGACGCCTTTCGCCGCTGTGATGTACGCCGCTTTCTGGCTGTTTGCAAGTACTGTATCTCCGAAGATGAAGTTGACCGCGGGCTTCAGGGTAGGGGGAACTTCTACAAGGTCCGCGATAGGTCCAACTATTCCGGGGGCTTCTTTTGACCAGCTTATGGTTGGCGTGGGTGATATGCTTCGCAAGGGGATTATCTTTATTCTACCCATCTTCGTTCGTTTCAGGCTCTCTATGCATGAAAGAGCTGACTCGACATCTTTCACAATCAGCGCTTTCATCCATCCCGCGGATGCAGCTTCCAGCGCCCTATGATAGTCCTTGGACACATTGATCAGTTTGTCCAGTCTCCCAACAATCCCCGAAATTGCTCCAGCTTGTCCCATCTCTTCTATGGTTTGGAGAGCCTTTTCTTCCGATCCAAAGTTCTCAACAACGTTCTTCTGTGCCTCAAACTCCAATGTTGTGACAGATGCTTTCTCTAAGGTCTCCTTAGATCTGTGAACATCGTTCAGCTTAACTTCCTTCAGTTCTCCGTATTCCCGTATCTTCCTGCTCATTTCCTCCAGTCGCTTCTGTTCCTCAAGGTGTAGGTTCATTAAATCCACTGATCTTTTCTCCACTTCACCTATCAGTTGTTCGTATTCGGACTTACGATTCTCCAACGTCTTCAAGTGACTAGAAATCAATTCTAGTTTAACAGATCCAGCGTCAGCTTTTCCGTCCAGTTTTGCCTGCTGGCTGGACAGTTGGTTGATGGAATTCTCCAGCTGGTTTAGCTCGTTGTTGAAAACGTCCACACTCTTTGCGGCTTCTTTCACCCCGTTCCACAGTTCAGATTCAATTCGCTTTTTTTCTGACAGTACACTCGACACGTTGTCTCTTGACTCTCGTAATCCCACCAGTTCGTTATTCTGCTCTTCAATTGATTTTGTGACTTCTTCTATTCGCTTTCTAAGTTGTTCCTTCTCATCTGCAAGGCGTTTCAAATTGGTTTCATTGGAGCTCAGCTCCATTCGAAGTTTTGCAGTCTCTGTGTTTCGATCTCCAATTGATCGCTCAAGCTCAAACATCCTTGTTGTGCCTTGGTCAACAGCTTCTTGCTCGAACTTCTGTCGTTCGTCCTCAATTCGTGCCCTCTCTTCAGAGGAACGGTCTCGCTCATGTCTAACGCTCTCTAGTTCCGTCTGTTTGCTTGAGAAGAGCTCTTTTATCTTCAAAACCTCTGAATCGAATGCGCCAATCTTGTCTGAGAGTATGAGGGCTCTGAGCAGACAAACCTGATTCTTCAGAAATGTGTACCTGACGAAATTGTTTCTTTCTCTCTCAAGTGACTCAACACGAGATCTCACTTCGTCTACCTTTGCTGATGCGACCTTAAGGTTAAGATCGGCCTGCTGGAGTTGAACCTCAGCCTCCGTCTTCTTGGTGTCATAGACCGCGATTCCTATCATGTCCTCAACTATCTTTCTCCTCTCTTCCGGCGTTACTTCCGCCAGCCTGGTCACTGCGTGCTGAGGCACTATGTTGAATCCCGACACCTCTACCCCAGCGGATGAGAGAATCTCCGTCAGCTGTTTTCGAGGTATCCTTCGACCATTAACCCTGTAGACCCCTTCCCCGCCCCTCACAAACTCCCGGGATACGGTCACAAGTTCTGAGTCCACTGGGATTCTTCTGTCGGAGTTGTCGAATTGGATCGCCGCGTATGCTGAACGTGTATGCATTTCTCCAGTTTTCGAGATCAGGTCGCCGAGTGATCCACCACGCAATTCCTTGGCGCTTAGTTCTCCAAGAGTGAACTTGACGCAGTCCATCACGTTACTCTTTCCGGAACCGTTTGCGCCAGTGATTACGGTGAGACCTCTGTCTAACGATATTGAGACTTTCTTGCCAAATGTCTTGAAGCCTCTGAGGTCGATTCGCTTAATGTAGACCAATACCTAGAGGGCCCACCAATCTCGTTTATTTATACGACGCGTAGGTGGTGACAATGAAGATTTAGCGGTTCCTGTCAAGAACATGTAGCACTCCAATTTCTTGATGTAAAGAAGCGCGTCTTTTCATCATGTTTTAGGGAAAACACAAAACGGGTGGCATATTCCTCAAGCGCTCTGGCTGCTCTCAGGTTCCGAACCTTCGAATCCTCTGTTGATATGTTCTGATCGCTCGAAGAAGATCGATCTTTCTGAAGTCGGGCCAATAGACATCCAAGAAGCAGAGTTCGCTGTAAGCGGACTGCCAGAGAAGGAACCCACTCAGTCTTTCTTCCCCAGAGGTTCTGACTATCAAGTCGGGATACGGGTTTGGAAGATGTGCAGTATATAGGTAGTTACTGAAGAGACCCTCATCAATTTGATTTGAGTCGAGCTTTCCGCCTTCTATGTCCTGTGCAATTTTCTTTGTGGCGTCGATTATCTCGGCCCTTCCGCCATAGGCGATAGCTATATTCAAGTAGTGATCGTCGTATTCACTGGTAGATTTCTCTATTCTTTCAAGAATCTCGCGCATGCTCTGTGGCAGCAGCTCTAGTCTTCCAAGAGCTTTTACACGCACGTGGTTCTGATGTATTCGAGGGCTCTCCTCAAGATTCTTCAGCTCTTGTTCTATCAGTCCGAGAATCTGTTGTACTTCTTGTGGATTTCTTTGGAGGTTCTCTGTTGAGAAAACGTAGAGGGTGACTGTCTTTATGTCAAGATCGAGTGTCCAGTCAAGGAATTCTTCTCCCCTTTTTGCTCCCTTCTGGTGACCCAGGGTGGTAGGCGCAGCTTGCCCCGCAGCCCATCTTCTGTTACCGTCAAGGATTACAGCTATGTGCTCCGGCAGCCGGTCAGATCTTACCTGCCTGTTCAACCATTTCTCGTATAGTCTGTAGATGCCTATTGACCGGAGAAAGCCTGTTAGCAAGGTGATCTGCCCCATATCTTGGCGTCCTTGAGTGCTTCAAAGCATGAGCAGTTTCTTTTCTTTGGTATTTCATTGACTACGTCCTTGATTACTTCTAGGAGAATCGAAGTGCGTTTTTTGGCCATTGAGATCACTTCTTCAGTTGTTAGCCTATTCTGGATGCCGGCTGCCATATTCGAGACAAAGCAGATGGCGGCGTAGCAGATTTCAAGTTCCCTGGCCAGAAATACTTCGGGAGAACCAGTCATACCGACAATGTCGCATCCTAGGATTCTCATCATCTTGATTTCCGCGGGAGTTTCGAATCTCGGACCTTCCGTTGCCGCCAAGACGCTTCCGTCCCAGTATGTTTGGTTTTGTTTCTTTGCGGAATCTGAGAGTGACTCCCTCAGCTGTGGACAGTATGGGTTGGTTACATCTATGTGAACCACTGGAGCCGCATCATAGAATGTCGTGAGTCTTGTTTTTGTAAAGTCAATTATGTCTGAGGGAACCACAATGTCCCCAGGTTTGTACCGTTCGTTTATTGCCCCTACAGCGTTGGTCGATATCACACGCTCTACTCCCAGCTTCTTAAGGCTCCACACGTTTGCACGGTAGTTGATCTTGTGAGGAGGAGTCTCGTGTTTTGAGCCGTGCCTGGGAAGAAATGCGACGCAATGGCCATCAAGAATGCCGATCGAGATATGAGGCGAAGAACCATAAGGGGTCTTTATTCTGGCA
>CAYGZB010000049.1:0-7001 GCA_964354325.1 uncultured Candidatus Bathyarchaeia archaeon | reverse complement strand
GGCGACGAATAGTATTGCTTACGTACTAAAACTGAAGAAAACTGCTTGGTAAGATAGCGGGCTATCCTACGAAGTGGTGATCTTGTCCTGAAGCAAGGTGCTCGTGTAATAGACGGTTATCAAAAGAACCACTACTCCGAGTATCAGCAGGATATAGGCTTGTCTGGGTCTGTACGCCATCCTTGTGCTCCTGAAAAGCATGTAGAGGCCGACTGTTCCGAGAACGTACAACAAACCGGATACCAGACTCTCGTTGATCGTCTGTTGGTTAATGCTTCCAGTATAGATGAAGGTCCATCCAGAGGTTGCCTTGGGGAGAATTGCCAGAGGTTTCTCAAGAATGTCGTAGATTCCTCCAACCAAGATGAATACTACAAAAGCTATGATGGCTAAGATGATCAGTGTCGTGGATGGTGTCATAGCTTCAGTTGTGGGCAGCCGATGTTTCCTCAGGCCGTAGCCTAAGTCTCCAAAGCGTCTCTTGAGCTTCCAAGAAACGTTGTCAGCTTTTCTCTTCATTTCACCCACATCTGACGGTGACCTTCTACAGAGCACAAACTACAAGAATTAAATGTTTCCTTAGAAGACCAGCCTATCCTTGACCTGCAATTCAGTTATTTACTAGTTATTTACTAGCAGTAACAAGGTGAAATGGAATTGGCCGACAAGACTCCGGTCTATGAATATCATGAGAAATATGGACATGTGGTCGATTTTTCTGGATTCCTGTTGCCGACATGGTACAAGGGAATCATACCAGAATGCGCCACTGTAAGGAATACCGTTGGAATGTTTGATGTATCACACATGGGGAGAATGTGGGTATCAGGAAAGGATTCTGAGAAGTTTCTCGATTATCTTTCGCCAAACTATGTTTCAGCTCTGAAACAGTTTCAGGGTCACTACTCTGTGATGTGCAATCCGAAAGGGACGATAGTCGACGATATCATAATAACAAGATACGATCAAGAGCTCTTTCTCGTGGTTTTCAATGCTGGTAACAGAAAGAAGGATCTCGCGTGGATAACGGAGAATGCAAAGAGATTCGATGTGAAACTCGACAACATATCAGATCATGTTGCAATGTTCGCCGTCCAGGGTCCAAAAGCAAGAGCCACTGTTCAGAAGATAAGCAAAGAAGAAGTTTCAAACATCTCAAGGTTCGGATGTGGGTGGTTGACAATTGAGGGTTTGAAATGTTCTGCATCAGGGACTGGATATACGGGTGAGGATGGTCTTGAAGTATATGTCTATGATGCCCCGGTCAATGATCCATGGCGTGCCATGAAGGTCTGGAACGCTATACTAGATGCAGGAAAGGAGTTCAAAATTGAACCTTGCGGATTGGGTTCACGCGACGTGCTCAGACTCGAGGCTGGAATGTGCCTTTATGGAAATGACATAGATGAGACGATCAATCCTCTTGAAGCAAGAATAGGATGGGTTGTTAAACTCGACAAAGGAGACTTTATCGGAAAAGAGGCTCTGGTGAAACAGAAAAGTGAAGGAGTAAAACGTGTAAGGGTTGGAATGAAAGTTTTGGATCGTGGGATCCCTCGGGCTGGTCATGATATTCTGAAAGATGGAAAAATGGTTGGAAATGTAACAAGCGGAACCCTCTCTCCACTCCTGGGATATGGAATAGCTGTAGGCTACGTTCCCAAAGAGTACTCCAGCGAAGGAGAGAAAGTTGAGATTAGAGTCAGAGACAGGAATCTAGGCGCAGAAATCGTGAAGGTCCCATTCTACGACACATCAAAGTATGGATGGCAGAGAAAGACCTAGAAACATAACACCATTGCTGAAATCTATCAATCCTAATATATATCCAGAAAGAAGATAGGCGCAACAGGTTGGGAACAAGAGGAGAAATAAGATGAAAGTTGGAGAATATGAATATCTCGATGGACTCTATTACACTAAGGAACATGAATGGCTCAAGGTAGAAGGAGACAAATGCAGAATAGGTTTGGGCGATTATGCACAGAAACAGTTGCATGAGATAGTCTTTGTGGATCCACCTAAAGCCGGAAGCAAGGTAACTCAGATGCAGTCTGCAGGAACTGTCGAGTCGGTCAAAGCTGTCGGGGACATTTTTTCACCTGCATCGGGCGAGGTAGTTGAGGTGAATGATAAGCTTTCGAGCAACCCAGAGCTGCTAAATACAAGCCCGTACGGGGACGGTTGGGTGGCGATCGTCAAACCCTCGAATCTAGATCAAGAACTGAAGAATCTGATGGATTCAAAAGCTTACGGTGAATTCCTCAAGACTCTAACAGAGAAGAAGTAAATATTTTCCCGGACGAGAATGTGCCCGGGAAGACCTTGTTTTAGTCATCTTCTTTGTCTGATTACAAATAAACTATCCTTTTCCTTTGGTTGCTCTCATTCCCATTTTGTATGTCTTTCTATCTATGGTCCATATCTCCTCAAGTTCTGGTTTCAATGTACCTTTCTCTGTAATGGATAGTATCTCTATTCGAGTTGCTCTGACCTCAGTTTTTAGGTAAGCTTCTCTTTTCTTCAGTCCCTGTGCTTCTTGACTGGTTGGGCACAGGATTTGGACTTGGACATGCTGGTCGACTTGTAGGTCCATGCGTCTCCGCATCTCTTGAAGTCGTCTGACGACGTCTCTAACCAAACCTTCCTCAATCAGGCTCTTCGGAAGAGATGCCTCAACATAGACTCTCCCTTGACTGAAAGATCCAGAGGTGTATCCTTCCGGCATCTCTTCCCTGAAGGAAACCATTGATGAACCTATTCTGAACTGTTTCCCTTTGATCTCTATGAGATGGTTGCCTGTCCTTTTGATGTTTTCAAGAATCGTTCTTCCGTTTGTTGTCTTGATTGCATCCGCGACTACCTGTGTTTCTGCCTTGAAGTTCGGACCAAGGATTTCATACTTGGGTACCGCCACAATTTTCTCTAGTTTCTTCTCTTCGTCTGCGCTTAGGAATTCAATTTTCCTAGTGTTCACTTGTTCGTAGATGAGCTTATCCAATCTCTTTATGGCGTCTTTCACGCTCTTGTTGTCTGTTACAATAATAGTCTTCTGAACGGGTTGTCTTAGCTTTATCTTGAGTGCCTGTCTTGCGGCGGCTGCGGCACTTGTTACATCTTTGACTATCTCCATTTGTTCTTCGAGTTTCTCGTCATGCCATCTGTTTTCAAGCTTGGGCCAGTTGTTCATGTGTATGCTTTCAGGGGATTTTTTCTCGACCGGCTTTATCATACTCTGGTACAGCTTCTCGGCAATGAAGGGGGTTATGGGTGCGGAGAGACTAGTCCAGTTTCTAAGCGCGTAGTACAGTGCAGTATATGTCGCCAATTTGTCTCGGCTTTCTTTTTCTTGCCAGAATCTTCTTCTTACAAGTCTCACGTACCAGTGGCTCAGGTCATTCAAGATGAAGTTGTTCAGTGCTCTCGCGGCTGTGTGTATCTCGAGTGTTTCTAAGGCGTTGCCGACTGTGGTTTTTAGTGTCTCAGTCTTGGACATGAGCCATTTGTCTTCAGGTCTCATGCTTCGGGCAAGCTTGATCGGGGGCCATTTGTTTGGATTGAAGGAATCTAAGTTCATGTAGAGCGTCGCGAATGCGAAGACGTTCCATGCCACTTTTAGTGTACTTGATGCCTCCTCAACTGTTTCCCAGGAGAACCTGAAGTCTTCCCACACTGTTCTTTGAAGTTCGTACAGTCTGAGGGCGTCACGTCCATAGCGGTCTATGACATCGTCTGGAGAAACGAAGTTTCCAAGTGATTTACTCATTTTCTGGCCAGTGGAGTCTAATGTGTGTCCATGCATCAACACTGATTGGTAAGGGGTTCTGTCGAACGTGGCAACGCTTGAACCCAGTTGTGTGTAAAACCATCCGCGTGTTTGGTCGTGAGCTTCGGTGATGAAGTCTGCAGGCCACCAAGTCTGGAACGGTTGTTTCTCTTTTGGGTATCCTAGGCAAGCCCAAGATGCTATTCCAGAATCCATCCACACATCTACAATGTCTGGGATCCTTCTTGCTAGTCCCCCACAGTTGCATCTGAGTTCTATGTGGTCGACGCATTGTCTGTGAAGATCAATGGACTTAGGCAAGTTTGCGGCTTTGGCCTTTAGTTCAGACATCGAACCTAGTACAATTCTGGTTTTGCATTTGTCGCAGATCCAGATTGGCAGTGGAGTTCCCCAGAACCTTTGCCTGGAGATAACCCAGTCTCTTGCTCCCATCAGCCAGTCCGAGAAACGTTTCTTTCCCGCCCATTCGGGTACCCAACGGATCTTATCGTTCTCTTCAAGTAGTCTGCTCTTGAGGTCGGCTATCTTAATGAACCATTGTTCTGTTGCGCGTTGGATGAGTGGGGTCTTGCATCGCCAGCAGTGGGGATATGAGTGCTCCACCACCGTGTCAAATAGGAGAAGCCCTTTCTTCTTCAGATCTTCAACAATTATGTCGTTTGCGTTCTTTACTTGTTGGCCCTCGTATTTTCCAGCCTCTTTCGTGAATCTTCCTGTATTATCTACTGGAGAAAGAACCGGAAAACCCTGTTCGAGCCCAACTTCAAAGTCTTCTTCACCGTGACCAGGCGCAGTGTGGACGCACCCAGTTCCTTCCAGCATTGTAACATATTGCCTAGACGGAACTACACGATGTGCATTCTCAAGCTTAGACTGAGCAGGTACCTCATGAAGTAGAGGTGCTTCGAACTTCAGCCCAACAATGAATTCACCTTTGAAGCTTTCAAGAATTTCGAATTGTTTTCCCATTTGTTCAGACAGAGGCTTGATTCTCGCCTCGGCTAAGATGTAGACCTCGTCACCAAATCTAGCTCTAACATAGTTCTCGTCAGGATGAACCATGACTCCGACATTTGCTGGAATCGTCCACGGTGTTGTTGTCCAGATGAGAATGAACTCCTTCGCTCTCCCCTCAACGGGGAACTTGACATAGATTGAACGATCCTTCACATTCCTGTATTCATCGGTTGCTTCGTAACCTGCCAAGGCGGTTTCGCACCGAGGGCACCAATGAACTACTCTCAGACCCTTTCGAAGCAGAGCTTTCTCATCCGCCTTCTTTAGCGTCCACCACACAGACTCAATGTATTGGTTTGTGTAAGTCAGATACGGATGATCCCAATCCATCCACACACCAAGGTTTCGGAAAACTTCTGTCTGGACCTTGACATTCTCTTCAGCATACGCTTTGCATTTGTCGATAAAAACTTCCACAGTGATTTTTTCTTCGATCTCTTTCTTTGACTTCACTTCAAGATCTTCTTCAACTTTCACTTCTATTGGCAGGCCATGACAATCGTATCCTGGCTGATCTCGAACATCGAAACCTCTCATTCTCTTGTATCGTATCACAACGTCCTTCAGGAGTTTGTTCCATGCCGTTCCTATGTGCGGAGGATTCGTCACGTAAGGCGGTCCGTCAAGGAAATAGAATTTCTTTCTTTCCTTAGCCTGACTTTTCGTTTTCTTGTAGATGGCTTTCTTATTCCACCATCTCAATGTTTCTTCTTCAACTGATTTCGCCGCATATTTTCTAGGCGTCTTTCCAACACAGACTTTTCTCAATTCCTACCATCCCAAAGTTGAAAACTAAAGGCACATCATCAACGATTTCGAATTCACGATGACTTGTTTTTCACAGTATCTTTCAGCGATAGTTAAAATCTTGCTGCAAATCTCGAATGTTCGTATCTTCCGACATGATTGCCTTGAATACCCTACCAAAGTTTAATAGAATGTTCCTTGGGATAGATGCCGGAACTCAGTGGGAAGACAGGTGGCACCTTCGAAGATATTCGATAGTATCAAGAGTTGCTTTTCCGGAGAAGGAAAAGAAGCTCTGGGTCAACGATTCAGAGGACTTGGAACTGCCCTCTCAGAGGTGCCAAAATCCACAGTAATTCAATTCGCAGCGTTATCGATCATTGTGATTCTGGCAGCTCTTATCAGACTGATGCCTCTGCGCTGGGGAGCGTACATTTCTGAATTCGATCCGTATCACCAGTACAGGATGACGGAGTACATTGTAAAGAATGGATTTGCCTCTTGGTTTAGTTGGCACGACAATATGACTTGGTACCCGTACGGACGAGATATGCCTACAACCAATTATCCTGGAGTTGCCTTCACTGGCGCGGCTCTGTACATGTTTGTCCGAAGCATCGGCATGGAGATGAGTCTCTATCAATTCTGCGTTTTTTTCCCTGTACTGTTTGGGTCGGCAGCCGTTGTTGCCCTTTACTTCTTGGGAAAGGAAGTTTGGGGTAAGAGCGTCGGACTCTTCGCCGCTCTCTTTCTTGCTTTTAGTTCATCACACATCTCTCGAACCGCGATGGGATGGTACGATGACGAGACTATCGGCATATTCTCGATGATTCTCTTTTTCGCGTTCTTCATCAAAGCGATCTCACCGAACAGATCGCTCAGATCATCCATAATCTACGCTACGCTATCGGGTCTAATGCTTTCCTACATAAGTTGGGGATGGGGCGCCTTCAGGTATCCAATGTCACTTATGGCCTTGTTCAGTGTTGTTCTCATATTGACTCGTCGATATTCGCGGAGACTCTTATTCTCCTATGCCATAACATATGGTTTGGCCCTTTTTGTCGCAACTCAACTCCCAAGATTGGGATACGACTTCTTGACGGAATGGTCGAGCATGGCAACGCTTGGAGTATTTCTTCTCCTCTGTGCGGCTGAGCTCTACAATTCTGTGAAGGATTACCGTCAGAGGTTGCTGGTGACCGGTGGCATCATCGGCCTACTAGTGGTTGGAGCAGTTGTTCTTTGGCAACTTGGACTCATGACGGCGCTGGGTGGAAAATTCGAAGCCATACTAAACCCAAGTGAAAGGCTCGGACTGCCGATAGTCGAGTCAGTGGCGGAACATCGTCCTGCGACTTGGGCGTCATTCTTCTACGAATTTGGAATAATGATATTTCTAGGAATATTTGGGCTCTTCTTTGCTGCACAGCGTAGAAGAAATAGCGAT
>CAYGZB010000048.1:1465-7215 GCA_964354325.1 uncultured Candidatus Bathyarchaeia archaeon | reverse complement strand
AGATTCTGTTTGTTCTCGATACTATATAGAATAATGATAACTCTAGATACATGAAATTCTTGGAGGATTCAGAGTGTCGAAACCCAAAGTCTACGTGACTAGGAGGCTACCATCCCCCGGGGTCGAACTACTGCAAGAAGTCTGCGATGTTGAAATCAACCCGGACGATTCGCCTCCCAGCAGAGACCTCTTGACTCAAAAAGTCCAAGACATGGATGGTCTTCTCTGTTTGCTTACCGACAGAATCGATAGTGATTTGTTGTCTTCGACTCATAGCCTTAAAGTTGTGAGCTCGATGAGTGTTGGTTTTGATCACATTGACATCGAATCAGCGACGAGAAAGGGCATCTATGTCACTTTCACACCTGGAGTCTTGACTGAGGCTACCGCTGACTTCACATGGGCATTGTTGATGGCTGTCACTAGAAGAGTTGTTGAAGCTGATCATTACTTACGTACAGGAAAATGGAAGATCCAATGGAATCCTACTCAGTTTCTGGGCGTTGAGTTCTCAGGCAAAACGCTGGGCATCGTTGGTATGGGCAGGATCGGCAAAGCGATTGCTCAACGCTCCAAAGGCTTCAAAATGAGAGTCATCTATTTCAACAGGACGAGGATCGATCGAGAACAGGAAAGACTTCTAGACATCGAGTATGTCACGTTGAATACTCTACTTAGAGAATCTGACTTTGTGACAATTCATGTCCCATTGAGCAAGGAGACGTGGCACATGATCGACGAGGATCAGTTGAAGCAGATGAAACGAACGTCCTATCTGGTCAATACGTCGAGAGGGCCTGTCGTCAATCAGACTTCTCTTGCCAGAGCGCTTCAAGAAGGATGGATTGCGGGGGCTGGGCTTGATGTCTTCGAGAATGAACCGATAGATGGCAGCGATCCGTTGACAGGTTTGGACAATGTTGTGTTGACGCCGCACATAGCAAGTGCAACGAAAGAAGCGCGTTCAAAGATGGCGGAGGTAGCAGCGAAGAATTTGATATCCGTTCTCAGAGGAGAGCCTCCACAGTATCTCGTCAACAAGAATGTTCTCAACGTTAAGCCTTTGTCATTTGTCAAGATGATAGAGTAGACTATTGCTCCCAAAAGTATTGACAACACAAAATTTTGTCAAATCCAGCAAAAACTTGCCGGATTTCGCTGAAACCCTAAATTTCGCTGAAGATTGTCAGAAATGTGTCATTTCAACTTAGGTTTTTGACAGCTTTGCGTTAGCATGGTAGATATGCGTTACCCACACAGTCGCCGAGATGAGGTGAAACGTCCATGATAGATATGTACTGTCTCAAATGTAGAAAGAAAGTTGCCGTTGAAGACACAAACGTCCAGCGCGGAACAACAATAAAAGGAAGACCACTACTGAAATCGGCATGCCCAGCATGCGGCACCAAAGTCATGAAGTTCACCAAGTAGTGTCTTTCAAAACAGGCAACTTGACGTGATCTAGGGTCCTGCACACGAAAGAGAACTATTGTGAAACAAAGAAGCATTGTTCTTTCGTGAGCTGTGCGATCGGAACACAAGGATCCAGTTATTGTTGAAGGAACCCAAGGCATGAACAGGACCCGATCCTGCTTCTCTTAACAGAATTCTTATACAATTCTCCATTATCTTCTAGAATGTGGTTCTGCGGTTGGACTGGTGGAAGGTTATCTCGAGTAGTGTTGGATTGGCCGTCACCGTGACCGTTGTTTTTGCAGTTGTCCAGATTGTACTTGGATACTTGGGAGTGGCATGGTTCGCGCCACTTCCCACGCCGCTTTTAGGAAAAACGTATTGGGGCGTTCCTTGGGGGTTCGTAAGTAGGGTTGTCTACCCAAGCGCTCCATATGTCATAGAGTGGGACTATCTGATTTATGATTTGATATTCTGGTTCATCGTGTCTTTTGTCTACTACTCGATCAGGTTAAGAAAGAAACCTTAGTCACAGAATCAAGAGGTTCAAGACGCAGACAATCAAGTGTATCGTGTATCCTGCCACTACGTCACTGGATCTACAATTCTCTGGATGCTATTCTTGGATTATCCAGAACTCGTTTCCATCTGGATCATATTCTCTCCGCCAGACGATCAGTTGATATACGCCTGTCAGGGCAACAGCTTGTCTCATGCAGATCAATGCTCGAGACACAAGATTTGATGGTGAAACAGGAACGAACTTCACATCTGACCGAGATGTTCGTCACCTCACACGTTTGTATTTGGGTGTTTAGATTGGCCGAAAGCGTCGTCATACATGTTGAAAGCCTAACGAAAGTCTTTGAAGGGTCATTCAAAGCGGTTGACAATGTGAGTTTGGATATTCAGAGCAAGGAGGTCTTTGGTCTGCTCGGTCCAAATGGTGCTGGAAAGACAACAACTGTCAAGATGCTTTCAACTCTCCTGAGGCCGACTTCTGGGATTGCCGTGGTGGATGGACACAATGTGATGGAAGACGCGGACGGCGTGAGGAGAACGATCGGCATCGTTTTTCAGGATCCAGCATTGGATGATGAGTTGACTGCACGAGAGAACCTCGACTTTCACGCCAGAATGTACAACATGGACGGAGAACAAAGACGGGAACGAATGATCGAAGTATTGAAGCTCGTAGATCTTCATGACAGGGCCGACGTTCTTGTAAAGAAGTATTCTGGTGGGATGAAGCGCAGACTGGAGATAGCGCGAGGTTTGATGCACTACCCCAAGGTCTTGTTTCTTGACGAACCGACACTTGGACTTGACGCTCAAACCAGAAGAAGCATATGGGACTATGTGGCACGATTAAACAAGGAACAGAACGTTACGATATTTCTGACGACGCATTACATGGATGAGGCAGATTTTCTCTGCAGTCGCGTTGCTATAATGGATCGTGGAAAGCTTGTCACCGTTGATAGTCCCGACGACCTGAAGAACTCGATCGGCAGCGATCTTGTGACCTTGGAATGCTCTGATCCAGACAGGTTTACTGAACGCCTCAGAAGCGTTGAATGGATTGAGAATCTTAAGCGACATGAATCAACGATAATTATTGGAACAAAGCATAGTGCTGAGCGAATACCAGAAGTGGTCAATCTGGCAAGGGATATTGGTGTTAGGGTCTTATCTATCGAGACACGCAAGCCCACACTCGAAGATGTGTTTCTCTACTACACTGGGACAAAGATGAGAGAGAGCGAAGCAAACACATCTGATAGGATGAAGACCATGCACAGGCAATCCGCCCGAAGGTTCAGGTAGGGAGAATCATATGCTAATCAACGTGCAAGCGGTCTATGTGATCTGGCTACGTGACATAAAGCGATTCATTAGAGCTCGCAGCAGACTGATCGGAAACATAGTACAACCCTTCTTCTTTCTCTCCATACTTGGCTTCGGCCTGGGCTCTGCGATGTTTCCAGGAATACCTCCTGAATACAGGTTCATAGACTTCATAACGCCTGGGATAGTTGCAATGGCTGTCCTGTTTTCTTCAGTCTTTTCCGGAGTCTCGGTACTGTGGGACAAGCAATTTGGGTTCTTGCAGGAAGTGCTCGTCGCTCCAGTAAGCAGGCTCTCAATAGTTGTTGGAAGAATCCTTGGCGGCGCAACTACCGCTCTAGTTCAAGGTTTCGTCATCTTGGCGATCGCGTTGATTCTGGGCGTGAGGATCTCTCCATTTGGAGTCGCAGGTGGAATCACGTTCATGCTTTTGCTGGCCTTCTCAGCTGTGGGTTTTGGTCTCATCGTAGCCAGTCAAATGGAGGATTTTCACGGATTCCAACTCGTCATGAACCTGATAATCTTTCCACTCTTCTTCCTGTCGTCTGCACTGTTCCCGTTAGAAGGGCTACCATATTGGTTGAAAATGATTGCATATCTTAATCCTCTGACGTATGGTGTTGATGGATTAAGGCATAGTCTGGTGGGTTTTTCTTCGATTCCGGTCTGGATCGACTTTTCTGTATTGCTAACGTTTTGCATGCTTATGGTGTCGATCGGGAGTTACCTCTTCGGGAGAAGCGAGGCATAAGTCAAGAAGAACAGTGGACGTTGATTAGGTACGTCTGATCGCAAGCGCAGCGGCAACTCCAAAAACCAGTAGAAGCAGCATCGAAGTTGGAAATACCACATAGTCCGACACGATCCCTATGATAGTGGGAGATTGTGATGCCATAATGTACCCTATGCTGAAGAACATTCCAAGCGCGGTCCCATAGAGTTGTTCAGGTGCATGATCAGTGAGCAGAGCGAAAAACGGCGGCCAGACCGCATCCTTAGCAAAACCTGCAACTAGCACAACCAATGCTATGAGAACGAAATTAGTCAGAAAGAATGGTATGAGCAATAAGGCGCTTGAAATCAAAGAAAGATAGATCACCAAATGTTTTTTGGAATGCAGGTCCGAAAAGTATCCGCCGAAATATTGACCGAGTATTCCTGCTCCAAACATCAGGAAGAAGAGGGCGCCTATTTGAGAAGAAGAGTATCCGAGGGCATCAATTCTGATAGGAAAGAAGACTGTCATTCCTCTCGCTGCCATAGAGGCAAATCCCAAAGAGAGTGTGATCATTAGCAGCTTCTGATTCATGACCAATCTCAGCGGAGTTCTTCTTTCAGTTCTGGCTGGATCTTTCATTGTCGCAAAAAAAACGACCGCTATGATGAGGCCCAGAGCCGGAAAAACGGCAAAAGGCGTTCTCCATCCAAGATAGTCAGCCAGTATTCCTGAAAGCAGTGGGAAGACTGCCATTCCAATATTTCCTCCCGTGCCATGTAGTCCTAGAGCTTTTCCTTTTCCACTATCCTTGAACAGTTCAGATATCATCGATATACCGACTGGATGATAGGCACTAGCTCCTAAGCCAGCGACCAGGTTGAACAGAATGAGCTCTACATATGATGTGGATCTAGAGATTCCGAACAAACCGATTGAGAGAAGAACAAGTCCCAATGAAATGAATAGTCTTCTCTTTCCTGTTGCGTCGGACAGATAGCCCATCAGAATCTGGCCGAACCCCAAAGCAACAACCATTGAGCCGCCAAGAAACCCTGTTTGAGCGAATGACAAGTTGAATTCATGAGCCATGCTCGGCAGAAGTGTGGGTAGAATCAACTCTGCTCCGTCATTCGTTAGGTGAGCGAGGAAGCTTATGCTGAGGGTTCTTGAGGTGGCCATTTCTAGTTACGCTCACGTTCATAATTCTCATTCGTGGTGGTTTTGCGTGTCACATATGAAGTTTACAGAACTTGGTTACCATTTCACGGTCAAATGTTTTACTCCCCTTTTCCCACATATTTGCGCCTGCCACCGATCTGGATATGGAATTGGTCATCAACTGACCGGCGTTTGGAAATACTGCGAGCCGATTGCCCGAGTACCTCACATCTGCAAACACGTGCAACTAATCCTAAAGAATGGGCTGAGACGACAAAGTTTTTCTGAGAATTGACGAAAGTGTCTTTCTCAAGGGTGCGAGAGATGAATGTCGAAGACAGTAAGGAAAATGAAACAATCTGCAGGAAGTTCTGTGGTGATTGCCCAAGCTATCCAGAGTCTGACGAATGGCTTTTCTGTGCAAGAGGAAAAAGCAACAAAAGTGTGAAGCGGCAAGGATGTAATTGTCCAGGCTGTGACGTCTACGGTAAGTATGATTTGGGATCAATGTACTTCTGTGAAATGGGTGCTGAGGAGTGAGTTGCAATGTTCACAATCAGGAAAATCAAGAAAGTGCTGAAAAGCAAGCCCACCATCGAAGGGGCCGGTGTCC
>CAYGZB010000048.1:0-1365 GCA_964354325.1 uncultured Candidatus Bathyarchaeia archaeon | reverse complement strand
AGGAAAATCAAGAAAGTGCTGAAAAGCAAGCCCACCATCGAAGGGGCCGGTGTCCACCTGAAACGAGCCTTCGGTTTTCACGAGGTTCCAGAGCTGGACCCTTTTCTAATGCTGGATGATTTTCGCTCGCAGAATCCTGACGACTACGTTAGGGGATTTCCCTGGCATCCACATAGAGGGATCGAGACGATCACCTACGTCCTGCATGGTCAAGTTGAGCATGACGACAGCATGGGCAATAGAGGGGTCATTGGTCCAGGTGATGTGCAGTGGATGACCGCGGGTAGTGGTATCATCCATCAAGAAATGCCCAAGGGCGACGGGAAGGGGGTGATGGGGGGATTTCAGCTTTGGGCTAACCTGCCTGCCTCTCACAAGATGATGGGGCCACGCTACAGGGAAGTTACGGAGAATCAGATTCCTCACGTTACTCTGAAAAGCGGCACTCTTGTGAGAATTGTCTGCGGCGAGTTCGAAGGTGTGAAAGGTCCGGTCCGAGACATCCTAACCAACCCAGAGTATTTGGACGTGACCATTCCGGAGAAATCCAGTTTCTCGCATACCGTCAAATCTGATTATGCAGCCTTTGCGTACGTGACGGAGGGAAAGGGATACTTCGATCAGAGACGAGATTCCTACGCCTATGAGGTTGAAGGAACCAACTACTTCGACTTTGATCGAGACTGTCTGATTGGCCCAGAGAATCTGATCATATTCGACGAAGGCGATGAAGTGAAAATTGAATCAGCCAACGAGTCACTGAGATTTCTGTTCGTGTCTGGAAGACCGCTTCGCGAGCCCGTGGCGTGGTACGGTCCCATCGTGATGAATACTCAAGAAGAACTGAAAATAGCGTTCCAGGAATATCGAGACGGTACATTCATCAAGCATAAGAGTGAATGACAGACTAAATCCCTCGAAGGAATCAGATCTTCTTGGTGCGGGGGGGAACCCCACACCAGTTTACCACCTATGTGGACTTCTGGTCTCTGGTTGATATATTTTTGTTTTCATTGTTTTTTGATAGTGTGAATGCCTGCCACCTATTCGACGCTTTCCGTCAGATACGTGGTTCTACGGCACCATGCTAAGGAGTTGTCCTGCATTCAGTACAATGAGGCTTCTTCCTCAGGTAAACTGTTGCAGCTTGACTTCCTTAACTATGATACGGGCGTTTCTCTTTCAGAACCCAGAATGCAATCTTGAGAAGTTTCGTTGATGCTGCTACGATTGCTTTTCCATCGCCTTTTCTTGCAGCCAGTTTCCGGTAGAATCTGGTTATGGTGCTGTTGGGGTTGTGTCGAATGTGGGTTCGGGTGCATTCGGTGAGAATCCAGCGTAGGTATCTGCTTCCTGTCTTGGTTA
>CAYGZB010000047.1:5581-7577 GCA_964354325.1 uncultured Candidatus Bathyarchaeia archaeon | reverse complement strand
TGCAGAATTGGTCACTACTGAGAGAGAACTCAACGACATGGCGGCGGCAGCTATCATGGGATTCAGAAGTCCAATAGCGGCCAATGGTATTCCTAACGCGTTGTACACAAGAGCCCAGAAAAGGTTCTGTTTTATCTTGCGCATTGTAGCCCTGCTCAGCTTAATTCCACCCACAACGTCTCTAAGATCATCTTTGACAAGTATTATTCCCCCCGTCTCCTTAGCTACATCAGATCCGCTTCCAATGGCAATGCCGATGTCCGCCTTTGCCAATGCTGGTGCATCGTTGATTCCATCACCTACCATCGCAACGACTTTTCCTTGCCTCTGAAGCTCATTGATGGCATTTGCTTTCTCCCAAGGAGGAACGTTGGCAACAACCTTGTCGATCCCAACCTGTCTGGCAATTGACTGAGCAGTTCTCTCATTGTCACCTGTCAGCATGATGGTTTCGACGCCGATATCTTTCAGTTTCTTCACTGCTTCAATCGAGTATGGTTTCAGAGTGTCGGCTACCGCTACTAACCCGATTATCCGTTTGTTCAAGGCAACTATCATCGCCGTCTTTCCTTGATTCTCAAAGGCGATCAGCTTCTTCTCCACAGAACCGTGGTCTATCCCGCGTTCTTTCATGAGCGCTCTATTGCCAAGGTATATCTCGTCACCGTGGTGTGCCACTCTGACACCTCTTCCTGGAACGGCCTCGAATGATTCCAACTTTGGAATTGAAAGTCTTCTCATCTCAGCTTCTTTCACTATGGCCTCGCCAAGTGGATGCTCAGAGCCCTTCTCTGCCATGGCAGCGAGTTGAAGCACTTCATCAACTTCTCTATCAGAAGCTGTAACAACATCTGTTACGGACGGTTCACCCTTGGTCAAAGTACCCGTTTTGTCAAAGACCACGGTTGTAAGTTTCTCAGCTCTCTCGAGATACTCGGCTCCGCGAATGAGGATGCCCATTTCTGCACCTTTCCCAACACCCACCATCAGGGCAGCTGGAGTCGCTATACCCATAGCACATGGGCAGGCTATGATAAGGACAGCTACGAATGATAGAAGGGCCATCGTGCCGTTGCCCAGAATCATCCATAATATCGCTGAGACGATGGCTACAAGCAGGACGGTCGGCACGAAGAACGAGGCTACTCTGTCGACGATTCTCTGGATGGGCGCATTTGAAGCCTGAGCCTCCTCAACCATCTTCACTATCTGTTCAAGTGTTGTTTCGGCTCCAACCTTCGTTGCCCGAAACTTGAACGCCCCAACCTTGTTCATGGTGGCTCCGATTACTTCGTCACCAGTCTTCTTCTCAACTGGAACGCTCTCTCCGGTAATCATAGATTCGTCGACTGATGAGAGGCCTTCCACAACGACGCCGTCGACCGGTACCCTATCACCAGGTTTGACAATGATCAGATCATCAACCTGAACATCATTTGCTGGAATCTGAACTTCCTTTCCATCTCTGACGACTACTGCCATAGTCGGTCTAAGATCGAGAAGCTTCCTCACGGCAGCGGAACTTCTTTTCTTGATTGCCTCCTCCATGAACTTTCCCAAAAGAACGAAGGCAATAATCACCGCAGAGACTTCGAAATATACATCGCGTTGTGATACGGGAAGAATTCCCGGAAAGAAAAGCACGAATGTGCTGTATAGATAGGCTGTCAGTGTCCCAATCGATATGAGTAGATCCATGTTTGGAACGCGATTCTTAATCGCCTGATAAGATCCCTTGTAGAAACTCCAACCGCCTATGAATTGGACAGGTGTAGTGATGAGAAACAGAATCAGGCCCCATGTGAGAGTTGGGACAGATGGTATTGGGGCCCACGTGATCAGTACTGCGCCAAACGCCAACGCAAGATAGGCGGCTGCGCGCAGTATGGCAAGAACTAGTACTCCTGAAATGGCTACGTATACTCTACGCTTCAGGTTACGAAGCTCCGCCTCTGGCGCTTCAAACGTCTTTACGCAGCTTTCACTGCAGAAGTAG
>CAYGZB010000047.1:0-5481 GCA_964354325.1 uncultured Candidatus Bathyarchaeia archaeon | reverse complement strand
GGCAAGCCTATCAGCAGGTTCAATCTCGGTTTTCGATGAACCGACATAGCTTTTACTGGTCTCATGCACAGACATATGTCTGGTAAAGATTGTTGATACTGGCAGTGTCTGACGTGCATCTTGGGTACAATGCTAGCAACAGCAGAGCATTTCGTGACTTCTTGAACAGTCGTTGCAGGTCCCTCGGAAGGAATGACACTCTCGTGCTATTGGGCGACATCTTCGATTTCTGGAGAAGGAACAATGTAGAAGTCGCCTTGGAGAATGAGAGCATATTCTCGATACTCGAGAGTCTAGAAGCAACTATCCACTACATAATTGGAAATCACGACTACACACTTGTTGACTTGAAGGCGGTGAACAAACCGTTTGATGTTAGCAAAGAGCTCAAACTAGAGAACGGAGGGAAGATCTTCAGTTTCATTCATGGATATCAGCTCGAGGTCTTGGCAAATCTGGAACCGCTCACAATCAGGGAGTACGAGGATCTCTGTGTGTCCCTGTGCTTGAGAACCGGAGATTTCTTCGGAGACGTCTTGAGCATAATGTGGGATATGTTGCACTTGTCGTTCAAGAAAGGTGATCGAAGGAAGAACGCGATTAGTTCAATATCCGAGGTTCCCGAAAGCCGAAAGAATATGGACCGTGTCCGCCAATTGTCCGTATCAAGAGTGAAAGACCTTTTCCTAGGGCTTGGAAAAGAGGAGACCCTCGTCTTTGGACACATCCATCGTCCATTCATACACGAACGAACAGCGAACACGGGATGCTGGGTTTCAGACGCAGAGAAACAGAATACCTACATCGAGATTGAGAATGGTGAAATGAAACTGTTCAACTACGAGAAGTTGAGCCAGTAAGATACTGATGGTTGGAATAGTTATGGTGTCTGTCACAAAGATTAATGGCGAACTCCAACATTTCGACCGAGAAAAAGTCATACGATCTTGTCTAAGGTTACGATGCTCGAGAGAATATGCTGAGGATGTGGCCGACAGAATTCAGTCCAAACTGTACGAGGGAATAACGACCCGTGAGATTCTCAGAATGATCTATCGCTACAGTGCGGAGCGTCGTCCCCAAGTCAGGTATGAGGTTGATTTGCGTAGGGCAATCAGCCTTCTGAGGTCCAAACCCGACTTCGAGCAATTCATCGCTAGATTGCTCTCGGAGTACGGCTACAATGTTACGGGGCCTCAGATCGTGAGGGGACGGTGCGTAGAACATGAAATCGACGCCGCAGCCGGAATAGATGGCGGAGTAGTCTACGTTGAAGTCAAACATCACATTTGGCCTCACACCTACACTGGCAAAGACATATTCCTTCAGGCGCAAGCTACACTGGAAGATCTTGTCAATGGCTACGAAAGCGGCTTCAATAAGATCCGTTTCAACAAAGCCATGGTGATCTGCAATACAAAACTCTCGGATCATGCAATTAGATACGCGGATTGCGCCCAGATTGAGTACATCTGTTGGAAATCTCCAAAGGACAATTCACTGGAGAAACTTGTCGAGGACAAGCGGCTCTACCCCATAACCGTATTGAAAACGCTAGACAGCAGAACCGAAGCAAGGTTTGGCGATGCCGGAATCGTTCTCCTCAGCGAGCTGCTGCACATGGACGTCGAGGAATTATCTTTCAGAACAAAGGTGTCTAAAGACAAGATTAGGAAACTTGTGAAGAGCGCTCAAGATATCACAAAGTAGCATCTTGGAAGCGGTCACAGTTTGCGTTTGAGTTTTTCCAATATCATTCGACGAATGAAACAGACCATGATAGAACAAGGATTCAAAGATACGATGTTAGAGCAGGTGAGCAGAGAGAAAAATGATCCATTCAAGGTATTGATAGCGACAATCCTTTCGCATAGGACCAGGGACGAGAAGACAAGTCAAGCAGTCAAAGACCTCTTCTCTGTCTACCATAACGCACAGGAACTGGCAAATGGCGATTTGGCGAGAATCCAGAAGTTGATCAAGCCGGTTGGGTTCTATCGCGTCAAAGCCAATCGGTTAAGGGAAGTGTCCAAGATCCTCATGGAACGGTATGGTGGAGGCGTTCCCGACCGGATGGAAGATCTGCTTGAGCTGCCTTCTGTGGGTCGGAAGACCGCAAATTGTGTTCTAGTTTACGCGTTTAAGAAGCCCGCTATCCCCGTGGACACGCACGTACATCGTATCTCGAACAGGCTTGGATTGGTTAAGACCAAAACTCCAGAGATGACCGAAATGAGGCTGAGAGAAGTTGTGAGTGAAAAGTATTGGCTCGATCTCAACGATGTCTTTGTCAGTTTTGGCCAGACCATATGTAAGCCCATCGGGCCCAGGCATGAGGTCTGTAGAGTCAGACCTTATTGTCCTTATTACAAGAGGCTGGCGAGATCTTGCTGGAAATGAACTAATCGGACTTGACTTTGATAACCTTGACACCTACTCGTCTCTTGCATTTTTCGCAGTAGATGAAGTCGTTGTATACGTCACCTTCTTTGTAGGTGCCTATGTTCGGAAGTTTGTCGTAGCGGCTATCGAACTTCGCTTTGCATACAAGACATCTTAGTTTTACGCGAGATTCGCTCATCGGTGATTCCTAGATCCAGCTATCTATGAAAGTAAGAGCATCTTCTTTAGTCTTTATGTCGGTCACTTTCAACAATCACTTAATATTGTGAGCAAATCTATTGATAATTCGGAGGCTATGATATGATATCCGCTTGCGTGCTTGTACGTTCTGAAAAAGGTAAGTTTGATGATGTCGTCTCTGCGCTTAGGCAGATCAAAGAGGCAAAGAGAGTTTTTCCAGTATTGGGAAGGTTTGATGCCGTTGTCGATATGGAAATTCCCGACTACAAGATGCTTGGCGCCACAGTTCTGAAAGTGTCTAAGATGGCTGGGGTGGTGTTCACGGAGAGTCTTGTGGAGGTCCAAGTCTAGGAGGAGATCATGATGTTGAATGCTTGTATTCTTGCAAAGACAATGCCCACCAGAGCGGAAAAGATCCTAAAGGCGATCAAGGAATTCAAAGAGGTCAGGAAGGCGTTCTTAGCTTATGGACGATTTGATATCGTGGTATACATCGACGTGTCAGACTATCAGCAGATCAGAGTAATGTCGGGAAAGATAAACTCGATAGATGGAGTCAGAAGTACAGAGACTCTGGTTGAAGCCTAATCTCGTTAGACGCCTTTGATTGTGTCAATCTCAAGTAGTGTACACTTCGCAGCAGACACTTCAGTACGTCATTCTTGACCGCTTAGTGTTTTGTCTCCATTCTCATACAAACAGCCGATGACGGGCAAAGGCTGGTGAACTCAGTTGTGTGCTTGATAACCTCGGGAACAATGTTACGTTCGATTCTCTCGAATCCATTTCTTCTGAAGAAACCTTCTGCGGTCGTGGTGAGTAAGTATATCTCCAGTACTCCTTTGAGTTTGGCCAACCCAACTAGTTCACTGCACAGTTTTTTTCCAGAGCCTTTTCCCCTGAATCGTTCCTCAATCACAAGCGAACGAAGCAATCCAACCCTGTCATACAGTTCAAGTCCCCCAATTCCAATGATGTCCTGATTCGTGCGCCAAATGAATAGAGCCCCTATCTTAGAAGCAATGTCTTTGTAGGGCAAATGATTTCTTCTCAGAACGTCCTCAACCAGAGAGATATCCATCTTGGTAGCTTGTGTCACTCTCATTTTCCACACGGTTCATCACTACTGATACCTGTCAGTACAGATGATTTCAGACAACTTCTTTCTCGAATCAGTTTCTTTGAAAGTGTTGCCACGCGGATATCCGATGGGAATGACGGCAACCACGTTGACATCTTCTGGGATATGGAGAAGCCCCTTGACCGCTTCGTTGTTGAATAGCCCAATCCAACAGGTTCCCAAGCCTTCAGCTCTTGCTGCCAGCGTCAAGTGATCTATCGCTATGCTCACATCGACAAGCATGCTCATGTCTCCCATGTAACCGCCTCTACTGTAGTGTATGTTGACCCCACATGCCACTATGACCAACGGTGCTTGAGCAATGAAGGATTGGCCGCCACACAATGGGACGAGTTCTTTCTTTAGATTCTCATCTCTTACCAGAATGAATTTCCACGGTTGTCTATTTGAACCCGAGGGGGCGATTCTCGCGGCTTCGAGTACCTTGTTCAAAACCTCATCAGAAACAGGAGCGGATGAGTAGAGTCTTACGCTTCTCCTCGTTCTAAGAACCTCGTAGAATTCCATGATGGATATCCCAACGACCCACTTTCTCAGTGTCGTTATTGAACAGTGAATGGGAGATCTAACTAGAATAGCTTTGTGTGGACAGCCATCAGCCAACCTAGCTTATCAAAGAGCTCAGAAGAAAAAAATGGAATGAATGAGTGTCGTCTGGCTTAGCAGAGGATTGACGAAAGACTAGTTGTCCTCTTTCTTGAGGTCTTCGATTCGTTCGGCGACTCCTGTTACTTCATGCTCAAGATGCTCTTTGTATTCTTCGAGGCATTTGATTTTCTCGTTTCGAGTCAGAAAACTACGTCCATATCCACGGCAATGATCCAATTTTTTCACCTCTTTCTTGTCCAAATACGCGACGATTGGGTGGTCTTCTCAATGGTTGGGGATCTCGTTCAATAGGTTCCCAGGCCTTGTAGACGCAAAACTCGAGATCGTTGCCAGAGCTTAGAGTTGATTCGAATCTCGTTTTCTTACACCCAGAATAGGAATGGCGTCCGCGGTGGATATTGACTAGTAATCTGCAAAACCAGTCAAAGAATCATTTCAATCTCGAACGAGATTCAATTCAAAAAAAATCAGTTGAGGTCGCCATGTTCTCGAGAGATCGAATTCTGTTTAGTCGCTCGGCCAACAAGGTCAAATAATTCAAGAGCGGATGTTGTAGCTCTTTCCTGATCGGTTTCCACTTTATACAACGCACTAATCGTAAGAATCTTCTCGGAGATCTTGGCCCGAAGCTCAATGCGGCCGTCGTCAGTTATCCAACTGAGCGTGAGTCCCGATGAAGTCTGAGAGTATCCAAGCCAACGAAATTCGTGGAACCATCTTCCTTTCAAAGCACTAAGGACGAAACTAACGTTCACACTACTCGGAAGACAGGCTGTTACTACTTTTGTCTCAGCCGGAGCTGTCTCGATTGAATAATCGAAGCCAAGACTTTCCTTTGAGTTGATTCGGTACCCATCATCCATCCTCTCGACTAGGTCTTGCTCTTCTAACCGGTCGAGAGTCCGTGAAAGCATCTCTTGATGCAAACCGAGTTTCCTTCGAAGTCCCTGAAATGAGTATGTCGCGTTCTCCTCTTGAGAAAGTGCTGAAAGCACCTCTAACTGGCGACAATCAGGCCCATCCTCGTTTCCTTCAGGTCCACCCGAATGAAAAATGTTGGTATCAGCCATCGAAATATCCTTGGGTAATTGGAAATCGCCCTATTTATTGACTATCTATTGAAAACGTTAGACGTGAGTAGTTTCTAA
>CAYGZB010000046.1:0-7649 GCA_964354325.1 uncultured Candidatus Bathyarchaeia archaeon | reverse complement strand
TGTGAATTCAACTTTCAACGCCTCTGCTAACATGAATGGCTTTGATGATAAGCCTACCTGAATACGTACCGTACGTCACGTATGACAGGTTCCTAACAAGATCGGAAGAATTCAAATCGAGAGAAGCCTGTCATATCAGACGAACATCAAAATAAAAGAAGGGGTCTGGCGCACTTTCGTAGCTTCCTATTAGCTGCGCCGATTCTGATCTGGTTCTACTCAGATTTCTGAACCTTTATCTCGATCGTGGAGACGTTTCTCGTGTCTCCGGCCTCGCCGAGAATCTCTGTTCCAATAGTAACGTCTGTTACGGCTAATTTACCACCGAAGAACCTTCTGCGAACTACCTCTATAACGTCGACTGCTGTGCTGATAGCTCTTCCTCGAGCCTTGATAGTGAGTACCTTGGCTCCACTATGGAAGTGCATCATCACGGCTGTCGCGTAGGCCATGACTGGTTTCTTGCCGATTAGTATCGTGTCCGGTGGTATAGGAGTTCTCGGTCTCGTAGAGACTATCTCTCCCGGTATAGCTGAATGCTCTGACATTTCGGTCATTCAACGTTCACCTCCGTGAATACCTTGTCCGTACCGTAGATCGAATCTAGCGCTCACAATTGACTTAAGCCTTGCTCTGAACCAGAGGATGAAATACGAGTCTCCAAGTAGTTTGCCTTGGAGATCGACAAAGCGTCGGTCTGTGTTTTCCACAAATTGATTTGTTCAGTCTGAGAAACTCGTCGTGTCGGATTCTATTTAAGGCTAGGAGGTTGACTCGGTTGACCGTTCAGCCGAAGCGATGTCTCAGAGTTGACGTTCAAACTAGGTTTTGCAGAACCGGCCTACCAGTATGATGGAAACTTTGGGGTTCAGGTTTAGCGTTTTTTACAACTTTCTTGTACTAAGTTTAATCATGAAAGCACACCCATCTGCCGTTTGCACAAAACATTCTGTGATAAACCCAAGTTTGGAGATGACGAATCTGTCACACAAAATCCTGAATAACTGGGATGGAGGGTCGCGCGGACCACTATTTTCTCGAATTGACGAGAGGCTCCACATACACCACGCGCCACTCAAAGAGAAGATTGCCACGTCTATATATCGACTAAAGGCTCAGGAGAACAAACTGGAGGCATCGGCTTCCAGGATGATGCACCAAGATCGGGACCTCTTCAGCAAGGTAGTGGCTGCACAGCTCGGTCATGATCAAGCAAGAGCTGCAATGTATGCGAACGAATGCGCCGAGGTCAGAAAGATGGCGAAAACCGTTCTTCGATGCCAACTGGCATTGGAGCAGGTAAATCTCAGACTGGAAACGATTGAGGAATTCGGAGACGTTGCCGCAATGATGGCGCCAGTAGCAGGTGTGGTTCACTCGATCAAGAGCCAGATCTCGGGATTGATGCCTGAGGTCGGTTTCGAACTCTCAGAGATAAGTGAAACTCTGAGCGGAATCGTCGTTGACGCTGGAGAAGCTACGGGTGAGATGTACGATTCAGAGACTCCCAACGCTGAGGCTCAACGAATACTGAGTGAGGCAAGCACAATATCTGAGCAACGAATGAGAGAGAAATTCCCTGACCTGCCCGCACCAACTCCCACGGTTCCACAGAGAGACGCTGAATCTTTTCTAAGATAAACCACTTGGCAATGGAGTGTAAGCCAGATGACCCTCAAGACACAAGATCTCAAGACATTCTTGGGAAAGGCCATAGTCGATTCCCATCAAAGACCCATAGGAAAAATCGTAAGCATCTACACGAACATAAGAAATGAGGTTACATCGGTCGAAATTGAGACTGCCAATGGAGATTTCAGAAACTGTTCCAGCAGGCAACTAGTCCTTGAAGGCAACAATATTGTCTATTTGCACGATTGGGAGCTCGAAGCTGAAGAACTGAGAACAGAGATCGATCTAGCATCAAAGAGGGTCAAAGCACTCGATGATCTATTCCGTTCAGGTGATATAGAGAAAGAAATCTACGACGAAATGAAAAAAGAACATGGGTCATCGATTCAGAAATTCGAAGACATGAGAAGAAAACTAATCGAGAGTCTATCTGCGCGAAGAACTGGATTGCATGATCAAATCAGAGAGCTTGAAACTTCTCTCGCAAATAACAAGATGCAACACGCGTCTGCTGAGATAGGTGACGAAGCATACAGTGGTATGTGCGATTCAATCAGAGCTGGTCTGAAGAGAATGCTGTCGGAAAAGAGGTATGTCGAGGAGACTGTTGAACAACTTACAACTCCTCAACCGACGTCGTACAATTCGACTTTGCCCCCCGCGACCCTTCCACAACCCGGCACCACCACACCCAGAGATGTGGTGGTTGTGCATATGAAAGAGAAGATATTCTAGGGGCGGGCATCCATCTCTATTGTTCACAAGATAGAGGGGATCGTCCATCACCAGGTACCCCTCAAAGAGAAGATAGCGCACGCGACATTCAGATTATCAGCGCAACAGACCAAACTGGAACACACTGCGGTGAAACTTAAGCAGAGAGACCAAGAACTTTTTCAGAGATGTATCGGAGCGCAAGTCGCCAAGGACTCTGCCCACTCGAAAATCTACGCAAACGAGTGCGCTGAGATTCGAAAGATTGCGAAGGTAGTTCTTGCAAGTGAGCTTGCCCTTGAGAGAGCCGTTTTGAGGCTTCAGACGGTAGAGGAATTTGGAGAAGTTCTAGTCCAGATCGCGCCTGTCATGGATGTTGTTAAGGAGACGAAGAGTCAGATCTCTGGCGTTGTCCCAGAAGTTGGGAATGAACTTGAAGAAATAAATTCAATGCTCAGCGATCTAAGCGTAGAAGCTGGTGAAACTGAAGAAACAGCATTCGACGCAAATGTCAGTAGTGAAGAAGCAAAGAAGGTCTTGCGAGAGTCATCTGCAATTGCCGAGGAGAAAGTGAAAGAGCAGTTTCCCAAGATTCCCGAAATGGAACACATTCCAAACAAGCTCATCCTTCTTCCTGAAGGTGGAGAGCCAATCACTCTTGAAGACGCACTTTTCATGTACATAAAAGATCACAACAATGAGTTCAGTCTGACAGATTGTTCCTCGTCTCTCAGAATCCCTGATGACGATCTTAGAAGAACTCTTCTGAAGCTACGCGATGAAGGAAGAATCGCTCTGGATTAGGATGTTTGAGATATGACAATCAACCATCCAACACCGTCGGCGATGCTTCAAGGATGTTACAAGGTGGACACGAGTCTTGATGTCGGCTTCTGAAGAACTTGAGAAATTGGCAGCGAGGTATGCAACCGAGGCTGTTCAACAAGATCGGAAAGGGATGAAAGATCTAGCCCTAACCAAATATGAGAGAGCTGTGGATGTGCTCTCAAAACTAAGTTCACTTTATCCTGACGCTCCACAAAACAGAGTCTATAGCGAACATGTGAAATCATATCAACAAAGGATGAAAGAGCTTCGTGAAAACCATCCTTTGGATCACCCTGGTGACGGTGTATCCTATGGAAAACCAGAAGGGAAAGATCAGCTTGTTCTAAACAAGAAACCAAACATCAGTTGGAACATGATAGCGGGACTTGAAGACGCAAAGAAAGCTATAGAAGAAGCTGTGGTATTCCCGGTTAGACGACCCGATCTGTTTCCTCTTGGATGGCCAAGAGGCATCCTCTTCTTCGGTCCACCCGGCTGCGGAAAAACGCTTCTGGCAGCCGCAATAGCGACCGAGATCGATGCAGCATTCTACTGCGTTGACTCTGCCTCTGTCATGTCAAAGTGGCTTGGTGAATCCGAGAAGAACGTCGCAAACCTTTTTCAAAATGCGAGAAAAAACGCTGAAGGTGGCCAACCGGCCATAATCTTTCTCGACGAAATTGACTCACTGGTAGGAAGACGCACAGAGGAAGTCGGTGGAGAGGTACGTACAAGAAATCAATTTCTAAAAGAAATGGATGGCATAATGGACAAGAGCGCCAAGATCCACGTATACGTAATCGGTGCCACAAACAAACCTTGGATTTTGGATGAACCTTTCATAAGAAGATTCCAGAAAAGGATCCACGTTCCACTTCCAGACTTCCAGGCACGACTGGCTATGCTGAACATTCAGACAAAGGACTTGAAGTTAGCAGCCAACGTGGACTTGGAAGAACTTGCTAGAAGGACGGAAGGTTACACTGGAAGCGACATGAGAGACATAATCCAGTCGGCGCAAATAGACGTGGTCAGGGAACTTTTCGAGAATACAAATCCCAATGACAGAGAATCAGTTCCACGCGAGATCACGATGGAAGATTTCGAGAGAGTGTTTGAGAAGCGCAGACCCAGTGTTTCGCCTCAGGTCGTTCAGAATTACGTGAGATGGATGGAGCTATACAAGGCATTGTAGGAGAAAGATCATGATGATAACGATTGACATTACTGACCTTAAGATACTGGCTGAATTGGTTGATAACGCGAAGACTTCTAATGTTGAGATTGGGCGTAAACTTCAGGTTCATCCCAATGTTGTGGCTTACAGAATAAACAAGCTAGAAAGTGCAGGTATCATCAAGGAGTACACAACCGTTCTGGACTTTAACAAGCTGGGCCTAAACGAACAGGTCTACGTAGGCGCAAGCCTTCCGAGAAACTCTGAGAGAGACGACATCCTCAGACAGGTCGCTGAGATTCCTCAAACGCTCTCAGTTATCAGTTCTCTCGGATCTCCTGAAAGTCTGGTCTTCTTGGTAGGGAAAGACAAGGGGGATGTGGACAAGGTGATGTCGAGGCTGAGAAATCTGCACTTGAAGATCAGGTACACAAGCTCGGTCATCAAAACCTACCAAAACGGCAACGTGAGCAACTACCTCACAACTCTTGCTAGAGAAAGGGATGAAGCGAAAAAAACTCCAAAGGAGGCGAGCCAGATTGTTTAGAGAAAGACAGTCCATAACGCAGAAAATGAAGGAAGTTATCAGTCCAACACCTCTAAAATACAAGATATCGAAAGCACTCTCAACTATGAGAGTTCAACAGAGAAAGATCGAGGGCACATCAAGGCATTTGGAACAACGCGACAGATTACTTCGAGAGAAGTGCGTTTCAGCCCTGCAAGCAAAAGACAACGCTATGGCTTCAATGTATGCAAACGAGTGTGCCGAAATACGAAAGATAGTCAAGATAACACTGCACAGTGAACTAGCGCTAGAACAGGTGTCACTTAGACTTGAGACTGTGAAGGAATTCGGTGACATGGCGTACACGATGAGTTCTGTATCCGGCGTGGTCGGATTGCTGAAGGACAACTTGAGAAACGTGATACCTGAAGTATCTTTGAAGCTTAGTGAAATCCATGATTCGCTGGAAGACATGGTTGTCGAGGTCGGCGAGGCAACGGAACAGACAATAGACACGGAAGCTTCGAGCAGCGAAGCGCAGAAGATACTCACCGAAGCAAACATCATTGCAGAACACAAGATGAAAGAGAAATTCCCAGAACTTCCCACATCTGCGGCTCCAGAGGCTAGAATATAGCCTCTGATATCCGCATTCTTTCCTCTATTTTCCGAAGGTTTTTTCTTACTTTAACGTTTCTCGATCTAGGGAACAACTCTGAATGGAAAGAGGCTGATGAAGCCTCCAATTACCGCCGCAAAGTAGATTACCACAATCATTCGGGGCGGCTTCTGGTCAATTATCATGTAGGGAACAGCTATGCAGATGCTTGGAAGCGTGCTCAGGAAATAGAATACGTACATTATTCTGTGCCCTATTATCGACATTGGGTAGAATGGCAAGTAGGTGCAGATGAACCAGAGCAGAGCAAACAGGGTTAGATCGTCTCTCTTGTTGTAGTATTCGTATCCTGCGTATGCGATCGTTGGAATGCACAGGTATATGATCAGTGGATTCATCGCTCCTACAAACGCGACTGAAGTGTAAGAACCTGTCACCACACCATCTGCAAGAGTATTCACGTTAACGGTCAGGTAGGGTATCTTCACTTCGTTCAGAAGCCACTGCCACGGATAACTTTCAATTCCTTCAGGTACAAGTCTCGTCAAGCCTTTTGTGTAATTGTAGATGAAGGTTATGTGGTCGAATGGGTTGTTGTATCCGCCCCACAATCTATCCATTATGGTAAGTAGGACTATGCCCGAGATTCCGTAGACAAGAATCGTCTTCTCAAGCCACCCCAAACTTTTCTGCCAATCAATCTTTTCACCGATGGGTCGCTTCTTGAAAAATTCCTTCGTGAAATGGAATACCACAAGTGTCATGAAACCGTAAAGGCCCCCAATCTTGCACAATGTGCTTAGGGCTAGGCTCAGGGCGCTCAAGACTGGTTTCTCGTCGAAATAGAAATAGAAACCTAAGATCATGAAGGCGAACATGAAGATGTCCAGTGTCGCGATTCGACTGTGAACGAAAACCAGGTTGTCGAAAGTGAAAAGAAACGCTGACATGAACGAGAGAAGATCGTTCTTCGAAACTTTCTTCACAAGAAGATAGAATACAAAGAGTGAGATCATGCCGAAGATGACGCTTGGAATTCGCCAGCCCCAACCATTATCTCCGATCAGGAACATAGAGAGTGCTATGATCCCTTTTGCTAGTGGTGGATGTTCATGGTTTGGGTCGATGCCTGCTGGTGCTCCTGGGTAGACGTCTGATTCGTGGGGCAGGCCCAAGATGATTCTTGCGACGTTCACGTAATATTTTGGACGGACGAGTTTTCAAACTCGTCTTTCGTCGAATATTAGTGAACCATCGGGCTTGTCCAACCAGATCAATCGGAGCGCTAGGCTGATCAAGAGCAGGTAGATGAAAGCTCTGTCATACATGTTCTTTGTAGGATGAAGGTTCAGACCGTTTTCCAAACGTTCCCTTAAGCTACCTAACAATTATCACCACTGTTCTTCTGGGTCGCTAGATTCAGTTTCATAATCTTGTCTCGTGCAACGATATATAACAATTCCAGTAGAGTTTTTCGTCGCTTATGCGGATGGTTCTCCGAGTCTCTTCATCAGCCTGTCGAAGAGCTTTGTTGTTTGAGTTGGGTATAGGATCTGTATGAAGAGTCCAAGCCAGATCAGTTGTCTTCCTGCTGCAAGCCATTGCACGGGGCTCGTTGAGATTAGGGGGTTTCCAAGATTTAGTTCTGGAGTGAACCAGAGCGCGATGATTAACGCGTTCATGACCTCAACCGTATAGACAACTGGCAGCGAGATTGTGGGGATGAAGACGTAGAATGGAAGAAGCATGAGAGCCATCTGAGGCGTAACTACGTAGTTGCCGAAAAGCCATGCGATATTCATTAGGAAGGCTCTTTCTATCACTCGAGTCGATTCTGTCTCGTAGTGTTTCTTCAAAGTTCCAGCCAAGCCTCTGTAGACTAGGTAGAGAAGAACCACGAGACCCACGTAGTGTGCGTTGGTGTCCATCTGATTGAAGAAGAAGATAAGCCAGGAGTCTTCGATGCCCCAAGCCGCGTGGTACGTCCAAGTCTCAAACCATTTGCCAAAGTTCGCGATTGCAAATGGACTATTCAAAGCCAGAAATACGCCGACTGATAGAAAGATCATTTTGAGTCTGTCTTTCCAAGTCTTCTCTTCGAGCAGGTAGACTGGGAGCAGCATGCATGGGTAGAGTTTGGCGGATATTCCAAGGCCCAGACTCAAAGCCGA
>CAYGZB010000045.1:5743-7764 GCA_964354325.1 uncultured Candidatus Bathyarchaeia archaeon | reverse complement strand
GATAGTGACCTGTCAGAGAGTGGCTATCAAAATTGCGATAGCAGAGGTGCGGGTATGGCTGAAGATGTTGAAACACGGGGGCGCCGTAACCAGGGGAACCAAATCCGACAGGATAACCCGTTCCTCCAGGGTAGCATGATCCACCATATCGAGGGTAAATCCATCCAGGGTATCCTAATGCGTAGGGTTCGTGGACATCAAACCGTCCACCATATCGACTCGGATAGGGATAAAGCAAAACGCTCACCAACTGTACTCTAGTCTTCAGGAATTTAAGAGTAACCAATGAAGAGACGCGCAGTGAACAATCATCTGTAGAGCTATTCATTCACCAACAGTTGCATTAGAGAAATGGAAGCCAATGCTGGGTAGATCCAGTGTGGAGTCCAAGATCCGCGATGCCCGTTCTATGTATTTGTGTTCGCTGCCGGGGCTTGGAGGTATTCCGTTTTGCGGTTCTAACCGACTTGTTTATCCGTATCTTGTTCTGTGAGGCTGCTATTGCTTGGGCACGAGGCATGGCGTCGGATCCTGATAGAAAGAATATTTGCAGGCAGATTCTGCGCGAGATCTTAGAACATTCTCCAGATGACGACTTTGACTTGACTGAGGTTAAGCTTCGTTATGCGAAGCAGCATGGGCTGAGTCATATCCCAAGTAATTCTGAGATATTCTCTGAAGCTGACGCGATGGAGAAGGAAAGCGTTCGTTCGAGTCTCGTGTTGAAGAAAGTGCGAAGCCTGTCAGGAGTCAATGTTGTCGCGGTGATGACAGAGCCTTCAAAGTGTCCTCATGGACGTTGTGGATACTGCCCTAATGAGCCTGGGGCCCCTGCAAGCTACACGGGGCACGAACCGTCCGCGATGAGAGGCATTCAGAATGATTTCGATCCCTACCGGCAGGTCACGGGTCGGTTGAGACAGCTGAGAGAGATTGGACACAAGATTGGCAAAGTTGAGCTCATAATCCAAGGGGGAACTTTTCCTGCAACGCCGAGATCATATCAAGAGTATTTCATTCAAAGATGCCTTGACGCGATTTCGGGCAAAATATCGTCTTGCCTAAATGAAGCCGTATTGACTGCTGAAACATCTAAGGTCAGAAACGTCGGGATCACGGTTGAAACAAGGCCTGATTGGGCTCGCCAAGAACACGTGGATCAGATGCTTCCTATGGGTGTTACACGCGTTGAACTGGGAGTCCAGAACCTCTACGATGAATTGTACCAGCTTATTGGAAGGGGGCATACAGTCAATGATGTTGTTCACGCGTTTCAGATCTGCAAAGATGCTGGACTAAAGATCGTCGCTCATATGATGCCTGGCCTTCCCGGATCAGATCATGAGAAAGACCTCAAAGCATTCGTCAGGCTCTTCGAAGATCCTGCATTCAAACCTGACATGCTGAAGATCTACCCATGCCTTGTTCTCAAAGGAACTGAGTTGTATGACATGTGGAAATCCGGAAAATATCGCCCCTACACTACCGAGGAAGCAGCGAATCTGATTGCGGAGGTCAAGGCGAGGGTTCCACGTTGGGTGAGGATAATGCGCATTCAAAGAGACATACCTGCAGGTCTCATAATAGCTGGCGTGAAGAAGAGCAACCTGCGACAGTTGGTCGAGAGAAAGATGGCCAAGTCGGGTCTGGAATGTGAGTGTATAAGATGTCGAGAAGTTGGTCTTCGCACGCTGAAGACTCGGAAGAAGTGCAACAGTAGGAGTCTCAAGATACTTGCGGAAGAATATGACGCGTCAGAAGGAAGAGAGATCTTCATCTCAGCAGTTGAAATGGAAAGCGACTCGTTAGCCGGATATGTTCGATTGAGAACACCCTCTTCCAAGGCTCACAGACCAGAAATCCGTGGCAACCACACTGCCATTGTAAGAGAGCTTCGGGTATGTGGCCCCATGATTCCTCTAAGCGAGGAAGACGATGAGGCCTATCAGCACAGGGGGCTAGGAGCAAGACTTCTAAGAGAAGCGGAACAAAGAGCGCTCGAAATGTACGATAGGACGAAG
>CAYGZB010000045.1:0-5643 GCA_964354325.1 uncultured Candidatus Bathyarchaeia archaeon | reverse complement strand
AAACTCTTATCTGAATATGTATCCTAAGTGTACACGATTCAAATGCCCGTAGACTTCGAAAGAACCTTAGGCAAGGTAGGCAACAGTCTGCGAATCGTGATCCCAACTGAGATAGTTGAAGCCTTGAGACTTAGGGACGGCGACATTCTGCTAATCAATACAACAGACCACGAGATCCGTATGAAAAAGAAGGAGAAGTGACTAGTTTCTTGTCAGAAACTCAAACAAACCATAGACGAACCTCAGGCTATCGCGGGATGGCCTCTGAATTGCTGAACGAGGCCAAAGCAAACGTTGGAGATCAACTCAAAATCCAAGACGGAGAGAAGATCTATGATGGAATTCTCATACCTCGAACTGAACTTGGCGACGAACATGTCATAGTCATCAAATTGAAAAGTGGTTACAATGCTGGAGTCCGTGTTACAGAGAAAACGAAGATTGAGATTACTGGAAAAGGTGGCAAACCCTCATTTGCGCGACCCGCGGTTCCGCCGTCCCGTGAAGGTCTTCCAAGAGTGGCTGTAATAAGCACCGGGGGTACGATAGCGAGTCGAGTGGACTACAGAACAGGATCTGTTGAACCAGCGTTAACCGCTGAAGACCTTTACAGCGTCGTTCCCGAGCTTTCTCAGATCGCTCAAGTAACTACCGACATTCTGTACAGTGAATTCAGCGAAAACCTCACAACAAAGCACTGGAGCGAGATAGCATCCAAAGTCTGGGATTACTATCAGAAGGGAATGCAGGGGGTAGTCATTTGTCACGGTACAGATACGATGGGGTATACTGGAGCTGCGCTCAGCTTCGCCCTACAGAATCTTTCCATTCCGGTTGTATTGGTTGGTTCACAGCGATCATCAGACAGACCAAGCTCTGACGCAGCGACTAACCTGATTGGTGCAGTGTCGATTGCAGCAACTTCATCGATTTCTGAGGTCGTTATTGTTATGCACCAGAAGACCTCCGATGATTATCTGGTGATCCACAGAGCCAACCGCGCAAGGAAATGTCATACAAGCACGAGAGACGCTTTCAGATCGATCAACTCAGCGCCACTGGCAAGATACAACGTGAAAGAGAAGAAGATTGAACTACTTGACGAGCGTGCCAGAAAACGTGGACCAAGCAGCAACTCCGCATTGAAACCTGGATTCGATGAAAAGGTAGCTCTGATCAAGTTCTATCCGAACATGGACCCTGACGTGATCAGTTGGTATGTTGATCAGGGCGTTCGTGGTCTTGTTCTTGAAGGGACAGGTCTTGGCCACGTGAGTCGATACTGCTACGATTCTATCAAACGAGCCATCGAAAAAGGAACAGTTGTGGGCATGACTTCGCAGTGCATATGGGGTCGCGTCAATATGAACGTGTACTATACTGGAAGAGACCTTCTTGCGCTAGGCGTTCTACCTCTGGAAGACATGATTCCAGAGACCGCTCTCGTCAAAATGATGTGGGCCTTTGGACAGACAGCAGATGCCAAAGGAGTCTCTGAGCTCATGTTGTCGAACATAGCGGAAGAGATCTCTTCGAGACGAACAAGAACTGCAGGAGAAATGTGACTTGCAGACAATTGCCAATTCGGGATTAAAGGTAGGGATCGAGGTTCACTGTCAACTTGACACTAAGGCCAAGTTGTTCTGTGGCTGTCCGACCCGTCTTTCAACAGAAAAGCCTGAAAAAACTTTCCTCAGGAGGCTTCGACCAACTCAAAGTGAGCTAGGTCAGGTTGATCCTGCAGCTATGTTCGAGTTCCAGAGGGGTAGGATGGTTGCATATGAGGCGGATTCTGACACCTCATGTCTCGTCGAGATGGATGAAGAGCCACCGCATGACTTGAACGATGAGGCTGTTGACAGCGTTCTGATGATCGGTCTCATGATTAACCTGAAGCCCGTTGACGAGATTCACGTCATGAGAAAAGTTGTCATTGATGGTTCAAACACTACTGGATTTCAGAGAACTGCCGCAATTGGACTCGACGGATACTTGGACATACTCAACAAGAGAGTCCCAATACAACACGTAAGCCTTGAAGAGGATGCCGCAAGAAAAACGGGCGAAGTAGGAATGACGGTTAACTATCGGATAGACAGGCTTGGCATTCCGCTCGTGGAAGTCACTACAGGTCCAGTCATCAATTCACCTCAAGAGGCTCAGGAGACGGCGCTTGCAATCGGCAGACTCCTCAAAGCCACTAGGAAGGTGAAGAGAGGCTTAGGCACGATCAGACAGGACCTGAACATTTCAACCCCGCAAGGAGCACTAATCGAGATCAAGGGAGTTCAGAAACTCGACCTGATCTCACGCGCCGTCGAACTTGAATTCCAAAGGCAAAACGAACTGATCAAGATCAAAGATGAACTGGCAAATAGGGGTCTACGTGAAGATGACATCAAAGAGAATCTTGTCAACGTGACTGATGCTTTCTCGAAGACCGCGTCCAAAGTGGTGAAGTCAGCGCTGGCCAAGAACGGCATCGTATGCGCCGTTAAGCTTCCAAAATTTTCCGGCCTACTTGGAAGAGAACTACTCCCCGGACTGAGATTGGGAACTGAGATGTCGCGCAGAGCCATCTTCGCGGGCAAGGTGGGTGGGATATTCCATTCAGATGAGCTGCCTGGATATGGGATCAACCAGGAGGAACTGGAAAGAATACGCCTTCGATTGAAAGTAGCGTCAGATGATGGATTTGTTCTGGTGGCTGACGAGGTTGAAAAGACAAATGATGCGTTGAAGGCCGTTGTTGAACGAGCCAAGGAAACTCTCAGAGGCGTGCCAGAAGAGACCAGGGCCTCGAACCCGGATGGTACAACGTTCTACATGCGTCCGCGTCCAGGTGCAGCTCGGATGTATCCGGAAACCGATGTGCCACCCATATCAATCACATCAGAAAGGATCAGTCGAATCAAGGCCAGCCTTCCGCCACTACCTGAGACGGTGATGAAAAGGCTAACGGATTCATTTGGTCTAAATGAAAAACTGGCGAAGCAACTCCTCAACTCCGACTTCATCGAACTTTTTGAGACCGTGGCTACCAGAACGAAGATCCAACCATCGTTCATCGCGACTGTACTCACCGAGACTCTAAAGAGCCTTGACAGAGACGGCGTCGCGCTCGAGAACCTTATCCCGGAACATATTGAGAAGATATTCTACCTTGTTGACAAAGGGGAGACGGCGAAAGAGTCCGTTGAGACGATCGCTAGATGGATAGCTGAGAATCCGGGCAAGACCCCTGACGAAGCCTTAGAGAAATTGAGCCTCGGGATGCTTTCAGAACGGGAGTTGGCGTCAATTGTTGACAAAGTTGTGTTCGACAACATTACCCTGTTGAAAGATCAAGGCGATAGGGCGGCCGGCAAGCTGTTAGGCTTAGTAATGGTGCAAGTTCGCGGCAGAGCAGACGCAAAAAGAGTTGCTGCACTAGTCAAAGAAAGATCTAGGTTGACCACTTAGTTGAATCAGGTATTCATTGGTCTGTGGACGGAAAAAATGGGGAAGGATGTATTCAGTAGTCCGCTATCCAGAGCTCTTCATCCTTGATGGGATTGTACCCACCCGCGCTGAGACGTTCGAAATCGCGCGTTAAGAACGGAAGAAGAGCATCCTCCTTGCCTGCATAGGACAGTCCTGAACCACATATGCTGCAGGCTTTAGTTTCAGTCGAGGCCATGACTCTGGGCATGGATGAGTAGTTGGTTAACACTGCGATTCCCAAGGCATCGGGATGAGCCATGTAGTTGGCGCAGCTGAACATTAACCATACGGTCCATCTCTCTTCGTCCAAGTGTTTTCCTCCAATATGCTGTTTCAGTATATCACTGGAGTTCGATGTATAAACGCGGCGGTTTCGTAGTGTGTGAAATGAATTATTATGATGTGATCATCGATCGCGTCAGGGTGAAGTCGCCACGCAACGCTACGACGTTTTGGTGTCGGTTCTCGATATATGTCGGGTTTTTGAGTAATGTTTTATAAGGAGTGTGACACAATGGTGTTCCAGATGTGAAACGTCATGTACTCTCTTCAAATAAACCGTTGGTCTTTCCTTCACAAGCGAAGACTCCTCACAATTGAGGATGTTGAATCTAGAATCTGCCACTAGAAAGCCAGAATACAGCCCAGCCAGAGGCCTCTGTAGCCCAGCAGAGGTCTCTGGACCCCAGAATCCGTTCAGTATTGTTTTTGCCTCATTCTTCTGTCCGCGAATTACCCTGACTGATTCTAGCTTTGAGGCAAGTTCGAGACGTTGCCCACCTAACGAAGGGAACAGGCAATTTGCCCTCTCCCCACGAATTCCGCTAGTTTTTGGAAAAGCGCCTCAGCGTTTCTTGGCCAATTTCTCTACGTAGGTGCGATACTCAGGAATTCTCAGATGGAATTGGTTGCGTCCGCGAACTGTCTATATGCCAAAACCTAATATGGGCTACACATCTGTTGCAGTCCATTTCAGGCAATCTTGAGCAGAGAGAACTTTCAAAGCTTCACACACTTGTGATGAAGAAGAACTGGTGAAAGGAGAGTCGAGATGGAGTTGAGAATGGCGAGTCGAACAGAGGTTCCAGGTTCTCCAACCGTTGGCATGATATCCAGAGTAAAGGCCATGAGGCATTCAGGAGTTGACGTGATAAGCCTCGGTGCTGGTGAGCCTGGTTTTGTGACTCCTGAGCACATAAGGGATTTTGCCAAGAAAGCTTTGGACGAAGGACACACATTCTATTCCGATAGTGCTGGTCTAGTTGAGCTGAGAACGGCCATAGCTGAAAAGACGAAGAGAGACAATCGATTTGACGTGGATCCGAATTCAGAGGTATTGGTGACGGTCGGAGGAAAGGAAGCGGTCTTTGATGCCATGATGGCATCTCTCGACCCTGGTGACGAGGTGATACTCACTGACCCGTGCTGGGTCAGCTACGAACCGTGTGTAACTTTTGCAGGAGGAGTACCTGTCAAGATACCACTCCTTGAGGAGAGTGGATTCAAGATGGACACGGCGAAGTTGAAAAAGTCAGTGACGCCGAAGACAAAGTTGATCGTTGTAAACTCGCCAAACAACCCAACTGGAGGGGTAATGGAAAAGAGCGATCTGGATGATGTTGCAGAGATTGCGATCGAAAAAGATCTTGCAGTGCTCTCCGATGAACTCTATGAATACTTGATCTATGATGGAATGAAGCACACGAGCATAGCTTCGCTGCCTGGGATGAAGGATCGGACTATTACAGTGAACGGGTTTTCCAAGGCCTTCGCCATGACGGGATGGAGACTAGGATACATGATTGCTGACAAGCGGATAATCAGCAGAGTCAAGGTGATTCATGAGCACTCCGTGACAGGGCCGGCTACGTTTGTTCAAAGAGCTGCTGCACTTGCGCTACATGACCAGAGATCATGGCAATTTGTGAACGAGATGAGACTTGAGTATGAGAAGCGAAGAAACGTGGTCATGGAGGAGTTGGCTCGGATAACTGGTTTTTCATGTACGAAGCCAAGAGGTGCATTCTACGCTTTTCCAGATGTATCGCAGCTGGGCAAGACGTCAGTTGAGATGAGCGATCTGCTTCTGGAAAGAGCTAGGGTTGCGACTATTCCAGGCGTCGGATTTGGTGAAGCTGGAGAAGGCCACATTCGACTCAC
>CAYGZB010000044.1:3431-7770 GCA_964354325.1 uncultured Candidatus Bathyarchaeia archaeon | reverse complement strand
TCCTTGATTAGCTCTCTTAGTGGAAAGCAGCCGTTACATCTTCCACAACCCGCTTTCGTTTCCAGGGGATCTAACCCGCATTCTCTTACTATGTCAGACCAAGCTTTGTAGACCTCAATCGCTTCTTCCACGGCAGGGGGCGCTTTCATCTGATATGGCGATCCATACAGGGGACGGAAAATCTTTGGTAGAGGAATAGCTCCAGTTTCTGCTATTGCTCGAATTCCTTCTATGGTCTTAGTCTTTGGCTCAAGTCCTATCAATATCCACGATTCAACTTGATTGTCTCCAAAAACTTTTACGGCTTCTCTCATAGCTCTCAAGTAATCATTCAATGAATTATCCTTGGCTTTTCCAGGGATAGCCTCTTTTCTTGTCTTCTCATCATAGACCTCTAGGTTGAAACTAACTTCAGTCGCGCCAGCAGAGTACAGTGCTTCTATTTCTTGTTTCTTAATCGGGCAGATTTGAATTCCAATGGGTAGGTTACTCACTCTTGCTATGGCCGAAATGGTTCTCTCATACGCTTTCGGCCCGTTCCTCAAGGTTCCAGAGTTTATGTTTACGTCCACAGGCGCGATGTACTTCTTTCTCTTCTCAAGGTCTGATCTGGAAAGACTTGGGTTGCATTCGTCCTCAATATCACAAGTTGCCCTTAGCTCTGTCTCATTTTCTATCCTGCGGATGCTCTTCGCGATCTCCTCAGGTTCGTGCTCTACCATCTTTTCGCCAACACCAATTATGCAAAACTTGCATCCTTCTCCCGCTTTCCAGTAAGTACAATCATTTGATATGGCAGTGGCCAAAGAGTCTTTTCCGTGCAGCTGTATCACATCAAAGAGCTCTGTCGAATGCCATTTTGGCTTCCTAATCGTAGCTCTTATGGTCTTTTCACCGTTTCTCAATATCCAGCCTTGGCCATCGATTATTCTGAACTCGAACGGTGTCTTCTCAAGGAACGGTTGCAGAACACCGATATTGCACGCTTCACCATTCTCAAGAAGAAAGGTTTTCCCGCTTCCTGCAACCCCTGCTCTCGATTTTCCTCCTTTTGGGTAGGTTGAAGGAACTACATCTCTGCAATACGGCTCGTTCTTGTCTACTCTCAGCCCGTGGCAAAGCAGGGCTGTCTTTATTTCGACTATGTTTTTTGCCATTTGTTCATCATCACCATGATCGTCAATCGATGAATTGACCGATTGGTTTCTGTGTGGGTGATACAATTTCGCTTCGGACAATTTCCCATATTTTGTATCTTATTTCGCTGAATTTTGCTTGAGATCTAATTTCTGGTGATCTTTCGGGCAAATCCACGTCCACGATTTTCACAATCTTTCCTGGTAAAGAAGAGAAGATTATCACTCTATCCGAGAGGAACACGGCTTCGTCAATGCTATGAGTCACGAGTAAAGCTGTTTTCCCATAGTCTTGTCTGATTCTCAGCATGTCTTCCTGCATTAGAGCTCTAGTCTGGGCGTCTAGATCTCCGAAAGGTTCATCCAGCAACAGTATTTCTGATTCAAGAGCTAGGGCTCTCGCTATTGCCACCTTTTGTTTCATGCCCCCTGATAGTTCCTTGGGATAGAAATCGGCGAAATCCAAAAGCCCCACAGCCTTAAGATATGTCTTGGCACCTGATTTTGTATCACTCCTCTTTCTAACCTTTAACGCCAGTTCGACGTTATCCAACACTGTCTTCCAAGGGAAGAGAGGGGCGTCTTGAAAGCAAACTCCTATGTTTGGGGATGTTGAAGACTCTTGTCCATTTATCAGAACTCTGCCACTCGTGGGTTTCTCAAGTCCTGCGACTATGTTCAGTAGAGTTGTTTTTCCGCATCCACTAGGTCCAACTATGGAAACGAACTCTCGCTCTCTTATTTCGAAGCTGATATCTTCGAGGACGACGATGTCCTGGCTTTTCTTGCGGAATTTCTTGCAAATATGTTCGATCTGAATCATTTCGCTTATCATGCAGCCCTTTCAGCATATGTCATGTCAATCTTTTCATGCATGTTCGGAATCTTTTGAATGAGACCCTGCTCGAACATGAACGTCGCTTTGTCTTGCATGTCTTCGAATGAATCTGGGTTTGGTTTGATAGTTTCGCCAAGGTTGAATATTCGATCCGTTTTGGCAGCTTTGTAGATCGCCGTAATGTTATCTTTGGTTTCTTCGGCCACCCATTGGCACGTCTGGTTGAAGTTCTTCTGAGAGTATTCAAGGGCTTCTTGTAGTGAATCTACGACTGCTTGCACAGCCTGCGCATTCTTATTCGCAAAATCCTCTCTCACACTGAGAAAGCCACTGAAACTTCCTTCAGCCAATATCTTGCCGACCCCACTTAGCTCCAATTTGGTTGGCCAAGGTTCCCAGCTGACAACGGCATCTACACGATGGGTCATCAGGGCTGGTGGCTGTGCCTTTACATCCATATTGATGATATCGACACTCTTTGGATCCACCCCGTTCGATCGGAGAACCTTGTAGAGAAAATAGTGAGAACAAGATCCTTGCACGACGGCGACTTTCTTGCCAACAAGATCTTTAACATCTCTTATGGCGCCGGCCTTCTCTATGTCGACTACTATTGCCTGCCTCAGTGACTTCACTGGTGAGGCAATGATCTTGGCTGGAAAGTCGGTAGCCATAAGTGAGATGGTTGGCATATCTCCTCCAAATCCCATGTCAAGAGCACCGCTAATCAGAGCTTCATTGATTGGAGGTCCAGATAGAAAGGCGACATATTCGGGCTGGTAACCCATTTTTTCGAGTAGGTTCTTATTCTTCATCGTTAGCACAATGTTTGATTCGGCAGACCAAAATGGTTGATATCCGATCCGAACGGCCTTCTCTTCTTTCATTTTGTTGCTGTAAAGGGCAGTCCCCGCGGCCAGAAGCACAATGGCTACTGCAATTATTCCAAGTATTTTGGCTTTCTTCGTTGTGATAAAGTTCTTCATAGCATTCACCACCAGGGGAGTACAATCTTCTCTAATCTTACGATTAGTCTATCAATTAGAATGCCTAGGAAACCTATCGTCAGCATTCCAAGAATCACTTTGTTCGTCAAGAGCAACATCTTTGCCTCTTCAATCATGTAGCCAAGTCCTGCTTGGGCAGCTATTAGCTCCGCGGTCACCAAGCACATCCAGCCGAACCCCAATCCAATTCTCAATCCCGTGATGATGAAAGGTGAAGCGCCAAATACGATCACTTCCTTGAACAATCTAAAGCCTTTCAAACCCATGCTTCTTGCCAACTTCAGCAAGCCTTTCTCTATCGATTTTACACCCACGACCGTGTTGGTTAGAACTGGGAAGAAAACTCCCAAAATGATGATGAAGATCTTTGGCAACTCACCGATTCCAAACCATAAGATCGACAATGGTATCCATGCCATGGGTGGGATTGGTCTTACGATCTCAACTATAGGGTCAACGAACGACTTAGCTTTCTCTGACCATCCAATAAGCAATCCCAAAGACACCGCCATAGCCGAGCCGATTCCGAATCCCAAGAACACCCGATATAACGATATTTGGATATGTTTCAGCAATTCTCCAGAGACCATCTCGCTAAGGAAAGCTTGGCCAACAGATTCTGGTGACGGCAAAATGACCGGGTTGAATATCCGTAGATAGGTCACAATCTTCCAGATCATGATCACGATTAGCGGTGACGCTATGTAGCCGATTCTTTCTAGTCTGAGATTTCTTTCAATCATTGTGAATCATTCGGATTCTCAAATTGGAGGTGACAATATGGTGAAAGCTCACCCGCACTGCGGGGATTTGGGCCTTAAGTCTTTCTATGTTCATTTGATCGATCGGTTCCAGTGAGATTTCCACATCTGAATAGATTCGTGCCATCGCATCATTCACGTCAGCCATCGTAAAGCTCATTTTCTACCTTTTAGAATACCAAAATCAAGTTTCCCTTCCTCCGCGAAAAAGCGTTTAAAACAATTTCGCGTGCAGGTGAGGATAATCGCCGACGCCTTCCACCGTCATGATATGCACTGTCCCAATGCGGTTGACTCTAGATGCCTTGGATCAAGTACTACGAGAAAGAACGACAGCGATTTTCCGGAGAGTACTCGATCAAGCTGAATGATGATGAGATCAAACAAGTCTTTGAGCTTCTGAAAGATCACTACAAAATCCGTCATGAATTGACTATTGGTGGTAGAAAGGGATACGGGCGTTGCACGCATCGGCGAATAAGGGTTGCTCATGAAAGCAGCATCGGAATGCTTGCCCACGAAGTTGCTCATGCCATCCAAATGAAACAAAAAAGACCTAGTGAGAGGTGGCACACCCAACGCCACGCCACTATAATG
>CAYGZB010000044.1:0-3331 GCA_964354325.1 uncultured Candidatus Bathyarchaeia archaeon | reverse complement strand
CTGGCTGTAGCCCTTAACACCCTCAGGTGTTCGACAAACTCACATTGTCGCAATTGTGGACCACATTGGTGAATTGATGTTTCCGCTTAGTTTTCGTTGTCTCTCTTGTCTATATGTCGAATCGATTAGGACTAGCACTAAAGGAACAGTAGCATAGTCTACCGAGGCGCGATCAACATAATGATTCATTCTTTCTCCGAGACGTGCGGCTCAACGTTTCCGTTGGTTTTTCGTAAGGCAAATGAACTCCAGCCTGAACCACGTTTATTCCTTCATGATAAGAGTCTTGACAGACTAGTTGGCGGTCTACAACTTGGGCAGGTTGCTTTTCTCTATGGTTCAAAGCAATGTCTGGCGCTTTCTGAACTTCTATGCGTTAGATCTCAGCTTGACCAGTGCCATGGCGGACTCAATTCAAACGTAATTTTTATCGATGGAGGAAACACGTTTGACCCTTACCTCTTGGTGCAATATGCGGAAGAGAATCAGATAGACCGAGACAGGGCTTTAGATCTAACACTAATATCCCGTGCATTCACATGCTACCAACTAACATCATTAATGACTCAGACGCTACCGAGAGCTGTTCATGAAAGAGAAATCAAGTTTGTCGTCGTTTCTGATATCATTGAACTGTATCATGATCCCGATCTACGCTACAACCGAATCATTGATCTATTCAAAACCGCTCTCAACTCGCTAGTCACTATCGCCAGAACCGAACGAGCCATAGCCTTGACAACGAGTCTTGACGAAGTGACGCCAGCGCCATTTCTGTGTGCAATTAGGCAACGTGTAGATGTCGTCTTAAGATTGGAGGAACAACGCGATTTTACAAAGTTTACTCTTGAAAAGCATCCAACTCGTTCTGTGGGAAGCCTCATCGTCAAACATCCAACACCAAGAGTCATAGAAGAATTCTTGGAGGCAAGTGAGGATGGGTAGGACTATTCCTTCATGGCGGATGCTCCTTGAAGAGGAATTGACGCGATGGAAGAGGTTTCGAGACGCTCTTCGCATAGATGAACGTCCCATATTCGACGATCTGATGGATGAATGTAGACGATATGCGTCTGCAGCTGGCGCAGCAGTGCTACCTGCTAAGACTGAAGGCATGTTTCTCTCGCTTCTATTCTCGCATCACAAGAGCCTGAAAGAACTACGTGACAAGATTGAACGAATCAATCGTTTTCTCGAAGAATCCAACCGGTCGTATTGAAGGTTGGATACTTGATATTTACCCAAATGACGGTGGTATGATAGTTTGGCTGAAGACGCGAAACGATCAAGTGATTCGGCTAGTCGATTCTTGGCAGCAGTACTTCTATGTCGCAGGCGAATACAAAGATCTTACTAGTCTCGCAGACGAGCTACGAATTGAAGGGATGACTCTTGAGGAGCGATTCATTAAGCCAGGAGATGAAGCGCCCTCCAAAGTCTTGAAAGTCCCAGTCCCAAATTCCATTGCTGCCGAAGAGCTAGCTGAGAATGTACTCATTCATGGCAGATACAAGCGCTATGAGCTATACAATGTAGACGTGAAACCAAGCCAGTTCTACATGTATGAGAAATGTATCTATCCATTTGCATACGTTAAAGCGACCACCAATTCTAGAGGGATAATTTGGAAAATACATGACAGCCTAGAATCTGTGAACTATGAGATTCCCCCACTCCGAGAAATCACACTCTCGGCTAGCATCCAAAAGAAAAAACGGCTACCTACCAAGACTGACCCTATCGAAACGATCAAACTGACATCGCAGAATGAAACTTACGACATCGATGAATGTGATGAACATCAGAACCTTATACAACTCTTTGAAACCGTTAGAATGCACGATCCAGACGTGATCTATACAAATAATGGCGATGACTTTCTCTTTCCATATCTAGCGTATAGAGCAAGGGTAAACGGGATCGCAGAACAGTTCATTCTGGGTCGCGATCAATCGCCACTTCAAATTTCACTTGAAAAGGGACAAAGCTATGTCAGCTATGGACGAGTATGTTATAGACCCATGCCAACGCGGCTTCTAGGTAGACTTCACATAGACCGTGAAAACTCGATTCTGTACAGAGATTGTGGCTTACCAGGCATAATCGAGATCGCCCGAATATGCAGAATACCAGCACAACGAGCAAGCAACACAACCATCGGAACTAGTATGACTTCTGCACAGTTCTACGAAGCCAACCGAAAAGATATCTTGATTCCGTGGCAGAAAACAGCTGCGGAAGAATTGAAGACAGCTAGCGAACTCTTCGTTGCTGATCGTGGAGGATTCTATTACGCACCTATCGTTGGCTTACATGAAGGGATCGGCGAACTTGACTTTACCTCACTCTACCCGATGATCATGCTTACCAAGAACTTGAGTGGAGAAACAGTTCGGTGCAAATGCTGCCCAGACTCGAAAAACCGCGTACCTGAATTAGACTATAATCTCTGCGAGAAAAATATGGGAATTGTTCCAAGAAGCCTTCAACTTCTCATAGAGAAACGGCGACGTTACAAGGAGCTAAAGCAAACAACGCTTGATAACCGTCTTCGTAGCATCTATGAGATGCGGCAAGTCGCGTTGAAATGGATTCTAGTAACTGCATTTGGTTACTTGGGATTCAAGAATGCTCGCTTTGGTAGAATCGATGCGCACATAGCTACGTGTGCCTTTGCCAGACAGATATTGAAGGACACTGTTCGCTTGGCAGAAACGAGAGGGTTCAAGTTGATACATGGAATTGTGGATTCATTATGGCTAAAGAGGGACCGCGCAACAGAAGACGACTATCTAGAACTTAAAGCTGAGATCGAGGAGACAATACAACTTCCCATATCCTTCGAGGGAATTTATCGCTGGATAGTCTTTTTGCCATCGAAGACTTATCGAAACGTTTCAGTTCTTAACAGATACTATGGCGTTTTCAGAAATGGAAAGATCAAGGATCGAGGCATCGCCACCAGAAGGTGTGATACACCTAAGATCATCGACAAGTGCATAAGAGAAATGCTTTACGTACTGGCCAAAGCTGAAAACACTGAAGAATTCTATGCAAAACTACCGCCAGCTTACGAGGTCTTTGGGAGATACATACGCCTTTTGAGGTCTGGAAATGCCCCCATCGAAGAGTTAACTATTCGAAAACGGCTCTCTCAAAATCCAGATGAGTATCGGCATATGGCTCTCCACACCATAGCCGCAAATCAACTAGCGAAAGAAGGTGCTCCACCAAACGCAGGAGAATCTGTCAACTACATTATCACGAATAATAGGAGTAAGCTTCCAAGCAGACGGGTATTGGCTTTAGAGTTATGTGAAGACAAGACTAA
>CAYGZB010000043.1:0-7786 GCA_964354325.1 uncultured Candidatus Bathyarchaeia archaeon | reverse complement strand
GGTATCAACTTTCCTGAGTGGTCTCGTGTCCATCGCCCTAGTTCATGCGCGATTTCCCGAAGTTGTGCATGATGCAACACCGGTCCATCAGCGCACACCCTATACTTTCCGATACAACAACTCCCACAGATCCCAACCCCGCACTTCATTATTCTTTCCAAGCTGGCTTGAAGATGGATCTTTTTCCTTTCACAGAGATCGAAAAGGGATCTGATCATCTGCTCGGGGCCACAGCTGAAGATCTCATCATATGAGTTGTCCCTGCAAAGTTCTGTCGCAATCTCCGATGCAAGTCCTTTCATACCCCGCGTTCCATCGTCAGTCGCAATAACCAACTTCGAGCCGTGATGAGACACACTCCTAATCCGATCTAGAAAGAAGTGTTCCGTTTTTGTTTTGGCTCCAACAACGAAAGTGGCCTTGATGTTTGCCTTTGAGAGATCTCTCATAAGCAAGGTAAGAGGCACAGCGCCAGTCCCTCCGGCGACCAGCAAAGGCGAACTCTTCTTCTTAGCTGCAAAGAACGTGCCATATGGCCCACGTAAGCCTATCTTGTCGCCTACGACGCTCTCAGCTAGAGCCTTTGTGGCTTCTCCAACATTCTTGATCGCAAACAGAACGACGTCGTGTTCAACGGGAAAGATGCTCATCGGAATCTCGTCAACGCCTGGAATCCATATCATTGCGAATTGTCCAGGTTTCGCTGTGGCGCATTCGGGGTCTCTAACGGTGAAGGTCACGACTTCTTCGGTCACGTTCTTCTTCTTCTCTATTCTAACAATTCTAGGCGAATGCCTCATTACAGAGCCTTCTACAAGCTTTCTGGGTGGAAGCTTCTCGAAAGAATCTAATTAGCGTTGCCCGAATATTCACGCGTTGAATCGAGGGACCCCAATTGCATAAAATGGAACAAAAGAAGGTTATGTCAAGTTTTGACATCTACATCATTGTAAGAGAACTAAAGGGATCCCTGATCGGTACATATCTCGACAACATCTACCAGATAAATGAGGATACTTTTCTACTGAGATTCAGACCTGGAAACCAGACTCTGGTAGTCCAAGTTGGGAAAAGAATCCACCTGACGGAGTACTCGATGACAATTCCCTCAGCACCCACACAATTTTGCATGGCCCTCAGGAAGTATCTCCGAGATGGAAAAGTGGTCGACATTTCACAACACCACTTTGAACGTATAGTCTCAATTCAGTTCGCGTCGTCCGAGGGCAGATTCCAGATGGTCGTAGAGCTATTCAGCCGAGGCAATCTCATCTTGGTAGATGAAAACCTGAAGATAGTTCTGGCCCTTAGATATGCAAGAATGAGGGACAGAGACGTTGTGCGTCACGGTGTATTTACTCACGCTCCATCAAGTGGCCTCAGCCCAATTGAAATTGATAGAAATCATGTTGCATCTCTGAAAGACTCTGAACCTATGCCGATCGCTAGAAAACTAACGAAACTTCTTGCGATAGGAGGACAATACGCACAAGAGATAACTGCGAGAGCCCACGTAAGCGATAAGACCCCGTCAAACCTGCTGTCGGATAACCAAATCGACACGATCTACGAAGCTATCAAGATGCTTGCATCAGATTTGCAATCCGATCGAACAACTCCACAAATTGTTCTCGGCATAGAAGGCTCACCTCTAACTGTGCAACCTTTCACACTCATGATACACAATGGTAGAGAAACAAAGAACTATCTCACCTTCAACCAAGCCGCTGATGAATACTTCTCAAAACTGGCGCATATTCAGAAAGAGACTACTCAAGCAGAAAAGACACAACGGGAAAAAGAGAAAATCTCCAGAATCCTAGAAATGCAAACAAAGGAGATGACGACACTTCAAGAAGAGGTCGTTTCGCACACTGAGATCGGAGAAATCATTAGAAGACACGCACAAGAGATCGATCTTCTAATTGGACTGATCCAAGACGAAAGGTCACATGGCTTCACCTTCGCGGATATCTCCGATTCGCTGATAGGACCTAAAGAAGAAGGTCAGATTCCACAGATTATTTTCAGACATCTCGACGCAAAGAATCGAGTAGTACGTGTGGAGCTAGAAGGGAAGGAGTTCCCTATCGAGTTCGAGCAGAGTCCGTACCGAAATGCATCAAACTACTTTGACAAAGCGAAAGATCTCAAAACAAAACTTGAGAATGTTGAAAAATCGATAGTCAACACGAAATCTGAGCTTGAAACACTGAAAAGCAAGGTAGAGGAAGAGACCCGTGCAGAGGTTCCGCTTTCGAGAAGAAGGGAAAAGGAATGGTTCGAGAAGTTTCATTGGTTCGAGTCTTCGGAGGGGTTCCTTGTGTTGGCCGGAAGGGACTCCTCTACAAATGAACTTCTAGTGAACCATTACACAGACAATGAAGATGTAGTGTTTCATGCCGAGATTCAAGGCGCTCCATTTGTGACCGTCAAGACTGCAGGAAGGAAACCGGGAGACTCAACGATATCGGAAGCGGCAGTAGCTGCCGCGAGTTACAGTAAAGCGTGGTCGAGTGGTTTCGCTTCGGCAGATGTTTACTGGGTGAATCCTGAACAACTGAGCAAGAAACCTCCCTCAGGTCAATACTTGGGCAAAGGCATGTTCATGGTCTATGGAACCCGAAACTATGTGAAAGGTGTATCCCTACGAGTTGCTATTGGAGTTCTCGAGAAAGAGAACGAGCTGAGACTGATTGGAGGTCCGAGGACAGCAGTGGAAGCCAAGACGCATTCATTCGTGGAGCTGTGTCCCGGGAAGACACGTTCAGCTGCACTTGCGAAGAAGATACTCTACTTATTGAGCAAGAAGGTTCCGGACAACGTGTCGAAGATTGTTAGGACTCTCAGTCTGGAAGAAGTTCAAAGAATGATACCTGCGGGCACAGGAGACGTCATAGAATAGATTGCTTCACCAAACCATTTATAACGGCCCATTCAAGTGAGCGTAACACGTGGGGTTGATCGTGGTAACGACAAGCAACCAAACCGAAGTTAAGATCAAGGATGTTATGACAAGCACCGTCGTCACGGTTGGAATGACAGACCCCGTAGACCAAATTGCCAAACTGATGGCGAAAGGTGACATCGGAAGTATTGTCGTCGTTGACAAGAAGGGAAAACCTGTTGGAATGGTCACGGACATGGACCTTGTCAAACGTGTAACCGCGAAGAACCTTCTACCGAGCAAACTATCGGCCAAGGAAGTCATGACAAAGCCATTGGTCACAATAGACTCAGAAATGGACGTGACCGAAGCAGCGCGAAAGATGACTCAACTAAGGATCAGGAGACTTGCAGTTGTAGACAAGGGAAAACTTACCGGGATAATTGCCGGGAAAGACATAGTGAAAATCACCCCTGCACTGATAGACGTGGTAACCGAGAAATCAAGAATTACAGGTTTTGTGCCTAAAGAGAAATCAACACTTGCTGGACATTGCGACAAGTGCGATAACTGGTCCGACAATCTGAAAGAACATGACGGCCACTTTCTATGCGAAGACTGCACGGCTGACGAAAAGAGGAACCCTCACGAAGAGGAACTCGAAGAGCCTCCAAGATGAAATAGATTTCCACATTCATCTTTGCTCATTGAATCTGCTCTGTGATGTCGACGTCTTCTCTACACATTCTCAGATCTCCGCCAGCCCACGAGCAGACTCCTCAAAGACAGGGAAACCATTCCGAGGTGAAACCGAAACGAAGTTCATAACTGATGGAATGCTTGGCAAACTGGCGAGATGGCTTAGACTAATTGGAAACGACGTCGAATACTGCAGAGATTTGAACGACAAAGACCTAATACGCAAAGCTTCAACGAAGAACACTGTACTCCTCACGAGCGATGTGAACCTGTACCGAATGGCTTCTCAGAGGGGCGTCGTAGCTTACCTTGTGAAAGGGACAAGTGAAACTGAAAGACTTGCGAGAATAGTCAAACGGTTCAACCTTGAACTAAAATATGATCCGTTAGTTTCTAAATGCCCGAAATGTAGTGCAAGAATAGAGGAGACCTCAAAAGAATCAGTCAGAGACGAGGTGCCTCAATTGACATATGAAGCTTACAACGAGTTTTGGATCTGCACAAACCCAGACTGTGGGAAGGTCTACTGGCGTGGGAGTCACTGGAAGAACATCCTGGAGACTATCGACAATACAAATAAACTACTTCAGAATGAACCGAACTGAAGCTTGGATCCATCTTTGACACAAGAACTGGATATTGAAGACGGCAAGTTTCTTGTGAAATTAGCAAGAAAGGCAATTGAGGAATACCTGAAAACGAAAAAGAAGATTCCAGTTCCCAGTGATGCCCCGCCGAAAACACTTCAGAAACTTGGTGTATTTGTCACTCTGACCAACTCGTCACATGACGATGCACTCAGAGGCTGTATTGGGTATCCGTATCCAACAAATCCGCTTGTGGAAGCACTCATAGACTCATCAATTGATGCAGCGACTGGAGACCCAAGATTTGCGCCAATTCCAATTGATGAATTCAAGTCAGATGTGAAGGTCGAGGTCAGCGTTCTAACAACCCCCCAGGAAATCATCGTTGACAATCGATCAGACTATCCCCAACAAATAGAGATAGGTGTTGATGGCCTAATCGTCGAGAGGGGATGGTACAAAGGTCTTCTGCTACCACAGGTTGCAACTGAATGGAAGATGGATGAAGAAGAGTTCCTTAACAACTGTTGCATAAAGGCAGGCCTATCTCCCGACACTTGGCTGGTGACCGGCACCAAGGTGAACAAGTTTCAGGCCATCATCTTTCACGAGAAATCGCCTAACGGCCAGATAGAGCAGAAGGCTCTACGATAGGCATCAAACATATTACCAATAGAGCCGAAGAGTAGAATGGGTTACTTTCAGGTCTTGCCTATTCGCCTTCCGGCTTTCTGCTGACGAGCTGCACCTGACGAATGGATTTCAACTCCCAGCGGTTCAGTTCTTCTCGGTCTACTCACGAATGACTTGCAGTTTCTGCAGTAGTATCTCACACTTAGACTGTTGCTTGAATAAAACGTCAGTTTGCCTCTGCATTTTGGACACAGGTTGTTGGATTGCGATTTCACTTTCTTGCGTGTATATCTTGGGGTCGTCTTCACGATGCTCTGCAAGTCTGCCCGTTTTTTTCTGGCCTGATGAATCTTGATCGCTGCACCGCAGTGGACACAGAAACGATCTCGTGATTCCAATAGTCTTCCACATTTATTACAGTACGTCAAAGAAGATTACCGTGAACGATACGTACGTCAATTTGTCTAATTAAGCCTCGGTTTCCGGCAGTTTGGAAGATACCAAAGCCTTAAACTCAGTCTCACATTCTACACTGTCCGACAAGATCCCAAGAGAAACTTCGAAAAACAGGGCTAACGCAAATGCAGAGATGACCTACCGTGAAAGTGTACATGGCTCCGTGCGGGGTTGGTCTAGGGCACATAACAAGATGTGAACCCATTGCACGAGAATTGTCCAAGCACAGAGTAGAAGTTGTATTCTCTACATATGGTGACGGGATAGGCTACGCGGAAAGGATGAAACTGAAGACTGTCAGGACTGTGCCAATCTACATCCGCGTTAGGCGCGATGGTTCGGTGGACTTCAAGCAGACCGCGACACGAAGCGGCTTATCACTTGGAGTAAGAACGTTCATCAGGCAGGTTCTCGCAGAAATCAGAAACCTGAAAGCCTTCAAACCGAACCTCGTGTTCTCGGACTCTAGGGCATCAACACTCATAGCCGCAAGACTGCTGAGGATTCCAACGATCTTGATGCTCAATCAATACAAAGTCAACATTATACGTAAACCATCTGCAAGAAGGATCTCATTGGGAGATCGCGCATTCTTCTTCATAGCCAATACGTCTTGGGTTTTCTTCAGGACTCTGTTGCAGGGCGTATGGTCTCTCAGTGATCAAGTCCTGATTCCAGATTTTCCACCTCCTTATACAGTGTCCCTTGGAAATCTAGCAATACCAGAACGTTACAGGCGCAAGGTCAAGCTCGTCGGACCAGTAGTCACTGCGAGCCCCAGCAAAATCTCACACAGTGCGACCGAGATAAGAGAGAAACACGGACTTGATTCTGTCAAACCTCTCGTCTATGTTGCAATCAGCGGACCAAAGGTGGAGAGACGGTTCCTGGCTCATCTTATGGAGGGCGAGATACGCAAGGAAGCCTACAATTGTCTATTCGTGATGTCCAGGGGGGAAGCATCTGGAACAGAAGATCCAACAAAACATGGGGAGCTGGTGACTTTTGACTGGCTTGAAGAGGAATTCCAGTATGAGATACTGAAAGCATGCAACCTTGTGGTGAGCAGAGCTGGGCATGGAATGATAATGAAGGCGATGACATTTGGCAAGCCCATGATACTTGTCCCGATACCAGATCACACAGAGCAGTACGGAAATGCGGAACGAGTGGAGCGACTTGGATTAGCAAAGATCCTGGATCAGAGTGAAGTCAAATCGACCAAGTTGAGAACAACAATAAATGATGTTCTGGCGTCAAAAGACGCCTCGGCAATCGGTCACAAGATTTCACTGTTCGCTGAACAGCTGAACACTGTCAACGAAGTGAGTGGGCTCATACTGAGTCGCATTGGTAATCTGGAAGGCTCGCCTCGCTGGACGAGTCAGCCGGAGGGAGCTCGACTGTCTGTCGACTTGCCAAGGCCGACTTCAACAATGAAGCTGTGTCCGAAGATAACTCCAGTTCATGCTGAAGGTCCAAAGACATCTCTATGAAAGAACTCTCGCCTTCTCCGGAACCAAAATAATCACAGACTGGAGATTTCCTTCCAAACTCCAAAATCTCGTCATTCTGAAGTCCAGCCAAGGGTCTGTAGATAGGCGTACTCACACCCAAGGAGGATAAGACTAGTCTCTCCATATCGTGTCTATGACCAGAGAGAGCATCTCCGGTTACGATGCCCAAAGCACTCATCTCTTGAGCCACATTGTCCGCGGCCATAAGCATCGCACGTTGTCTCAACACTTTCGATAAACCAGGTTGCCCGCATCTGTTGATGCCTTCAAGAACCTCCTTGAATGGAACAACAACAAGAGTCACTTTTCTGGCGGGCAATGTTGAATGAATGAGTCTCAACCAACGAATCGCGCTATCTTTCGCTGTATCATCATTAAACCCTTCTTCAAAGTACATGGGAATAATGCGCGCGCCTCGCTTCATCAACAGCCAGGTGGACACACAACTATTCGGGCTCCCCGAAAACAATGAAACTACTGATCCCTGGCAACCGTATGGAAGCCCTCCAGGTCCTTCGATCCTTTGTGTATATACATAGGTGCAGTCTTCCTTCACTTCCACGTATACTGTCGTGTCGGGTTTGCTCAGATTCACAATTGCTCTTCTTCCAACTGCTTCAAGGATTCTGCTGCCGATTATGTTCTCCAATTCCTTGCTGGTGAATTCATGATCTCCAAGTCTACGCGCTCTAACGGCGAAACTACCCAGCTTTATCTTTTCAATTCCGATGCAGACCGCCTGATCAACTATTGCATTCCTCTCTGTGGATGTCTCGACTGCCCGAATTACAGATGCCACTCCGAAAACTCTTGATGCGGATAGCACGCTACGCGACATGTCTTTGAGATTTGTGACAACTATTCTTCCATGCTTTCTCGAGATCGATGGTTCCTCACCATGCCGTGAGAGAACTATTCGAAGGTGTTTGGCAACTTTTCTTTCCAGAAAGTTGCGTACCGGTGTACTTTTCAGAGTCGTCTCGGAAGAAGATATTAGAAGTAACTCA
>CAYGZB010000042.1:5897-7966 GCA_964354325.1 uncultured Candidatus Bathyarchaeia archaeon | reverse complement strand
CAACTGCGCGCAAACTTTATTAGCGCCACATCTTTTGCCTAATAGCCGAAGTTTCGTGAGGCCTCCAAAAAAGGGGCTTGATGAACGTTTTCTTCGTCAGAGGAGCCTAGTGTGATTGGTCAAGGATGAAAAAGAGAAATTAGTTAATGTCTTTGCACATGAACTTGTTCCAAAACATGAGATCCTGAGCAAGAAAGAAGCTGAGGAGATTCTTCAAAGGTATCATCTCAGACCTCACGAGCTACCATACATCAGGCTTTCTGATCCAGCAGTGGCGATTCTGGGAGCCAAACCTGGCGATATTGTTAGAATTGAAAGAAAGAGTTCAACCGCCGGTTTTTGTTTCAGTTATCGATACGTAATTGGACAATAGTGGAGATTCTACAGATGAATACTATCGAGGTTTCTAATTGGAATCTTGTGAGCAAATTCCTTGATGAGAAAGGACTTGTAAAACAACATGTTGACTCATACAATGATTTCATCGATCATGGTCTTCAGGCTATAGTCGACGAAGTTGGCGAGATCCCCATAGAGATCGAAGAATACAACCTGAAGATCAAGCTGGGAAAGATCGAGATAGGAACGCCGAGAGTAATTGAAGTTGATGGATCTGAACGTCAGATCCACCCGACTGAGGCGCGTATCAGGAATCTCACATATGCGGCACCGCTTCATATCGAGATGATTCCCGTTGTTGAGGGAAGAGAGCGGCAAGCCGAGATAGTTTACATCGGCGACATTCCAGTGATGCTGAAGTCCAAGATATGTCCTCTTTCAAAGTTGAGTGGAGAGGAGCTTATCAGTATTGGCGACGATCCACTTGACCCGGGAGGATACTTCATAGTAAATGGTTCTGAAAGGGTTGTTGTTGCTCTAGAGGACCTCGCTCCTAACAGAATACTGGTAGACTGGGAGAAAACTGGCGTTACCCCCACCTACAAAGCCAAGATCTTCTCGACAACCGTAGGATTCAGAGCAAGAATCGAGGTTAAGATGAAGAGCGATGATGCCGTGTATGTCTCGATGCCCGGCGTACCCGTAGAGATCCCCATGGTCGTATTGATGAAATCATTGGGTATTGAAGAAGATGCGAAAATCGCTGAAATGATTTCAGTTGAAGAAGAGATCCAAGATGCCTTAGAATCATCTTTTGACAAAGCGCAAGGAATCATGTCGAGCAAGGATGCCTTACTCTATATTGGGAACAGACTTGCACCAGGACAGGTAGAAGAGTACAGGATCAAGAAAGCAGAATCTGTGATAGATAGAAACTTCCTTCCACATATAGCCGGAATGAAGAATGATAGGTCGAACAAGGCATGGTTCTTGGCGGAGATCTCGGCTAGAATAATAGAGCTGAAACTCGGCAGACGAACGACAGATGATAAAGACCACTATGCCAACAAGAGATTGAAACTTGCCGGTTCACTTCTTGCAGACCTTTTCAGAATCGCCTTCAGAAATCTCACACGAGACATGAAGTATCAACTTGAGAGAATAACGATAAAGAGACATGTAGAACTTTCCATAACAAATGCAGTTCGGCCAGGAATAATCACTGAAAGAATGCAACATGCCATAGCCACCGGTAACTGGGTCAGAGGTAGGATTGGGATAACCCAACTTCTTGACAGAACCAACTTCTCATCAACACTAAGTCACCTCAGACGACTTCAATCTCCACTTAGTAGAAGTCAGCCCAACCTAGAAGCACGTGACCTACACTCAACACACTGGGGCAGACTATGTCCAAACGAGACGCCTGAAGGATCCAATTGTGGACTGGTGAAGAATCTTGCATTGTCATCAGAGATATCGGTTGGCTCGCCTCCGGAGGAGATGGTTGAGAGACTCAAGAAGATGAACGTCATCTCACTCGATGAAGCTGACAAGAAGGTTAGGCTTACAGGAGCAAAAGTAGTGGTTGACGGAATAATTGCAGGATACTGTAAGGATCCAAAAGCTCTAGCCAGAGAGATTAGGAAGCAAAGAAGAGATGGCAAGATTGGCCCGCATGTGAACGTGGCCTACTACCCACCTCTATTTGAGGGAGCCAAAGAAGAACT
>CAYGZB010000042.1:0-5797 GCA_964354325.1 uncultured Candidatus Bathyarchaeia archaeon | reverse complement strand
TATGCAATGATGGGCATATGTGCCTCGCTCATACCGTACGCTGAACACAATCAATCACCCCGAAACGCCTACGAGTCAGCGATGATAAAACAAGCTTTGGGCGTCTTTTCCAGCAACTTCTTCAACAGGGTTGACTCCCGATCTCATCTTCTCCATTACCCCCAAAGCCCAATAGTGGGAACAAAAGCTGCTGAGATAGTTGGCTACAACAATAGACCATCAGGACAGAACTGTGTAGTAGCCATATTGTCTTATGGCTACAATATGGAAGACGCCATAGTAATCAATAAGTCATCAGTAGACAGAGGCCTCTTCAGATCAACGTTCTTCAGATCCTACGAGGGTGAATGCCGACAATACCTCGGAGGACTCAGGGATAAGTTCGAGGTACCAGAACCGGGAATCAGAGGATACAGAGGAGACAGATACTATCGACTGCTCGAAGAAGATGGAATCATTTCTTTGGAGTCGCAGGCTGGTGGAAACGCAGTCTTGATAGGAAGAACGAGCCCCCCAAGATTCCTTGAAGAGTACAGGGAGTTTGAGGTGCGTGGCCCCACAAAGAGAGATTCATCCGTCTGCATGAGGCCATCCGAGACTGGTGTGGTCGACTCGATCTTCATGAGTGAATCGATAGAGGGAAGCAAACTCGTCAAAGTGAAAGTCAGAGACCTGAGAATACCAGAACTCGGAGACAAGTTCGCTTCAAGACATGGACAGAAAGGCGTCATCGGATTCTTATCACCTTCATACGATATGCCCTTCACAGAAGATGGGATCGTGCCTGACGTGATCATCAATCCACATGCTATTCCTTCGAGAATGACCGTCGGTCAGTTCGTGGAGATGGTGGGTGGCAAAGTAGCATCAATAGAAGGAAAATCATTGGATGGGACACCTTTCACGAATACTGACCCCGAGATTCTTAGAGACATTCTCCTGAAAATGGGATATCAATTCAATGGAAGAGAAGTCCTTTACAGCGGAATAAGCGGACAGAAACTTGTCGCAGATGTCTTTGTCGGAATAGCGTACTATCAAAAACTCCACCATATGGTTTCCGACAAGATGCATGCCAGAGCTCGCGGACAAGTACAGATGCTGACCAGACAACCAACCGAGGGTAGAGCCAGAGGCGGAGGTCTAAGATTCGGAGAGATGGAAAGAGACTGCCTAATTGGACATGGAGCCTCCGCTCTTCTCAGAGATCGTCTGCTCGAAGAATCGGACAAGGCTGTTGTGATGGTCTGTGAGAACTGCGGAATACTGGCGTACCATGACATGAAACAGAACAAGTACATCTGCAGATTATGTGCTGAGAAAGCCATCATATCACCTGTCACATTATCATACGCGTTCAAACTACTCGTTCAGGAATTGATGGCTATAGGAGTTGCACCTAGACTACGAGTTAAGGAGAGAGCGTAATGTTAGCGTTGAATCAAGAAGCTTACAAATCGATTGATAGCGTCGGGTTCTCACTCCTCTCACCGAACGACATAAGAAAACTTTCGGTCGTCGAAGTCCAAACTGCAGACACTTATGATGAGGATGGAGTCCCAATAGTATCCGGACTTATGGATGGCAGACTCGGCACGCTGGAACCGAGACAAAAATGCAAGACATGTGGCAATGCAGCTTCCACATGCCCAGGACACTTTGGACACATTGAACTAGCTGAACCTGTCGTTCACGTTTCCTTCTCCAAGATCATCCACAGACTACTTTCTGTCACGTGCAGAAACTGTGGAAGGATACTACTGTCTCCAGAAAAGATCGATCGCTATAACACTCGTCTGGAAGAAGAGAAACAAAGGATGAGCATCGTCCCCGACACCGTCTACGATGAGATTTTCAAGGATGCAAAGAAAGTGCAAGAATGCCCGCACTGTGGCACCCGACAACACCCCATAGAACACGTGAAGCCAACCGGGTATCATGAACTAATCGAGGGAGGCGCCGTCAAGCTCGCCCCCAGCGTCGTAAGGGAACGTCTAGAAAGAATAACAGATGATGACCTGCGACTCCTAGGAATGGACCCCAAAGCCGCAAGACCCGAATGGACCATACTCCAAGTTCTCCCAGTCGCGCCTGTGACAGTCAGACCGTCAATAACTCTTGAATCTGGGATTAGATCTGAAGATGACCTTACCCACAAACTAGTGGACATTATCCGAATAAATCAGAAACTCAAGGATGCCCTTGAATCAGGTGTCCCAGTGAACATAATCCAAGAACTTCACGAACTATTACAGTATCACGTTACAACGTACTTTGACAACGAGGTTTCGGGTCTTCCACCTGCGAGACATAGATCTGGAAGAGCATTGAAGACCTTGTGCCAGAGACTGAAAGGAAAAGAGGGACGATTCAGAGGAAACCTCTCTGGAAAACGTGTTGACTTCTCAGCTAGGACCGTTATTTCTCCAGACCTCAATCTAGACTTGAATGAGGTTGGAGTCCCACTGGATGTGGCCTCAAGACTCACAATTCCAGAAAGGGTTACGCAATGGAGTATTGAAGAGATGAAGAAACTCATTGAAAATGGTCCTGAGCTGTATCCCGGCGCATTGTACGTTGTCAGACCTGATGAAAGAAGAGTCAGACTTGAATTCGTAACCGAAAGAAAAGCTCTAGCAGACGCGATCCAGCCTGGCTTCATTGTAGAGAGACATCTCCGAGATGGCGACATCGTACTCTTCAACCGCCAACCGTCACTTCACAGAATGTCAATTATGGCGCACAGGGTCAAAGTTCTACCATACAAAACGTTCAGGCTGAACCCCTGTGTCTGTCCCCCCTACAACGCTGACTTCGACGGGGACGAGATGAACCTCCATGTCCCACAAGGAGAAGAAGCAAGAACCGAAGCCCGACTCCTCATGCAAGTTCAAGACCAGATACTCTCGCCAAGATATGGAGGTCCAATAATAGGCGCAATAAGGGACCTGCTCAGCTCATCATTCATTCTAACCAACAAGTCCACCATGCTCACGAAAGAATGGGTCGGACGACTGCTCACCGCAGCAGGATACGAAGGACCTCTACCGGAACCGACCTTGAAGAAACCCGAACCAAAGTGGACCGGAAAGCAGATCTTCAGTCTCTTCATACCGAAAGGCATAAACTACGTGGCCAAATCGAATCTCTGCAACTTGTTCAAATGTGCCAACTGTCTGAAAGAGAAATGTGAACACGACGCCTACGTGGTTGTCAAGGACGGTGTCTTGGAGCAGGGCGTACTTGACAAGAGCTCTATTGGAGCAGAGAAATCTGAAAGCCTGTTCCATCGGATCGTCAAAGACTATGGACCTCAATCAGGCAGGCAATTCCTGAACTCCATAGTCAAGCTACTGGACCGTTTCATCACACTAAGAGGCTTCACATATGCAATAGACGGACTGGACATACCCCAATCCGTCAGAGACAAGGTTCAAGGCGCAATCGGCAAAGCAGAGGATAAAGTGAACTCGCTCATAAATGATTACGGGACTGGCGACCTAGAGCGGTTACCAGGTCAGGATCTACAGGAGTCTCTCGAGATATACATAATGAACGAGCTGTCGAGGGCCAGAGACTTAGCTGGAGAGTACGTGGACGAGTACTTCCCCATCAATAACGATGGCGTGATCATGACACGGTCAGGCGCCAGAGGCTCTATGTTGAACATAGCCCAAATGGCAGCCTGCGTAGGACAACAGTCTATACGTGGAAAAAGAATCCTGCGAGGATACCGAAACAGAACACTTTCATTCTTCGAACCTGGTGACGCCAGAGCAGAAGCCAGAGGCTTTGTGTACAAATCATATCGAGACGGCTTGAATCCGGTTGAATTCTTCTTCCACGCCATGGGTGGAAGAGAAGGCCTCGTAGACACTGCCGTTAGAACACAACAGAGTGGCTACATGCAGAGACGCCTCATCAATGCGATGGAACACTTGAGAGTCGAATATGATGGAACCGTTCGAGACTCACGAGGAAATGTAATACAATTCAAGTACGGCGAAGATGGCGTCGACGCAGCCAAAAGCGATCATGGAAAGGCGGTAAACATAGAACGACTCATTGACAGAATCAAGATCTCGATGCCCAAAGGAACAATGGCTACGAAGAGTTACGTCGAAGAGAAAATCCATCAAAGAGAAGATGAATTAAACCCTCTTCTAGCTTCAACCCTAAGAAAGAAGGTTTCAGGATCAAGATTAACAAGAAAAACTGTTGACGAAGTCGTTGACCAAGCCATACTCAACTACAAGCGTTCACTCATCGAACCTGGAGAGGCTGCTGGAATAGTATCAGCCCAGTCCATAGGCGAACCCGGAACCCAGATGACTCTTAGAACATTTCACTTCGCCGGTGTAAGAGAACAGAACGTTACTCTCGGTCTCCCTCGCTTGATCGAGATTGTTGACGCAAGGAAAATACCTTCAACTCCAACGATGATAATATACCTTGACAAGAAGCACAGAACATCAAGGGAAAAAGCTGAAGAAGTTGCAGAACTCATTACTCACACAACTCTCGGGGACATAGCCAGCAGCATATCCTCCGACATAACCCGAATGAGAATGACGGTAACCCTCAACCCTCAAGCGATGAAGGACAGAGGCATAACAACTCAGGATGTCAGGGATGCCGTCAAACCTTCAAGATGCAAAATTGTAATAGAAAGATACGAAATCGACATAAAACCTGAGGATATGGAAATTCCTCAGTTCAAGAGACTGTCAGCAAAACTTCCTTCACTCCACATTAAAGGAATCCCCGCAGTGAAGAGGACTCTCGTCCTGGAAGAGAAAGGTGAGTGGATCATTAGAACCGAGGGATCAGACATCGATCTGGCCTTAAAGACTTCGGGAGTCGACATAACAAGAACAACCACCAATAATGTATACGAGGTAGCCACGGTTCTGGGAATAGAAGCCGCTCGAAACGTGCTAATCAAAGAAGCACTAGGCGTTCTAGAGGAACAAGGTCTCGATGTTGACGTTAGGCATGTAATGCTCGTTGCGGATACAATGACATCTTCAGGGAGCGTTCTCCAAGTTGGACGCCACGGTGTAAGCGGAGAAAAATCAAGTACACTCGCAAAAGCAGCTTTTGAGATTACGATACCCACAATCGTCGACGCGGCGCTCAGAGGTATATCGGATAGTCTGAAAGGCGTTGCGGAAAACGTTATAGTAGGCCAACAGATACCTATGGGAACTGGCCTAATAGAAGTCTACATGGCTATGCCTGAGAAAAGGAAGAGCGTGGAATGATCGACGTTAACAAACACTTGAGAATCGCCGTAAAATCAGGTACGGTGGGTTTTGGCAGCAAAGACGTGTTGGAAGCATCGAAAACTGGAAAAGCAAAACTTTTGATTGTTGCGTCAAACTGCCCTGAAAACTACAAGAATCAAATCATCACAAACGCAAGGTTGACGGGAACTCCAGTACACACATACGCTGGAACCAGCGTCGACTTGGGTGTTGCATGCGAGAAACCCTTTGTTGTGTCGGCGCTCTCAATAAAGAAAGAGGGCAACTCAGAAATACTAAAACTGGCTGAGACAAAGAATGTTAGCTCCTAAGATAAGACTCACAAGCGATGAGATGCGTTACATTGCGCTGTTCGAAAGCATAACCGGAGCCACTGCGAACGACTGCGTCATAGATGATGACAACGACCGAATCATCTTCGTCACAAAGAAAGGCGACATGGGCCTAGCTATAGGAAAAGGCGGCAAGAACATCAACACTCTAAGAAAGATGGTTGGAAGATACGTGGAGGTTGTTGAACACGGAGATAC
>CAYGZB010000041.1:0-8066 GCA_964354325.1 uncultured Candidatus Bathyarchaeia archaeon | reverse complement strand
TGGCAGAGAAGCGACAAGAAAGACACGAGAAATCGTCGCCACAAATGAGTTCCAGTGCAGCTCAGCAAGTACGGGTTATCGAGATCTTGTATGACCAGAAATGCTCGATGTAACGGCAATTTTCTATCGAGATAGATTCGTAAATTACAGAATATCGTGTCAGATTTGAGGAGAAAGCAATCCCACAAACGTGGCTATCCAATTGGGGTTCTAGTAGGTTTCGACGAGAGACAGGCCGCTATCTGGCAAATATTCAGCAATATGGTCAAACCATTTCGCATCATTCAACTTGGAAATGATAGAAAGGCTACCTACAACTTTCACGAATCTATTGTAAATACGCTTAGACCAATTATCAGAGAAGGCGTAAGAACCGTAGTGGTATCTGCTCCTGCAAAAACCAACCACTCAAAAGACTTTCTCAGACACGTCAAGATACATCATTCATGGCTCACTCAAGAGAATGGACCTTGCTCAGCAACATTCGGTGAACTCATCGGCGCTGCAAGCACATTTGATCAAGTGTCGGCCATTGTTAAGACTCAGAAATTCTCCAACATGGTATCCGACATCAGATCGCAAGATGCCAATCGCATAATAGACAATCTGGAAAAGCACATCAACAGACTTGATGCGACCCCCACAGTTCTATGTTCTCTTGAAGAGATTGAAGAACTTGTCAAAGGATGGAGTGGACGCAGTAATCCAATGCCAGAATACGTCGTGTTAACGGACAAGTACCTAGAAGATTCCAAGGAGAAGAATAGGGTCAACAGGCTGCTCCAAATCTCAAAGAACAAGAACATTATGACAAGGATAGTGAGCGCAGAGACACCCGCGGGGATACGAATCAATCAGTTCGGAGGCTTAATCTGCCTCACAAAAACTGTGTGAACGCGACCGATTGAAATGCGTTGAGGAATGATTTGCTTCCTCTGCTCACTGGTAAGTTGAAGACTGCCCATTCGAGAACAAACAATTCCAGCCCGAGACAGGCCAGAGAGCGTATAAGCAACCACGACAGTAGGGCAGGGAGATGTTGCAGGATGAATCGAACAGCATATCGCATCAGGAAGAGACAGAAGAACAAGAACAAGCAGAGAAAGAAGGCCAAGTCCAGCAGGAAACCCAGTTGCCCGGCTTTAGCAAGGTCTTAGCATAGACCTCCTATCTCCATCGCTGGGCAATACTAAGTTGCAGACATGAGTCACCAATTCCTTTCCACATCTTGATGGTAGCAGAATGCTCTGATCCTTGACGCAAACCCAATCTGATTTGACACTCGTAGAGTAGTTCTAGGGGCTTTTTCTTCAGATGCGAACCAAAACAAGATGAGCCTTTGAGACACAATACCAACCAAAGAATCTGTTGAGTTGACAATTGTGAGATGTATCAAGTGTCAAAGATCTATCCCAAACGGCTCAGTATGGTGTCCATACTGCGGATCAGTGCAAGGACATCTTCTGGACGGTCCGGCTCTTCAATATCGCAGCAGTTTTCTGCGTTAGATCTATGCAGAATGTTTTGTGACCTGTGAGAGAGGACGTATGGTTTAATTCCTTCGTACAGTCCGTTTGATGCTCTCGGACAAATTCAGTCCCAACATTCAGTTGGAAGCTTCGTCGATAGGAGTATTCAGTCTTGGTAAAGTTCTGTCCAAACTGTGGAAGCTACATTTCCAAAGGCAAGAAGCATTGCCCAAAATGCAAATTCGACACTTCAAGGATGTCGCAATGCAAACCCATTCCAGAGCTAACCGCGAAAGATGTGTTTGATAGTTTTCCAAGCAGAATTTTCAGGTCGCATCAAAAAGAAATCATAATCAATGCGGTAGAAGCATTCCAGACTGGAAAGAAAGTCGTCATTCTGGCTGCTCCAACTGGGTTCGGCAAGTCATACGTCAACGTCGCCTTCGCTTCGCTAGCCAGATCATTCTACGCAACTCCACAACTCGCTTTGATCGATCAGATCATGAATGACAGCCACCTACGATCAAGATTTGTAGAAATCAAGGGACGACAGAATTATCGATGCTATCACCAATCTCACCGAAGTGTATACGTTGGGAAATGTGTCACCGAAGAGTACGCTTGCCCAGAACGGTTTCAACTCTGCCCGTACTGGATACAGAAACTGAAGGCCCTCAACGCCCGCAGTGTTCTTCTGAGTTTCGCGTATCTTGCAGGGGAAAGTCAGACAGAGGGTTTGACGGATACGTATCTTGGAACTCGCAGTCTCCTTATCCTTGACGAAGCACATAACATCGAGGAGCACTGCCTCAACCAAGTCTCCCTGCGCGTCTCTCCATACACGATCCCCGCAGACATCTACAATAGATCTCTTCCACAACTCCGCCAAATTGAAACAGAGATCCAACTCAAAGAGTTCCTAGAACTCTTGGAACAACAACTCAGCAAGATTCTGGAAAAGTCCAGAAGCATAGTTGAAACCACTGGCCTTTCGGCTGGGGAGGCCACGGACAAAGAGAATATTGAACGATACCTGGCCAACTACAAAATCTATGAATCATCAAAAAGTGAATGGATGTGGCAGCTGCAGAACGACCAACTGATCCTTCAACCGGTCTTCGCAAGAGAATTCATGAAAGAACTTGTTTGGAAACGAGGCGAATACTATATCGTTTCTTCAGCAACAATTCTTGACCCCAAGGAATACGTAGAGCTAACAGGACTGACGAGTCTACTGAAGGAGGATGAGATCTGTTTCCTCCAAGCTCCAAGCACGTTCCCCGTTGAGAACCGCCCAATAATAGACGTAACCGTGGGGCCCCTTTCAAGAGAGGGATGGGAAAACAACCGGCAGAGTGCTCTCCATGTTGTGGAGGAGATACTTAGAAAGGAGAAGGGAAGTGTGGCAATACACTGCCACAGTTATCACCACCAGCACTGGCTCGTCGAAAACATCTCTGATGATTTGAGGCCTAGACTCATTGTTCATACGAGTAGAAACCGCGAGGAAAAACTTGAGGAATGGAAGCATTCCCGTGGAAGAGTATTTGTTTCGGTCGCTTTCAGCGAAGGTCAAGACTGGAAGTATGACGTGTGCAGCGCCCAGATTCTTTTGAAGGTGCCTTTCCCCGATCTCAGCGACAAACGAGTGAAAAGAAGACTGGAGCTGGGATACCGCCAATGGTACAACAACCAAGCAATGCTAGACGTCATTCAAGCCTACGGTCGCGCAGTGAGGGCAGAAGATGATAAAGCCAGATTCTACGTGGTCGATGGAAGCTTCACGAGGCTCCTCAAGAACTGTTGGTGTTTTGTGCCTGATTGGTTCAAGGATGCACTCCCCCGTTTCAACGATTCATTCAGGCCTGGTGCTCCAGTCATGAATTCTTAATATCCTAAACGCGAGCTGAACCGCAGGGCCAATGGTAAACGCGAAGATCAGCGTCCCGAACCATAATGGTCCTCCGAGCAACCATCCTATCGCAACTGCGATTACTTCAAGAATCGTGCGTGACCGACGCAAGCTAGTTTTGCCCATACGTGAAAGGGCGAACATCAGACTGTCTCGCGGACCCGCTCCTGCATCTACCCCGACGTATATCGCTGTGCCGAATCCCATGATCAGAGTGCCGAGCATGAGATACCCAATTTGAAGCCATAGGACGGTAGGAACCGCTGGGACAACCGGTCTTAGTATGTCAACCCACACTCCAATAGATAGCATATTCATAATCGTTCCCCAACCCAATGGTTCCCTAAGAACAACGTCTGCAAGCGTGACCACGATCGCGACGCCGATAGTTGCCTCTCCCAGCGAGATTGGAAAATGATTCGTAAGCGCCATATGCAGAACATCCCAGGGACCTAGACCTAGGTTTGCTTGAACCATCATGTTGATTGACACTCCGAAAAGCAGGAATCCAATCTGGATCACGAAGAAATCGTGTGCGAAACGTCTCCAACCCCTCCAATGGAGCTTGAAAACGTCTCTGGTCGCTAGTTTTACCAATGGAACGGCTTACACCCGCGAATGACCTTTTCTGAAAGATCTTGGATACTCTCACTGGATCCTCCGACTTTTGGAACGCCCAATCTGCACGCTATTTATCTTCGTTGACCCAGGTTAGTCTGCCCTTCTTACCTCGATTTTTTCGCCACTTTTGACTTTGGTCAGGGTTTCTGCATCAGCGGTGACCTTGCCAAAAACATTTACAGGGCTAGCGGCGCGCGGTTGATTCCCTTTGCTGGCAGGGGTGGCTCCAAAGAATATACAGAAACAGCTTCCTGGAGGCCAGTAAGCCAAATCGCCTATCTCTACTACTTCCTGACTATTTTCCTCTCGTACCTTCACCGATACGCCAAAGTATATCTCCGCCCCCCATCTGTTCGCCGTGCCCTTTATCGGTAATGCCTTCCAGATGGCTTCAGCAGTTCTTGGATTCTTTTCTGTGACAATTTCAGCGGGGATATCTCCCGCAGACTCCGTTCTAATCCTGATCCTCATACTCATCTCCAATCGATCTCGCTTTTCGAGAGGTAGAGCGTACATAAATTACTTGTTGATGTCTGAGAATAGAAAGAGCTAAACGGCATTGTGACAGTGCATCGTTTTTGATTTGGCAATGATCAAACACAGCTTACGAAACAATACTAGAGTTGTGTCGTTTGATGTAGATGGAACTCTCGTTGACGGAAAGTTCACCACACTAGTTTGGGAAGAGACCATTCCAAGACTCTACTCGCACAAAGAGAATGTTGACCTAGAGACTGCGAAGAAATACGTGTGGGGAGAGTACTCCAAAATTGGACAAGAGAGACTGGAATGGTATGACATACGATATTGGCTGCAACATTTCGGGCTAAATCATGATTGGAGGGAGCTTTTGGAAAGGCACAGAGATGACGTGCACCTCTACCCTGAAGTTCCTTCTGTATTGCGGAAGTTGAAGGATCACTACGTTTTGGTCATCGTCACAAACGGCGCAAAGGAATTTGCTGATATCCAGACAAGAGGTATTCGAAGTTACTTCACAAGCGTTTTCTCAGCCACGACCGACTTTGGAGTATTGAAGCACTCTACACATCTTTACGAGAAGATTTGCGATAAACTGGGGATAAGCCCCCGCGAGTTGACTCATGTAGGTGATCACCGCAAGTTTGACTACTTGGTTCCAAGAAAGCTTGGAGTGAACGCTTTCTTGCTTGACAGAACAAGAAAGTCGTCGAGTTCACACATCGTTAAAGACCTTGAAGACTTCTGCAATCAAGTGGACAAAAAAGCAAGTCACGGTACGGCAAGTGATGCCTAGCCACGTCCTAGCAGCGTTCCTTCCCTGTCAATCCTTCCCCGGCGAATGCGCGTAGTAGAAATGGGTACTCGGTCCTGAGCCAAAACCATGTCAATTGAAACAATCTCAAGAGGCTGTAAGCCCTTACTTCTTCTCATCTTATTGATTTGATTGGAATACAATTCGCTTCTTCTACTCACGATCAAAGCTTCTATCTCACCGTCATCAACCGACGGTCCGTAACGGTCTCTGAGAGGAACTATTTCCGCCTTGGACAAAAGACTTCTATCGTTTAGGAACTTTCTCAACTCACTTTCTCTGGTCGCATAATCCTCAACCTTGTGAGGTTTATGCAGTCTCTTCACGAAACTATCTTCTGTAAGTCCGATTACTACTCTATCCCCGACCTTGAATGCGGTCTCCAGAAGTTGCCGATGCCCTTTGTGAAGCAAGTCAAACGTGCCCCCAACCGCTGCCACCTTGAAATTCAGGTCACGATGACGCTCCACTTTTAGACACCGGTCTAGCGCTAAACGAATTACTAATACAAATAAGTTTTCTTCTACTTAGATTGAGCCTCGCTAGGATCTGTTCAAGTGGATCTTGAGATGATCTCGGTCCAGAGGAAACCATGATGACAGAGTTGAGACTAATCATTAGCCAGACTGGGTGAGAATGATCCCCAACACCACAAGAATTCCTCCAACCACCATGAAGTACGTAATCGCTTCTCCCAGAAGTACATACGAAAAAACTGCAGTTGGAATCGGAATGGCATACAGTGAGACTGCCAGTTTGGTTACCTCAACCCCCTTCAATAGGTGGTTCCAAAGCAGGTAGGCTACGGTTGAACTTGGAATCGCTAGGTACAAGATGCTAAGCCAGGTAGACCACGATAGACTCGTTATCGGCGCGGTAGACATTTCTACTATGGCGAATGGCAGAAGACAGATTGTGCCGATTACGAAGGTTACCGAAGTGATTGTGGATGCTGAGAATAGGTGTAGAGCTTTTTTGGTCAGAATTGAATAAAGCGCCCAGCAGACTGCCGCCCCGACCATAAGCAAAGCCCCTGTACTTTGAACCGGCGCTGAATCGGTGGGAGAGCCACCATTCGTTGCAAGAACTATGACCCCCATGAAGGCCAAAGAAACCCCGATGAGTTTCTTGGCAGCCATGCGCTCCTTGAGAAGTATTCCAGAGAGAATAGTGGCAAAGATCACATTGAGATTTATCAAGATAGACCCCGTAGTAGCCGTAACGAATTTCAGCGAGTAGAATTGTAGTACGTACAGAAAAGTGACTCCAGTTAGTCCGAGTGCCAGGAACAGTAGTGAATTAGTTCTCCAATTGAATCCCGTTTGCATCCGTCTCTTCCGTGCAAAAAGTGTGTAGGCTACCAGCGGCGGAGATGCAATGGCGAACCTCGCCAACGCAAGTACTGACGGAGCCAGTTCTCTCAAGCCAAGTCTGATGAAAATGAAAGAACCTGACCAAATCAGAACGACAAGAATCATGCAGAGAAACGAACTGATCTCTCTTTTCTCAGACATGCCTATCCCAGTAATGGCCGGTACCAAATAACAACTGCGGGTCCCTTTGAAACATTCGAAACGAGATATATTCGACAAATGTGTTGTGAAGGATCAATACTGAGATACGAGAAAACGACTCTAGAACACAGTCATTTCGACAACTTCTTGTCGGGAAGAGCTAGACCAAGTAGGTTCTCTACGCATATCAGTTGATCTCTTGGGGGTCGAAATTTGATTCTCCTTCTCGTTCCGTTTTCTGTCACCGTCACAAATTCAAGAATGGATCCCAAAACAGTGTGACTGACCCTTGCCGAGACAATGCGATCATATGGTATTTCAAAGCTGGAAGAATGGGTTCGCAGAACTTCCTGAATCGTCTTGTTACTGTAGCTTTGTCTTCTCTCCTCTTCAAGTCTTCTTGACCACGCGCGGAGCTCTTGGCTCCGGATAATCGATCCTATCAGAAGCTCTTCGAATCTTCTTGTTTCATATGCACCGATTAGATCTGAGGGATGGAGGACGACTGCAGCCACCACGCTGCTTTCCGTGAAGAACAGGTCGTAGTGAGTGTCGTACGTCTGCCCCGTCACACCCTCTACGACACCCACGATTCTCTTTGAAGAGTCCATAGCTCTGGAAATGCTTCGTCTTGATAAGTGTCTTCCTCTCCAAGAAACGCGTTCACCTGGAATGTGGAAGTGTCTACATCCGTCAAAACATCGTTCTAGTTGATGCTTAACTGAAGACTAAACAGAGAACAATGGAGCCCGCCTATCTGAAAAGCGATCTGATACCTCTATAGGAAGTTCGTCTTGCTCTTTCTTCGCCATTCCAGTATCGTTAGTCGGTTATCACTGTCGTCTATCAATCTTCGATCCTCGCTAAGTATTGATACGTAGCTACTCTTAGACAACAGAGATGACAGAAAGTAACGAATCCCAGGTGTCAACCCAGAAAGTCATGGGATTTGTATCATTTCAGCATGTCTGCGACTTGAAGCAATGAGTTGAGAACGCGATGAGGTTGACACGTACTTTCGGCATGAACCTGGTAGTAAGAGTCGTCGAAGTTGGTATCGACATTGCGAAGTAGTATTGTGCTCATACCAAGTGTCTGTGCTCCTTCAACATCATATCTTGGATCGTCACCAACGAAGATCGCGTCGGTGGGTTGCACTGAGACATCTGACAAAAACCTCTGGAATATTTTCGGATGAGGCTTTCTCCATCCCACGTCGTCAGAAATCACTATGCTATCAAACAACTGCGTAAGAT
>CAYGZB010000040.1:0-8137 GCA_964354325.1 uncultured Candidatus Bathyarchaeia archaeon | reverse complement strand
AACCGAGAGACAAGGCGCTGGCGATAGGAAAGAATGGAAGAACCATAGATAAGACTAGAATGCTCGCAAAGAGATACTTCCAGATCGATAATGTGCTCGTAACGTAGGAATCGATGAAGTTGCCTCGGACGGCAACATATCAGACGATAGTTTTTGCGATACTGTAATGGTCTTCTTCCAAGGAGACACCAAGAGAAAGGGGAACTTTATACTTGAAGAGAATTATCCAGCTTGCGAAAAACCCCTTACCAAAGACGATCGCGCGGCACATGGATGCTTAACCAGAGTCCAAGTAACAGAACGCTCTCAAAAGATCTGACGCCAATCGCGTATTCAGCGACTTGATAGACTACATTTTCAAGTTACACACTTTCGCCGACTAAATGCCTAGTGCCAAATCGAGTCCGTGAGGTTGTAGAAACTGTCTGAAGCAAAAAAAGACTCCTTCAGCGAAGGAGTGATAGAGGTTTGTTGAGTCTTGCCTATGAAAGACGCTTCAGCAGGGCAGCGCTGGTTGACCGGTTCCTAGATATTGTGGGGGTGCTTGATACACGTGGCGGTTAGCTGGTGGCAATACATAGTATTCCACGGGCGGTGGCTGGTAAAGGCACCTTTTTGCTGGGGGCTGAGTGTAGTATTCCTGTGGTGGCGGGTAGTACACGTACTCGGGGGGTTGCTGGACTTGATAGCTTTGAGCGGGTGGCTGGTAATAGCATTCTTTCGGTGGAGGTTGATAATAGTATGATTCCACTGGAGGTTGGTATACGTATGTCTTTGGACGTCGGTAATAGGCGACTATTTGACCCGTCTGGTCCGGATAGCACTGCTGTTGTGAATACTGTTGCGGATAGTACGCTGACATCTTAATCACCAAAATCTACTTGGTCACATTGTCGGGAAGGCAAATTAAACGTTTCTGTTCGCAAGGCTTTTTATGATGGATAATGCGCCACCTGGTTCGTAGTGTAGTGGGGAATATATTGCGTCCCCATGTTGTATACGAGAATTGTATGCAGCGTGGCCAGCGACTTAGCTACGACTGATCCTCGCCTAGACTATTGCCCTACTATGGCAGGTGTCAATTGCATAGACTCTGGAAATCCAACTTTGCTTTCTTTGCGAGTCAATCGGAGCCTTCAAAAAGACTTATACTGATTCTCACGTAAGCCTATGTCGGGGAGCTTGGGATACCTGGCTGAGAGGACGACTGACAGCCGTCGACCCTTTGAACCTGATCCAGACAATGCTGGCGAAGGAAGCTGAAGGGCATTTCTCAGTTGGTTCAACCTGGTCCTAGGTCCACATTGAATGAAGATCCAAACCAAGATCATAGCTGAGATAGCCGTTGTTGTGGCTCTGTCGTATGCCTTGAACCTCATTGTGCTGTTTCGGATGCCTCAAGGTGGGTCTGTGACCGTCGTGAGTATGGTTCCAATTCTCTGGCTGGCGCTTCGGAGGGGCACCAAGATCGGAGTGCTCGCCGGAGTTATTTTCGGTTTGGTAGATATGATGCCACAGCCTTTTGTCGTTCACCCTGTTCAGTTCCTTCTTGATTACCCTCTCGCATTTGGATCATTGGGACTAGCGGGTCTATTTCAGAAACATCCAATTGCGGGAGTAGTCACCGGAATCTTTGGCAGATTCGTCTGTCATTTTGTCTCAGGGATTGTGTTCTTTGCCATGTATGCACCATCAGGGATGAATCCGGCGGTATACTCTGCCATTTGCAATGGATCTTATCTAGTGGTGGAACTCGTATTCAGCATTGTCATCATGTACGTCCTCGTGAGAAGAGGCTTAGTCAGCATGTACCTCTAGCTAGACGCCAATCGCCAGCACCGGATGTTTGAGTTCTACCGGTGTTCTTCTCCCATCAAGGGCGAGCTAGAGGTTGGCGAACTTGCATTAGAATTTCTTTTCGGGTTCAACTCTAGGTTATCTTTCTGAACGTGACTGAGTGACTTAATCTGTCTTTCCCTTCTCATCGCTTCGCCGCGTGTCTTGATCAACTCTAGATAGATAAGTCTCTTTGGTCTATGCATTCTGGTGTAACGTGCTCCACGTCCATCCAAGTGTTGAATGATTCTGAGATTCACGTTCCGCGTGTATCCTGTGTAGTAGCTTCCGTTGTCACAGAGAAGCACGTAGACGTAATACGACTGCGATCTACTTCTCTTCTTCAACATCTGACGCTATTTCCAACTTGTGAGCGAGGATCACATTATTTGGAGACTGTAGGTATTCTTGGTGGTCTTAGGAATAGTATCGCAACGAGTATTCCTACAATCGCGAGTCCAGCTGTTGGATAGAAAGCGTTGATGTAGCTTCCGAACATATCTCTCAGTATTCCGGATGTCAATGTTCCCAATACTGCACCTAAACCGTAGGCTGTGAACACTACGCCGTAGTTCTTGGCGTTGTTCTTTGCACCGAAGAATGTTGGAGTGGCTGTTGGTGCTATGGCAAGCCATCCGCCTAATGTCAACCAGAATCCTATGAAACAGCCAATGTAAAGTATCATGGTGCCTTCTTTCGCGCTTAGCATTCCTATTGAAGCTGCGAATACTATTGCGAAGGCTATGATTGCAGAATATCTTGGAGAGAGACGGTCAGTAAGCCATCCGAACAGAGGCCTTCCGATTCCGTTGAATATGGCAAATACTGAAACTGCGATTGCTGCCATGGCTGGACTTAGCTTTGTGACCTCTTGTCCGACGGGGCTTGAGATGCCGATCGCCATCAGTCCGCTCAAGGTTCCAATGATGTAGCACACCCAAAGTCCATAGAAGGTAGATGTCCTGATCATCTTTGAGGTTTCAAAGTCCGTCATGCTAAGACCGGTTTGAGATGCCTTCCATCCAGTAGGAGTCCACCCTGAAGGAGGAAACTTCAATGGAATCGACAACAGGACGAGAAGAACAAGAAAGACTACGCCCAGTATCGCAAATGTTTGAAGAGGCCCATACAAGTCAATGGACATCTTAGATAGCGGAGCCGTCAATAGGGGTGAAAGTCCAAACCCCAGTACGGTTAGACCAACGGCAACCCCTTTTCTATCTGGAAACCATTTTGTTGATACTGCGATCGGTCCCCCGTAGGATAAGCCTACTCCGCTTCCAGCAATTATGCCATAAGTCACGTTTAGAAGCAACATGCTATTGGCGAAGCTGGATAGGATCCAACCTAAGCCAACCACTACACCTCCCAGAATCGTAACGATCTTGGGACCATACCTGTTCAAGAACCTTCCAGCAACCGGCATCAACATAGCGAAGAAGGCGAGGAATAACATATAGGGCAAACCACTCTCGGTTGCTCCAACCTCAAACATTTGTTCAAGTGGTTTTCTAAAGACACTCCATGAATAGACTGTGCCTAGACAGAGGTTCATTACCAAACCGAGGGCAACCAGGATCCAGCGTCCCTTGTCTGCAGGCAATCCAAATATTCTGGTATTTTCCGTCATTCTTGTCCGCTCGAAACTGACGTTTTGCCTAGGGTTCTATATTATAGTTACGGGTTCCGGTCTGGGAACCTCCTGAACAATTCGTTCTGACCGAATTGATTGCAGTTGTTGAACGCCTGCTTCAACTCGAAAATGAACCCTGCATCTTCTGCAATTCTCTTTTTCACTTGTGTCCAGGCAACTGGACAATTCTTGTACTTACTTTGCTCGCACAATTCTGTGAATGAATTCTTTTCTTGATCTCTCGTAAAGACGAGAGTTGCAAGAATCAAAGGTTTTTGGTGCGGGGGGTGGGATTTGAACCCTTTCGTCGGGTTTGTACCCGATCACGAACCCCTGCGGGACAGGAGCCTGTGGACGAGATTTTGGTGCTCTCAGTCCTGCGCTTTCACAGGTCTAGATCTTAGACCTTCTTTGACCTGGCTTCGCCCCTTTGGAGGTTTGGCATTGGAGGGCTGCGACCAACCCCCGCATTCCAGGCCTACCCCCGCACTCGAGACCTTATTCGTGGGAACGATGTACATTAAGCTTTCAGCATTCGAAACGCGAGCATTATGTCTTTTACATCTCACGAATTCGAGCAGTCAGTGAAGCAGATATAACGCTGTTAGGTGATTTAGTAGAGGGTGGTTGAGGACGTTGTTCACTGAGAAATCTATCCAAGTTCTGAGAGAACTCAGCGAGTCATTTGGACCTGCAGGATACGAACGTGAATCAGCACTGATTGTGAAACGATACGTCCAGACATTTTGTGACGATATGCAGACCGATAAACTCGGCTCCTTGATCTTCAAGAAGAAGGGGTCAGCCGATTCTCCAAAGGTTCTGTTGGCTGGCCATATCGATGAGGTGGGATTCGTGATTAGTGGAATCGACAAGGATACCGGTTTCTTGACATTCAATCCTTTGGGAGGATGGTCTGATCAAGTTCTTCTCTCACAGAGAGTGACCGTTCGAACGGCAAAAGGAGATGTTCTCGGCGTCATAGCCTCTAAGCCACCGCACCTTATGCCAGAAGAAGAGGCGAACAAGGTTGTCAAAAAGGATCATATGTTCATTGATGTTGGCGTCACAAGCCGTGAAGAGGCTGAGAACCTGGGGGTTCGTATAGGTGATGCAGCTGTGCCTTGGTCTCCTTTTGTTTTGTTGAGAGAAGGAAGAATAGCGATGGGAAAAGGATTCGATGATCGGACTGGGACATTCGTAGCCATGGAGGCCATGAAGCGACTCAAGGATGAAGGAATCAATCATCCCAATACGGTTTATGGCGTGGCTACCGTCCAAGAAGAAGTGGGGCTTAGAGGAGCTTCGACATCGGCCTTTCTTATCGAACCTGATGTTGCTATCGTATGTGAAGTCGACATATCCGGTGATGTCCCAGGAATCAAGCCGCATGAAGCTCCGTCTAGAATGGGGAAAGGGCCTAGCATACTGACTTTTGACGCTTCAATGATTCCGAATCAGCACTTGAAGAAGTTCATGATAGAGACCGCAGAGCAGATGCACATACCTTACCAGTTGTCCATGGTCTCTCGAGGAGGCACGGATGCTGGCAGAATTCATATGAGCAAGGGTGGATGCCCGAGCATAGTAGTTGGTGTACCCACAAGACACATACACTCACATGTTGGTCTTTTCAGCTTTGAAGACGCAGCTAACGCAGTCAAGCTTGTTAGCGAGGCAATACGAAGATTTGACACTGAGACCGTAAAGGGTTTCACATCGATCTAGATGGCCCCGACAATCAGAAGTTTTGCGAAGATGAAACTGTCGAAGGCTGTGAAGCTTCTAGGTGTTCGGGAGAGGAACCTCTTTCCAATCCCGAGTATAAACTCAATTATCAGAGTGGGAAGAATCCCAAAGGATCAGAATAGATCAGGGTTTTGGATGCCGACTTGGAAGATCACGCCCAGAGACGACGAAGACAAAACAGGAATAATACTCGAAGTGATACGGAAGTCATCAAAAGATTTCGCGATAGCATTCGAAAACGAAGATAACTACCTAATATTGTCTGACAAGCCATTGGACAAAAGCTGGACTGACGAGATACTCTCGAGAACCAAACAGAAGAAAAGGGCACGAGTCAAATCACAAGGGCAAGAATCATGATTTCGAATATGTTATTACAGGGAATTGTACAAGTTGGATTTTGTGGATCAGTTTTGGGAATTGAATGGAAGAAACCCACAATAACCTTCTATCATGAGAGACTTGACAAACCTGAGACAGACGCTTTCGCAGTTGTCAAAGCGAAGAGTATTGCGATAGAGACAGCTCAAGATGGTGGATTCAAAGGCGAGATAGACGACTTTTTTGTGCTTATGGGCGATCTTGATCAAGTATCGACGGCCAGAGGAAAACAGGACCGGTACGTGCTATGCTGGTTTGATGATGCCGTAGAGGACTTCAGGAAGGGCTCCAGAAGACTGAATGGTGTCACGTTTCCGTCTGGACTGACTGAAATGGCAATTGAGAGAAAACGGACCTACAAGACCTCGTTCCACGCGCAGCTTGGTAAGATCTCATAAGTCGAATCCTCAATAAGGTCCGCCACCAAAAACGAGAGAAAGAAATAGAGCCCCGGCCGGGCTTCGATCCCGGGACTTACGGCTTACGAAGCCGTCGCTCTCCGGTGCAATTAGCATCTACCAGGCTGAGCCACCGGGGCGCAAAGCCACACTGCACACAGGACCTTAAGAATTCACTGGTCCTTATACAATGGGCAAATAGCATTGGTGAACTTCATTGTCTCAAGCTAAGACTTTGGGAGAAAGAAAGATCATACAAATCTTCCAAGAATCATTTCGAAAAATGCCGAGAATGGCTTTGCCTTTTGGAGACGACGTCGCGGCTGTGGACATAGATGACAACAAAGTTGCAGTGCTGAAGTCTGACATGTTTGTTGACCTGACCGACGCGCCAACACAGATGACGCCACGACAAATGGGGCGAAAGGCAATTGTCGTGACAGTAAGCGATTTCGCTTCTAAGGGAGTAAGACCCATCGCTTTGCTGACTTCCGTTGGAATACCTAGAGATTTCTCGAGAAGGAATCTCAAGGAATTGGCCCTGGGAATGGAAGCAGGGGCAAGGGAATACGGCACATACATCATAGGAGGAGATACTGACGAGACTTCGAATCTAGTAGTTGACTGTCTTGGGTTTGGATTGGCAAAGAAAGGGGGCATTGTTCCCAGAAGCGGAGCCAAACCCGGTGACATTCTGGCGGTTACTGGACTGTTCGGAAAGGAAACCGCCGGACTCAAGATCTTGTTGAACAAGACCGCGGTACCATCATACTTGCGAAGGCAACTCGTTAGAAGCGTGCTCTTCCCAAAGGCTCAGCTCAAATTGGGGCTGGCCCTAGCCAGATCCGGCGTGGTGACTTCCTCGATTGATTCTAGCGATGGCCTCGCATGGTCGCTACACGAACTATCCAAAATGAGTCATGTGGGTTTTGTTGTGAACACTCTCCCCGCAAGCCCGGCCGCAAAGAGATTTGCGGATATTACACGACTGGATCTGAGTAAGCTTGTTCTCAACGGAGGAGAGGAATTCGAACTTGTGTTTACCGTACGACCAGATGGCTGGAACAATGCAGAAGCTTCAGCGAGAAAAGTTGGGGCAAGACTCTACAGGATAGGTGAGACCACGGAAGATGAACATGTTTTCTTGCGAACGTCTGCAAAAAGAGAAAGTGAGATAGAGCCCGTTGGATGGGAACACTTCAAAAGTTGAAACTGAGCGCATAGAGTCATTTGCGAGTGTGAACTCACAGTAATTCAGAAAACGCTTGAATTGAAAGATTATATAAGACGTAGCGTGTGACGCAGGTCAAGTGTCAATACATGAGAAGAACAGTATTCCTCATCGGTTCAATGATGCTTGTTGTTGGTTTCATACTGTACCAGTTTGGTCTGTCTTCCGAACTCTACCAAACAACACTGCTGAGATCTTGGCTGGCTGATTTGTCAAAACCCTTGATCACAAGAGGCATTTCACTTGCAGCCATAACGATTCTTCTCGAGTTTGGAGGCGGGCTTCTAGTAATCTTCGGATTGATTGTGTGTTTCGCGGGAGCTGCAAGGCCGAACTACACCACGCGTCCAGCTAGACCAGTTGAACCTACGAGGAACACTTCAAAATGTAGATTCTGCGGAGCTGATGTTCAGGAAGGTTCAACTTTCTGTCCAAGCTGCAATAAATCCCAAGCCTAACATCAGAATTTAGAAAGGGATAACGAAATCACGACTGTCTTGTCTCAATTGATTATGGCATAATTGATCATTGGCGGGCCAGCGGGGACCCGCATCTTACTAGGTGCAAATGCCTAACATGCCTAGCTTGTTCGCGACGTGATCCGAATAACGTGATCTATGTTCTTCATGACTTTTCCAGTTCGAGGCCACCGTGGGTCCAGCTTCTTTTTCCACCTTTGAAATCAAGCGTCTTTCGATATCCTATCTTCTTCAGTTTTTTGGGCAGCTAGTCAAGCAGTTAACGAAATCAGGAAGCAACCCCAGAGGAAAATTAGGTCAGATAAAGTGGCATATCAAGCTTGAAGTTCTCTTAGTAATTATGCCAGCGAACTGATGAACCACTTTCGAAGCCTGCTATGGGTAAGCAGCCTCTATTACGAAATACAAACATCAAAGTTTGAAGTTTCAA
>CAYGZB010000039.1:0-8312 GCA_964354325.1 uncultured Candidatus Bathyarchaeia archaeon | reverse complement strand
CATGAATCTAGTATTTCAGCTGCGACGTTTTCAAGCGCTTTTTTCTTTGGAAATTCTTTTCTTTTCAACCTTTTTAGGAGTTCACTTGGTTCGCATCTCAGAACTATGGCCAATCTGACATGTTCCTTGGGGACGATAGCTGAGGCATAGTGTCCATCAACAATGACATCCTTTCTGGATTCACGTATGATCTTGCCAATCCATCCTGATATCTTTTCGATGTCTGCAATCTTTGTCTGTCTGAGGGGATCCTTGCCAAGAGTGAACCCTTCATCGAGAGCGACCTTTCCAATGTCTACGTGGATTGCTCCAGTTTTCTTTGCCAAGAGATGAGAGAACTGAGATTTGCCCACGCCTGGTGTCCCCGTAACAACGATCACGCGCATAGAATCTAAGCGCCTCTACCGCTGGAATGGTGCTCCGGGCGGGATTTTCAGCGGACTATCCGCTTTTGAACCCGCGTCGGCGGATATCTCTAAATTGCTTTCGAGAGTCCGCCATACTTTCGGCGCAAACCTTGACCGGTCTATACTACCGGAGCATGTGCCAGCGTAGGCGTAGATGAAGATCTGTCGGTAAATATGTTTTTGTTCGACTTCGAGAAGGAACATTTACGGTTATGTCTTCTCGATCGACTAGATCTGAGGAGAAACGACTTTCCCACGGTCTACAATGAAGCTTTCTGAAATTTCCGCGAAGATCCATCTATTCTCGAATTATTCTCTTAGCGGAGAGATAGATGTCTTCCGATTTAACCGTCTTTCTTCCTGCGTGAGTTGCCAATTCCCATGCCTCTTTCCCCACCCGGACCGCAAGCTCCTCAAGCATCTTCCTCAAGGCCTCCACCGCGTCATCTCCGACTCGGCTCGCGCCAGCTTTTTCAATGAGCCTATGAACCGCCGATGTCGAGAGTTCCCCGTTAGTCATGAATTATCCCCAAAACATACTTTTAATGTAAGGAAATACTTAAAAATTTGTTTTTGGGGGCGTATTGGATAGTATAAGAGAAAAAAAGGCTGAAATAGATTATTTCTATACCCACACAAGATCGAGCTGTCATATACATCCAAAGGTTGTTGAAACGGTCTGATTTAGCCAGAAAATATGAGAATAATGCAAAAACAGATGATTGTTTCTCAAAGATCTCCAAATCAGACAATGGCAAGCCGGATGCTGGAAAACTTCCATCGTTCTTTGAAGCCTTGAGGAGATCAGCTTCATTTGCACAGAACACGTTCACAAATGGACCTTCGTGAAGCTTAATAGGGTCTAGACCTATATGCCGGCCAAGTCATCTGGTTCACAAGACTCTAGAGCTTAGAAGAACTGATGTCTTTGGAGGATCGTCGATGGGAAAGGTAAGAACAGAAATGGTCAAGAGAACTGCTAGGGAGCTAATGGAACGGTACCCTGATAGGTTGAGTGCGGATTTTGAGGCTAACAAAAAAGCTATCGCAGAGTTTTTCCCTCTCGATACAAAGAGGTTGAGGAATAGGGTAGCTGGGTATGCTACTCGGCTTAGAATAGTTGAGGAAGCTAGAAAGAATCTGGAGACAGCAACCGAGGTCACCGGCGAGACGGGCCCCGAGCAATAATTGAAGGATCTCTCTGGATCTGGATATAAGAAACGTGCTTATCTGAGCATATTAATGTGACAGATTCTCTTCAATTTCGGAATGTTCCTTGACACCTTCTTTTGTGGGAGAATCTTTCAGATCGTGGTCCCTTCGATATCTTAAGGAAGCGAAAGTCGATTTCTCGCTTGCGTCTGAAGCTTCTATGGTTGAGACAGTCAAGGATCTTTCCACAATAGCGTTGAGAAAGGCTCAGCTTTCGATACAATATGCGCTAGGTCAACCCGAGTACCTGGACGTCGCTGTCTCGGAATACTTGGTAGGAGAACACTATAAAGACGAACCGCTGGTCATGTTGTTAGGCCGAATTAGGAGGCTAATGCAGGAAATATCAGAGCCGCAATCTAAGTTGACCAAGAAAACCATCATAGAGAAGACAAGCATGGTCGTGGACGTAGCGTCTAAGCTCGTTGGGGAGTTTTTGAGAAACAATAGATAGATTCTAGAACGATGGATGATAGGAAATCTACCGGAAGTTGTATACAATGGAGTCTTACAGAATAAAGGAAAGCGATGTTTGTCTTGAAATAGCTTTGATAGATCTTGACAGACTTCACATTCATGAAGAGGTTATTCCTGAGGTAGTGGATCAACTTGCCGAATCAATAGTTAAGGACAAAGTCCTTAGAAATCCTGTGATGGTTGACAAGAATTCTCTTGTGGTCCTAGATGGGATGCATCGCGTTGCGGCCCTAAGAAAGATTGGCTGCCGCAGAATGCCCGTATGCCTTGTGGACTACAACAATCCGACCATTGGCCTTTTCGAATGGTACAGGACACTGAAAGGTGACCGAGTTGAACAACGAGTCACAGAATCAGCCAGAACTCTCGGTCTCAAATTGAAAAAGTCAAAATATGATGAAGGTATGAAAGCACTTGAGGCAGGGTTGGCAGACGCCCTTCTCATAATGCGCGATAGCTGTGTCCAGGTTATGAATGGCGGCCAAGATGTCAAGTCAGCTTTTGCGGTAGTCAAGAAACTTGAAAATCAACTGATAACCTCAGGATTGAACGTTGGATATGAAACGGCATCTGATGCAGAGAAACAATTGAAGACAGGCAAGGTTGACATGGTTTTCGCAATTCCACCGATCAAGAAGAGCGATGTCTTGAAGCAAGGAGTTCGCGACGAACCTTTTCCGCACAAAGTGACAAGACACACGGTCCCCGCTAGACCGCTTGAACTTGATGTTCCTTTCGATCTGTTGAAAGATGAGAAACTAACGACGGCAGAAGTGAACCGAAAATTCCTAGATATGTTAAACTCAAGAAATGTAAGACGGGCGCCAGCCGGATCTGTTATCGAAGGAAGAAGATATGATGAAGAGGTTTTCCTCTTCAATGAGCACTAGTCAGATATGCTGAGTCCGGCACGAGGCCGTATCGAATATGAATGTGACCGTGAAATTTCTAGGCGTCCATCGAAGCATAGTTGGAAAAGAATTATTTGTTTTGGACATGGGCGCTGGAAAGAAAATCGGCGAACTTGTTAACCAACTCCCTGAGCTCGTTGGAAATGAAGCATTCAGGAGGATTCTCATCGACCCAGAGCTGAATGATCCAAGGCCGAACAACGTGGTTCTTGTCAACGGAAGAGAAATCAGCTCGCTTAACGGACTCGAGACGGAGCTGAAGGATGGAGATGAAGTAGTTGTGATACCGCTGGTTCATGGAGGATAGTCAGCTTTCTTTCTCGAAGCTGTTATATTCAACCAAGACTCTAAGTGAGAGTTGTGAAGAGAATTGGATCTTGGAGGAATAATTGGGAATTCTCTCGAATATGCAAAGAAGCTCTTCGGTGACATTGGCAGGCTCATCATCCTAATTGTGTTGGATATTGTTCCGATCGTGAACCTGATCGTTGGTGGGTACTTCGCAAAGGTTGTTAGAGAAAGCCCCGGCTCAAATGAGGTTCCGAAGGTTGAAGGCTACGGTCAGATGTTTGTTCAGGGGCTGAAGCTTGCAGTTGCGGGAATCCTATACATGATTATTCCAATGATCCTTATTCTCTCCGGAGTGGCTTTTGCTGTCATGCCAGGATACGGATACGGCTATGGATTCTGGAGCATGGGGCCGCTTGGAATAGGCTTGGCAATTGTTGGTATTGTGGTCGCGTTCTTTATCGCAATAGTGGCCGCGATGGGGATCGTCTACATGATCAAACAGAACAGTTTCGGGAAAGCATTTGCGTTCCGTGAAATCCTGAAGATCATCGGAAGAATTGGATGGGGAAAATACTTAGCTTGGATAATCGTCATGTTCGTGCTCGCACTGATTGTAGGCGGAATATCAGCAATTCCATATGTTGGTTGGATAATCTCTTTGATTATTTCCCCGATCTTTGGTGTCTTCGTCGCGAGGTCCGCCGCACTGGTATACAATGAAGGAGTCCCCGGAGTCACGTACCCACCGCCTGCAACAACATACGGTCCGCCAGCGCCGACTATGACCAGTGGCATGTACTGCAAGTTCTGCGGAGCAGCTATACCAACGGACTCGAGCTTTTGCCAGAACTGCGGGCAAAAGATCAAATAGACTCAGTTGTCTTACAGGCAGAAAGGAATCGATCCCTAGCTACACTTCTTTGACTTCACACTTTACTTTCTTGATTAGATCCTCGGCTGCAGCGACGTCTAGTTTGATTGTGTAGAGCATTGTTGGGGTTCGAAGTTTCAACTTCACTGTATCCCCAGTCCTTTTGACCCGGCACTCTGTCGCAGTCTCAGAAAGGCTGAGAAATCTGTCAACATCTTTGATCTCACTAGGCAAACTTAACCACCATGAAGGTGCGCAGAATAGCTTCCTCGACCACAATATAAACTGTATACGTTCAGTGAATGGTTGCATCGCAATTACGATGAAAACTCAATTCTAGAGAACGGATCATTCAGTAGTCTATGTGCATTCAATCGTGTTGAATTCACTTTGACTTGGATCTCTTTGATCTATGTCCTGTGAATCAGAACAGTCGCGGCAAGCACCAAACTGCCCCCGACTACGGTTACCCAGCTAATTGGATCACCTAGTAGCGCAGAAGCCAGTAGAACTGCCACAACAGGTTCAAACGTCATCAGAATACTTGCATGAGTGGCTCCTATTCGAGAAAGTCCTGCCAAGAAGGCAAAGACTGGAATCGCTGTAGCCACGACGCCTAGGAGAATTCCCGCGATCCACCCATTCATTGTCGAAGGTAAGGATAGTTGGGAGGTCAAGCTGCCATAGATTATGAAAGTAAAAGCAGCTGAGGGAAGGACATGAGCTGTAAGTACTCGTGCGTCGACCTCAGCAAGGACAGCGCGGCTGACGGTCACGTAGGCCGCGAAGATTAGTGCGGATACGAGGACTATCATCATGCCTCGCGGGTCTGCGTTGGCACGGTCCAGTCCCGTTATCAACGTCACTCCACAAAAGGCAAGCAGAAGTGCGAACACGGTGTATTTCGTGATCTTCTCTCGTAGAACTGCGGATGAGATGAGAATCACAAATATTGGGTATGTGTAGAAAGTGATCGCGGCCATCCCCGGAGACATGAACCGGAGTCCCCAGAAGAATAGTCCGCTCATGACACCATATCCAAGACTGCCGAGTGCAACCGCAATGTAGAGTTTGCGTCCTCTTAGAATAGCAAGGGGTTGAGTGGACTTGCTGTCGCGTTTTGCACACGTAGCTCGTTTCCACGTCGCAGTAATTCCAAGTATGGAAAAGAAAGCCGCAGATCCGATCGTGAAACGGAGAGCCAGCACGGTGGCAATGGTAAGTCCTTGTCCATATGCAATCTTCCCAAGGACTCCGAGTGAACCCAGACTAGCAGCCGCAACCAATACAAGTATTGATCCCAGTTTGTTGTCATCCATGTGTTGATCTTCTCGTGGTGGGCTAATCATGGACAGGGATTCAAGATGACATCTGTACTGTCCGTGCGCAGTGGGTATTTTGTTGGATCATATAACTCTTGAACTAGGTGCATCAGGACTCTAGAATTCTTGATATCATAGAAGTGACCAGTCTGGTAGTCGAAAACGAAGTCGTGGTCTCTGGAATGTCAAGGGTGAAAGTGACACAATTCGTAACCGATCTTGCTTTCAGGAACGAAGAGATTGAGGTTGGAGAAGAGACCACTGTTCAAGACTTGATTAGAGTTCTCGACAAGAAGTATGGTGGTTTCGAGAAGAATCTGATCGACCCGAAAAGTCGTGAACTCCGATATGGGGTTATCGTTGCCATTAATCAAGTGGACGTTCGCGGGCTTCAAGGTTTGAAAACAGGGATCCACGATGGAGACTCCGTAGCCTTCTATCCCTTCATATCTGGTGGCTAGACGAACGCTAGATACTAAAAGTGCGGTCAGCGAATCAGAAGACTCCCTATATTGTGCTGAGTATGCCATGCTGTGGGAGAGGAGAGCACTTCGTAAGTGAATATCAAAAAGATTGTAAAGAGGAGCCTTTCTCTCAATTGAGGATTCTGAATGAGAATACTGGGAGTCAGTGGAAGTCCTCGACTGCAGGGCACCCATTTCGCAGTCAACCATGCGCTTGAAATGCTGAGAGAGAAAGGTTGCGAAGCTAGATACTACTCGGTGAGTGGCAAGGACATCAAGTATTGCACGCACTGCGACTACTGTGTCAGGACAAAAGAAGGCTGTGTCTTCAAAGATGATGTTCAGAAGTTCTATGATGAATTGACGTGGGCTGACGGAGTCGTATTCGGAACCCCCGCATATCAAGGGAATGTAAGTGGTCAGTTGAAGACGGTTATGGATCGGTGCAGGGCGATACTTGCGAAGGATCCCGCTGCATTGAGAGGAAAAGTTGGGATGGGTATAGCTATTGGCGGGGATAGAAATGGTGGACAGGAATCTGCCTTGAGATGCATACATGACTTCTACATCATAAACGAAATGATTCCTGTGGGGGGTGGGTCGTGGGGCTCCAACCTAGGTGCCACATTTTGGTCGCAAGACAAGGGGAAGACTGGTGTCGAGGAAGACGACGAGGGGATGAGAACCTTGAGAAAGACTGTGAAGAGATTCTATCTGGTGCTGGAAGAAGTGAAGGGTCTAGGGGCTAGGGGTTCAATGTAAATGGTAAGGATCGCATGGGGAATAACCGGATGCGGCGACAAGATAGAACAGATCTCATCGATGATGACGGATCTGAAGGTCAAACACTCTCTCAATATCGACTTGTACGCATCCAAGAGTGGCGAGATGGTCTTGAAATGGTACAAGCTGTGGGACACGTTGAAGAACCAGTTTTCCCAGATTCAAGTCGAGGTCAATGCCAACACGCCTTTTTTGGCGGGAAAATTGCAGACGGGCCATTATGACATTTTTCTTGTCGCTCCAACAACCGCCAACACCGTGGCTAAGATAGCCAATGGCATAGCTGATACGTTGATCACCAATGCAGTGTCCCAGGCTGCGAAGGCGATGGTTCCGGTGTACATCTATCCTGTCGACAGCAAGAAGGGAAAGGTGGAAACCATACTGCCCGACGGCAAGCTTCTAAGACTCCAGATACGTGATGTCGACGTTGAAAATGTTGCCAAGCTGAGGAAGATGGAGCATATCACGGTTTTGGAGAATGCTGAAGAGATCGAGAAGACCATAACCGACTTTCTGATAAGACTGAAATCGCAAAAGACAAGATGAAAATCGAACGCAGAGCCATAGACGCTTCAGCTGAATGGATTACGAAACAAGTATTGAGGCTTTCTTATTCGATAAAGAACTCTTGTAATTCGATGTATTTTTGGGCTCTCTTCCCCTTGGACTTTCGTTAGCCCTTTCTCGAGAGACTCGCGTATGGCTAGGTCTTCAGCCACCTCTGTAACCGCATTTCCAAAAATCTCTGGTCTGTGAGCATCGCTTCCCCCTATCTCAGGCAAGCCTAGAGATCGTGCGAGTTCTTTCGCTTTGATATTCGCGGTCCGAGAAGCGCAGGAATTCAGTGTCTCAATGATGTCAAACTTATGTGTCTTCACCATCTTTTCTCCTACACCATTCCCAGCGTAAGGATGGCAAGCCACCGCCAGACCGTTGCATTCTCTTATTCTATCAAGTGTCTCTTCGACACTAGTTCCATGTTTTATTCTCGAGTCTATATCAATGGCAACTACGTCTCCCGACAAGGTTCTGACTTCTTCTCCTACAATTACGCTAAGGTTCAGATTTCTTCTTTTCACATATTCCTTGAGTCTGACAGCCCCCGCAATCGTGTTATGGTCAGTAATCGCTACACCGTCAATATTCTTTTCTTGACTTAGTTCAATGACATCCTCTAAAGTGATGGTGCTGTCTCTTAGAAACGGATAGTTAGGAATACCTGAAAATGTTGTATGCACATGTAGATCTAACTTCAAGGAAGTCTCATCACGACGATTCCTCAAATGTGTCATCTTCATCATCACTATATCCATCCGATTACTCTTGCTTGAGTCTTGATCTTAGGTGGTTCCTGTGGTTTTGCCTCCGTTGATGGATTTGGAGAAGTTGAATGTAGAGCGTCTTTTTGGATGGATGTGCGTTTTCTCGACGCCGTCTCCAGTTCCCATATGAAGTCGATCAGCCGATCAACTGCTTCGGATGGAAAGAGAAAGTGAAGATAAGCAGCAAGCCTCACAAGGAAGCTTCGGTAAAACTCGATTATTTGACTAGCCTTCTGCAACATTTCCCCA
>CAYGZB010000038.1:5684-8334 GCA_964354325.1 uncultured Candidatus Bathyarchaeia archaeon | reverse complement strand
GTATTCAATTCAACTAATTATGTTCTGGCTGTCGGGCATACTTGTCGACGAGGTTCAAGGCTTGATCAACTGATTCCGCAACTATTGCTCCTTTTTCCAAGAGTTGCTTGTAGTATTTGCCTGCTTCTCCCGACGTGAAGTCTCTTTCCTGAATCGAGGAACCTCTAATCACGATAGTTGGTACTTTTTTCTCGACGGCGGTTACTGCGGTTTCAAGGTTTCTTAAGTTGCCATATCCTACTGGAAAATCAGTTACAACCACTGCCGAGACCTTGCCTATTCTTCGAAGATTTCCTTTCGATGCATCTTCAGATATTGTGGAGAATGGAGCTTCACTTATGATGGATACTTTCAAGGCCTCAGCGCTTTCGTAGTCTGAATCTAATAGATTTAGTACCCCTGCGCTGACAGCCCAACCCGACTCAACCATGCGGCGCATGATTTCTGCGCCCGTTCCACCCCCGCAAATCACGTGAACTTCACCTTTGCTTTGACTTTTTCTCGGTCTAGCAGAAGATGGGATGGGCATTGTATAGATCGAGCCGGTTACGGGGTGGCGTTTTATCGAAACCTCAACCCCATAGACGCTGGATATGTTGTTTTTCGTGAGAACGTCTTGTGGTCGTCCAGCTGCGAGTATCTTTCTTTTGGCGATTAAGATGATCTTGTCACAGTATCTCGCGGCAAGATTGAAATCATGGAAAACTGAAAGGACGGTGAGTTTCTTGTCAGCGCAGAGACGCTTCACAAGTTCCATAATTTCGATCTGACTGGCAATATCTAGATGAAGAGTCGGTTCATCCAGCAGCAGCACTTTAGGTTGTTGGGTCAATGCGCGGGCTATCGTGACCTTCTGCCGTTCTCCTCCACTAAGCTCTGACACCAGCCTATCTGCAAGGTGCCAAGTTCCAGTTAGCTCCATTGATTCCTTCGCGATGGCAAGATCACTGTCACCTTCGTGTTCCAGTCGTTTCAGGAAGGGGTTTCGTCCCATAAGCACAATTTCGAGAGCAGTAAAGTTCGGGGTTGATGTTGAAGCCTGGGGCACAACGGCCATTTCTCTCGCAATTTCTATCTGACTCATTGAGTAGATGTCCCGGTCATCAAGAAGCACTGTTCCCATGCTAGGCTTCAACGCTTTGCTGATCGTTCGCAGGAGTGTAGTCTTTCCTGCGCCGTTGGGTCCCAGAATGCCAACCATCTCTCCAGGTTCGGCGTTCAGCTCCACTTTCTCCAAGATGATCTTGGAGCCGTAGCAGCATTCGATACCATGAACGAGAATTCGACCTGGCAAACTTTTCACCTACGTTTCATAGGAGCCCTTTTTCTTTCGGAGAAGATAGATGAAGAATGGCCCACCTGAAAGGGCTGTAACGATTCCGACCGGCAGATCGATGGGAGCCAGAACTGTTCTCCCAAACGAGTCACATAACATGATGAAGATCGCACCGAACAACATAGAAGCAGGGGTCAATGTTCTGTGGTCAGGTCCGACAATCAAGCGTGTTATGTGTGGGATGACAAGTCCGACGAACCCTATGATTCCACTTATTGAAACGGCAGACGCCGTCGCTAATGAGCCAACCACTATCAAGATCTTCTTCGTTCTCTCCGTTTCAACCCCGAGATGTCGAGCCTCCTCTTCGCCCAGCTGTAGGATGTTTAGATCTCTTGAATAGAGGTATATGATTCCGATTCCCAGCGCTGCAAACGGCATGATAATTAGTAAATCTCGAAGCTCAACATAAGAGAATCCGCCAATCATCCAAAAGACAAGTGCGTGCAACTCCGATCCTGCAAAGACCTCAAGCAGAGCCACGACTGCAGAGAGAAAAATGCTGAAAGCGATTCCAGAAAGCAACAGGTTTGTTACGGGAACCCTCGACCCAACTCTCGCCACATTGTACACGGTCAGAATCGTCAGCAGTGCACCTATGAAGGCAAGCAAAGGAATGTCGCCGAGTAGCGGGACTCCGATACGAGCCCCGATAACTATTGACAAAGCCGCGCCCATTGCTGCGCCCGAAGAGACTCCCAGGACATATGGATCAGCCATGGAATTCCTGAAGACACCCTGAAATGCTACTCCTGCGACCGAAAGTGAAGCTCCAACCGCGGCTCCCGCAATGACTCTTGGCAGACGAATCTGAAAAATTATCAATTCAGTTGATTCAGAAGCAGGGTAAGCCCCGAAAAGGCGACCGACAAGTAGGCGAAGTACTTCGTCTGGCGAGATCTTGGTTGGACCTATTGATAATGAGATAATGAAAACTGCAACTGATGCCACTAACAAGGTGAGAAGTGTGGATCTACTTCGAAGACGACCACGAATAACCTGATTCTGCTGGGCTGTCAACTGATTTCACGATGCCTGAACCCAACTTTGAGCGCGATCGCAGCGAGCGCCAGCACAGCAACTACTGCCACCGTAACCAAGACGTAGGTTAGCCATGGTCTTGAACCTGATGAAGCGTTTGTCAACGTGTAGTAGTTTGCAGTCAGCACTGAATCTGAACTAATGTTGAGTGAGACCTGTTGATCTCTTGCCGATGTGACTCCTGACCAGCCTAGAAACTGCAGTCTGTTTCCATTGACGACAAATGTGCTATTCAGTATCTTGACCGTGTGTGTTCCCTTTTTCAATAGTTGC
>CAYGZB010000038.1:0-5584 GCA_964354325.1 uncultured Candidatus Bathyarchaeia archaeon | reverse complement strand
CTAGTCTCTTCAATCGCCAAACCCATGTATCCTTTGGCGACGAAGATTACCTCGGGGTTCGCCTCTATGATTGTCTCAGAATTGACCACTGGGTAAGGAGAGCTTGATGCTGAAAAAATATTGACGCCACCGGCCATGGCGACTAGATCGTTTATGTAAGTGCCCTGCCCAACACTCATCAAAGGATCGTACCAAACCTCATAGTAGACTCTCGGACGACTCAAAGCACGCTCGGTCTTATTGAGAACAACATCGATTCTGTCGCGCATACTTTCCGCTAATCTTGATGCAGGCGCATATTCTCCCACAATCCTGCCGACCAACCTCACGTCCTCAACTATGTCATCAACTGTCTTTGGCATCAAACCAACCACCGTGAGACCTTTTGATTCCATGCTGGAAACGATATCTCCTTGAAGATCACTGGATGCCACAATCAAATCAGCTCCAAGACCAACAATGATCTCAATGTTTGGATCCGAAAATCCTCCGACAATTTTTAGGGTCCCATCCTTGACCCGAACCAGAACCTCAGGCGGATAGTCACAGTAGCTAGTAACTCCAACCACGTTCGGACCTGCACCAACAGCAAACAGTGTCTCTGTACAACTCGGAGACAGCGAAACAATTCTCTCCGGCATTCGTTGAATTGTCACATTCCTTCCGAAATCGTCCACAATCGAAATGGGAAAACCATCACTTGCGTTAGCACTGACTAATCCGTGGAATGAACCGAAGCTAAGCCCTAAGAACGCGAGAGTTGTTAGCAGAATGCCGAGGTATCTGAATCGCATGGCTGGCTTATCCATCCTAAGCCCTATATTCCCCATGAATCTCACATATATGGCTGACGCAACGCCACAGAAACGCTCAACAGGAATAGACAGAATTGAACAGAGTTACACATGACAGAATTCGTCGCGCATTCGTTATGGACAGAGCCCTTGGATCCTATCCGTCATGCAAGTACTACCCATGTCATTTCTGGGGACAAGATTGCACTTGGTGTTTCTGCCCATTCTACCCTTGTCACGACACAAAGACTTCTGGAAAACTTGTCAAATTGGATTCTGGATCTGGTTTTGTGTGGAGTTGTATGAAGTGTTCTTGGATACATAGGCGTCGAGTTGCAGAGCAGGTTCTATCCGCCTTGAAGCAGCAACGTAGGCAAGGCTGCGCATGCCAAGGTCGACTCTTGTGCTCCAGACAAGAAATACTCAGAGGATTGAGACATGGCTAAAGCGCTGATGGTTCAGGGCACCTCTTCACACGCAGGGAAAAGCATCATAGTGGCAGCCTTGTGCAGAATCTTTTCAAACAAGGGAGTCAGAGTCGCGCCTTTCAAAGCCCAGAATATGTCTCTCAACTCATTTGTCACAGTTTCCGGAGAAGAGGTGGCCCGTTCCCAAGCTTTCCAATCCTTCGCAGCTAGAGTACCACTCACTTCGAATATGAACCCGATACTCTTGAAACCGAAAGGTGACATGACGAGCCAGATAGTCTTTCATGGAAAACCTTTCCGCGACATATCTGCCAAAGATTACTGGCGAGACTTTGCTTCAACGATCGGCTTCGAAGGCGTAAAAGATTCATTTCAGAAGCTCTCTCGAGAGTACGACATAGTTGTAATCGAGGGCGCAGGAAGCCCAGCAGAAGTCAACCTATACGATTTTGATATTGCCAACATGAAAATTGCGGAACTCGCAGATGCACCGGTCTTGTTGGTATCCGATATTGATAGAGGCGGAGCATTCGCAAGCATCATAGGCACCATGAATCTGCTCAAGCCAGAGCACAGAGTCAAGGTTCGAGGATTCATTCTCAACAAATTCCGTGGCGACGTGAAGTTGCTGGAACCTGGCTTAGAGACAGTGAAGAATATGACTGGAACACCAGTTATTGGAGTCCTACCATACATCCATGGCTTGAGTCTTCCAGACGAGGATTCGGTCTCGCTTGAAGACACCAAAGCTGAGACCACCAGACCAATCAAGATTGCAGTGATCCGTTTTCCGAGAATCTCTAACTTTACAGATTTCGAATCATTACAGACTCATCCGATGGTCAATCTGGTTTTCGTAGCGTCAAAGGATGACCTGCTGAACGCGGACATGGTGATTCTGCCAGGGACAAAGAACACGATCAAAGATCTTGAATGGCTCAGGAATCTCGGAATGTCATCGGTCATACAGGACTTGGCGAGCAATGGAATTCCAATTGTCGGTATCTGCGGAGGCTATCAGATGCTTGGAAAAACTATACTCGATGAGAAAGGGATAGAATCCGGATCGACCAAGACTGTAAATGGATTACGACTACTCGACATTCATACTTCTTTCGAGACCTACGACAAAGTCACGGAACTCGTTTCGGCAAGAGTCTTGGGCTCTGGGCCATTCGTCGAGAAATCTCAGAACCAAGAACTCTCGGGATATGAAATACACATGGGGAAAACGGTGCTCGGACCGAACGCAAGACCGCTCTTGAGAGTCTTCAGAGGACAAGAATCTACGATTTCATTCTTCGATGGCGCGATCGATGAAAAAGGATTGATATTTGGAAGCTATTTGCACGGCATCTTCGACAAGCCGCCTCTCAGAGAAAGCGTGATTGCATATCTGGCAGCAAGAAAAGGCATCACCGCTAGACCAAGGACAACATTGGTCGAAGAAGAATGGGAAAGTAGTCTGGAAAGAATCGTCGAAGCCGTAGAAAGGAGCCTCGATATGACGTTGATTTTTGATCTCGTCGGGATGAAGATTCGTCAATGAATCTGCTGATGCTCTTTCTTCTCAACCTGCTAGTGTTGGCACTGGCGTTGCTGTTGGATTTGATCTTCGGAGAACCTCCGGAACAAGTTCACCCGACGGTCTGGATGGGGCGAAGCATCACGTGTTTTGCATCACTATTCAAGAGCAGAAGTTCAGGCAAGATGCGAATTGCGGGAGTCTTCCTGTGCGTAATCTGCGTGGGACTCTTCACAATCCCAACAATTGGAATTGTGGTTATTGCCAGCAAATATCTGGGGACAGTTGGATATGTCGTGGTATCCGCCATCATCCTGAAGACAAGTTTCGCGTTGAAATCATGGGACTCACACGCGATACCAGTTGCTCAAGCACTAGAATCCAAGAGGATTGAGGATGCGAGAAGAATAGGTCAAAAGAGTGTCAGAAGAGATCTCTCGAAAGCTGACGACGAGCACGTGATCTCTGCAAACGTTGAAACGATAGCTGAAGGAGTTGTTGATGGCTACAGTTCCCCGATTTTCTACTTCGCCCTGTTTAGCACTCCAGGAGCAATAGCATATCGAGTGATAAATACGCTCGACTCGATGGTGGGATACAAGGATCAGAAATACAGAGATATTGGCTGGTTCTCAGCGAAGATGGATACCATAGCAAACTATCTTCCCGCACGCATAACAGGTTACACAATCGTATTAGCCTCAGCTTTAGTCGGTGAGAACTGGAAACGTTCCAAAGCAATTCTCGAACGAGATAGGAGATCAATCGAGAGTCCAAACGCGGGATGGCCCATGTCTGCCATGGCTGGCGCACTTGGCCTTAGACTGGAAAAGATCGGTTACTACAGTCTCGGTGACCCAGATGAACTCCCTAGTCCTGACCACATTTACAGGGCCCTCAAAATCATGAGAGCAACCTGCACCTTGTTCACGATTGTTGTCGCTTTGCCGCTCATGTATGGAACTCAACTGATTCAGAAGTTGGTGACAATCTAGTTGACGTTGAATGCTAGAGTACCTGGAATCGAGTTGAGGATCAGTGGACGGACAATGATTGTCAGTTCACAGAGAGAGCTTCGCATCTTGAGTTCATCTGTTCTCAATGGAGGTCTAACTAGATCTCGCTTCATCATCAACCATCATGTTCCAAAGAACTCTCACTCACGCAACCCAGAAAGATACCTGCGCCAAATCCTACGCGAGAAGAATCTAGACCAGAATACAGTTGGACTGATGACGGCGGCAGAGATGGACAACGCGATCGTCATCAACATGAACGATACTGGTTTCCCGATCTCCACGGTTGTTACGGCGGGGACTTCGAACGCCTTAGCAGCTGGAGACCGTGCCGGACACCTGCACTTGAAAACTGGAACCATAAACATGATCATCCTACTCGACGCCAACCCGACTGACGCCTGTCTGGTAGAGATTGTGAAAACTGCAACCGAAGCCAAATCTCTCGCCCTAACGGAGATGGATATCCTAAGCCGCATCTCCAACAAGACGGCCACCGGAACATCCACCGATACCGTTACTGTGGCAGCGACTGACCGTGGAAAGCCTATCAAATATGCTGGAACGGCTACGGTTCTCGGAAGCACAATCAGCAGATCCGTCACAAAAGCTGTGAAGGAAGCCATAAGAAAACAGGATGGCATCTCATCTACCAGGATCTCCGCAGTCAGACTACAAGAAAGAGGAATCACACCAGAAAAAACAGCTCAGGTAGTGTTTCAAAGGCTGAGAAAGAGATCAGAGAAAATACTGAAAAAACACATTCTCGTCCAACTCAAGACACTGACGGAAAAAACCTTCAAGAATGAAAAAATCGCTTCTCTCGTGGTCGCTTCGCTCAAAATGTTCGAGGACTGTTCAGGTAAACAGGCTGGTGTGCGGAGGGCGAGAGGGTTAGGCGAAGGAGTTGCTCGTCTAATCGGTGGCGAGGAGGCTGTATCTTGTTATCGAGAATCCTGTCCGAACCGAGTTCGGTCGCCTGGTGAGTTTGTGATGGAAGGAGTGGTGTCAGGGCTTGTCGGACAGGCTCTTGACATAGGTCAATCGAGACGGAGTTGGTGGAAAAACTGAGCAGACTTTCAGGTCTTAGAGAGATGCTTACATTCCTGACTATTCTGCCAGTTGGAAAAACAACTGAGAACCTAGCCGAATGGTCCAATGTGTGGTTCCTCTCACCAATTGTTGGCGCTCTCGTGGGCAGCATTTCAGGAGTTGTTGCCTGGACATTGTCAAGAGTGTTTCCTAGTCTAGTGGTCGCACCTATTGCTCTTGGATTGATTGTATTGATTACCGGCGGTCATCATTTAGACGGGCTGCTAGATTTTGGCGACGCCTTAATGGCTCATGGCAATCCCGAGAGAAAGATTGAGATCATGCATGACAATCTTCTCGGCGCCGGAGGCTTCGCGCTGGGCCTTCTTGTGCCCATAACCACTATATCATGCATCGCCTCACTCAAACCAGAGTTGGTTGCTCAGGCCATCGCAATATCCGAGATATCCGCCAAACTCTCGATGGTTGTGGCGACACGATTCGGCAAGGAGACCCATCAAGGCACGGGCTCAATCGTTGTTCACGCTATGCACCAAAGAAATGCAAGTGCAAAACTTCTTGCCTCGACGACTATTTCATTGGTGTTCACTGGCTTCTTCTTCAGTTACGTTGGTCTGTTGGCAACAGCGTCATCAATAATATCTTCACTTGTCATAACTGGAATCTCAAATCGACAGTTCAAAGGTGTCACAGGAGACGTACTGGGAGCTACAAATGAGATTTCGAGAATGATATTTCTACTTGCTCTTCTGGCGATAATAGCATGAA
>CAYGZB010000037.1:5365-8431 GCA_964354325.1 uncultured Candidatus Bathyarchaeia archaeon | reverse complement strand
GATAGTAGTATTGAACCCTTCGATGTGTCTCGAAGCCAAGTTGCTTGTACAACTCTATTCCAGCGTCGTTTGTAGTTCTGACTTCCAGATAGAATTCCTTTGCACCGCGCTTTGTTACAGCATCCATTGCTTCGGTCACCAGGGCACGAGCAACTCCAATCCTACGATATTCGGGAATAACTGCCAGTGAAACCAGATGCGCCTTCTTCACCATCTTCAACCGACTAATCTCAGAGAATCCATGCTCGACACGACACATCATGTAACCGATGATTCGGTTGCCCAGAACCGCCAAAAGAAATGCTTCTGGGCAACTGTGGTAGATTTCCATGAAGAAATATGAGTTGTAATTCTCGGGGAGACAGGTTCTATTGACCTCCATGACCATTGGGAGATCTTCTGGAGAGAATCTCCGTACCTCGAACTTCCCAATCGTCACCATATTCTGACCAAGACTGACCATCTTGTCAAATGAAGTATAATATGTTGTCTGATTATTTCTGAGCGCCATAGGCTTATGAAAATACTACGGGAAGGTTTTTAGCGCACACAGAATGTCGGTTATGGTCCATTCAGAGGATAGCGTAATGAGCGGAATTCCACCGAGTGGACCATATTCCTCAAGCCCGTATGGTCCAGCCTTCGTAGATCTCAAAAACGTAATCCAATCGAGATTCAACGTACTCGACGCGTTCATAGACCCGAATGGAATTCCATCATTTGTCATAGCTCCTGAAAATACGGAGAATAAGTTTAGGGTGATCGTTGAAGATTTCGCCAAGATGAATCTGGTTGCGATGCTTCGACGCCATGACGACAGGCTTCTCATCAAAGTCTTTACGAAACCTACCGCCAAGCCCAGCAGATTCAGCCTGAATCTTGTGCTCTTAGGGGCAACGCTAGCAACGATTTTTTATGCAGGGTATTCTGGTTTTTTGAGCACTCCTATTCTCCATGAAGTGCTCCAGAAAGACAAAAATCCATTTCTACAAGCTGGATTGTTCATGGTTTGTCTTTTTGGAATAATCGGCCTTCACGAGTTGGGTCATCTATTGGCTTGCAGAAAGTATGACCTAGACTTCACTCTGCCATACTTCATTCCAGGTCCGCCACCGTTTGGAACGTTTGGCGCAGTTGTGTCGCTTCGAAGCGCACCCACAAACAGAAACCAACTTTTCGACTTGGGATTTGCAGGCCCATTAGCTGGATTCCTAGCTACGGTGATAATATCAATAATCAGCTTCCAGCTCGCCATCCAAGTCACACTCCAACAGGCGATTGCTTGGGAACAACAGGAACTTGTTCAACAAGCATTTTGGCCCATGTACCCGCTTCTCTTCGATATTGTCCAACCAATCATCCGTCCAACGCTTGAAGGATACTCGCTGATACTAACCCAGGTTGAATTGGCCGCTTGGGTAGGGGCCTTGCTCACGTTTCTGAACTTACTTCCTGTATGGGAGCTTGATGGTGGTCATATCTCACGTGCAGTCTTTGGAGCGAGAGGCCACAGGATTGCTTCAGCCATTGGAATACTCATACTCTTTGTAACAGGCTACTGGTTCTTTGGAATCTTCATACTATTCTGGATGTTCTCTACAAGGCGAGGTATGGCCGGAACCGATCCGCTTGATGATGTGTCGCCACTTTCAAGGTCACGCAAACTAGTGTTTCTGTTGGTCATCGTTATTACGGTGCTTTGCTTCGTTTCGCTCTATGACTTGACAAGTGTGATCAGGTAATCTGGACTAGACATCGACCAGAATATGCTTTCGGTCAGGTTTGAGCGCTTTCGTCAATCTTCTTCTTCCGAACAAACACCACAGCGCCGAGAACAGCGGCTACAACAATGACCATGGCTGCCTCCAGGTAGGAATTGGACTGGCCACCGGTCGTTGACATGGAAACTGATGCTGTTGTTGCCTGTATCGTGGCTGTAATTGCTGTGGCAATCATAGTCGATACTTCGGGCGTAGCCGTAATCACACTGACAATGGTGACGTTTCCTCCAGATGTCGCGTTGGCTACATTTGCGAAATCATAGTTATCATGGCCGATTTTGATTTCAAAACCATTAGCTAAGTATTCTTGCATTGCGTTGGGAAGCCCAGAAGGTTGGGCGTTGACTGAAGCCAGTGAATGCTGAAACATAACAACGCTCAAAACCAGTAACAAGCAAGCCAAGGCATTTGTGCGCAAGTCTGAACCCCTTCAACAAGTATCTACACGATCATTTATTATTGACGTTCGTGGTTTCCAGTTACATGCAAGATAGGATCATCCGAACCTACCAAGCCCTAAAATAATGTTTTGACCATACTTCATTTGCCAAGACAATTGGTGTGCGAAGACTTAGGGTTGATTTATGGATTGGTTTCTCGTCAAGTTCTGCTCTCGATATTGCGTGGCACCCGTGGAGGTGCAACAGTGACATCGGATAATATTGCCGAAGTGTCCAGGACCGCAAGAAGCCTGGTTTTTGCTGACTTGGCAAATCTATCGTCGTCTGGTTTGTTGTCTTTTGTCGATGACAAAGTAAACGCTGACAGTGGACAACGAATGGCACTTGCGGCAGAGGCATTAAGGCAGGGGGCAGACCCCGAAAGCGTTTGCAGAAAGCTCAACTGGCAAGAATTTGAAGATATGACCGTGATAGCCCTTAATTCGAATGATTATCGCACCAGAAAGCACTTCGTGTTTAGACGTGATGAGGTGAGACATGAGATAGATGTTGTTGGCGTGAAGGGGAAACTGGCACTCTGTGTTGATTGTAAGCATTGGATGTATGGTTGGCAGAGAGGCAGAATCATCAACGCAGTCAAGAATCAAGTTGAAAGGGCGAAGGCATTGGCAGCTGAAATTCCAAAATATCAAGAAAAGCTCATGTTGGGGTCAGAGAATCAACTACTCTTGATTCCGCTACTTGTGACTCTTGCTGACGTATCTTCAAGAATGGTCCATGGCGTGCCTGTGGTTCCAATCCTCAGAATGAGGGCATTCCTAAGCGAATTGTCCGACATGACTTGTCCGCCTGTGATGAGTTTTCATGTGAGTCTGATAGATTGA
>CAYGZB010000037.1:0-5265 GCA_964354325.1 uncultured Candidatus Bathyarchaeia archaeon | reverse complement strand
CATATCGGGTTCAAGGATATTGGTCTCCCCATGGACAAACTGAAGATCCTAGTTCAAAGAATGAAGAAACAGGATATGAGAACCTACCTGGAAGTTGTCAGTGAAAGCGAGGAAGCGAACGTGAAATCAGTCAAGAGTGCATTAGAACTTGGTGTGGACAACTTGATCGGAGGAAGCTATGTAGAACAGACTCTGAAGTTGATGAAAGGTAAGAAACTTGGGTTCTTCCCGTACATTGGAAAGATCGTCGGTCATCCATGTTTGTTGAGAGGGAGCATAGAAGAGATAGTTGCTGACGGAAAAAAGAAGAAAGCGATGGGGATAGATGGAATAAACCTGCTCGCATACAGGTATGATGGTAACGTTGAGGAGTTGATAACATCTGTTCAGAAAGTTGTGAAGGTTCCACTTATCGTAGCCGGCAGCATAGACAGTTTCGAAAGAGTCCGACGTATGAAGGATTTGAAAGTGGATGGGTTCACAATAGGTGGCGCAATACTCGACAAGAAATTTGTGTCGAACGGTTCCTTATCTGATCAAATGAGAGCAGTTCTGAAAGAGACGGGCGAGATAAGCTAGAAGGCTTTCATTGGCGATATGGTTCTCGATATCGCTACATTCTAAGTTCGTTCATTGTCTTTTCCGCATCACTCGCGTCAGGATGACGCTTGTGCAGTATCGTGTACCGCGTTTTCCTGTACTGCCAAGCTCCCAAGAATGCCTGTATTGAGAGTTCTCTGCTGACGCCTATCTCGGTTGGGTTTGTATATGCACCAACTTCTCTGAGAAATGACATTATGGACTCTGCTTGGTAATTCGGATGTTCTTCGGCATTCCACCAGTTTGGGTTGTGCAACTGATGATACTTGGCCATTAGCAGAGTTCCAATTCCAACCTGTTCTCCATGTTGACCCAACTTGGTACGGTGCTCTTCCGCGTAGTGGTCAAGCCAGTGTGACCAAAGATGTTCAGACCCTGAGGCGGGTCTTGATGAACCCCATATTGACATTCCAAGTCCTTTTTTGATCAGTGCCCAAACGAGACTCTTTGTCCCATTCTCAGTTCTTGACCTGATTTGCTCTAGATTGTTCATTACTGAGTCGAGTGCAGACATCTCCCAATCAGCAAGAGAGTCGCAGTATGGCTCTTTCTTATCGTCTCGTCCAAGTTGCCAGTCTTTTATCGCGGTCACATCGGCAGCCAAATCACCACATCCAGCCGCAATCATCCATGATGGAGCGCGTGAAATAATTGTCATGTCCACAATCACGGCGTCAGCTAGGTTGACCGGAATTGTTTCTTTCTTTCCTCCAACAATTATCGAGCAGGTCTTTGAACTCATCCCATCGTTTGCCATTCCTGTCGAGAACAAAATGTATCTTGATCCTTTCCGATATGCAGCCAGCTTAGTAACGTCAAGGACGCTTGTGCCGCCTACCCCAATAAGAAAATCCTTGTCTTGAGTTGCTGCGACTACCTTACTGACATTGGCTTCATCGGGATTGTTGACAACTACTTCTGAAACGCCACAATCATTGCTCCTCAGCAGATTCATGATTTCAAGTCCAGCGACTTTTCTCGTGTTGACATCATCAACGATTGCACAACTTCGTCCAAGATCCAGTTTGTTGACGAGGTCAGATATCTTCTGGAGAACCCCACTATCGACAATGATCTCGACTTTAGGCATGGAATGTTTTCCACACGAACATGTCCATGATCTATCAAGCAACGACAAGAAGATCATTTCCGTTTCTGACAGAACACTGAGGTAGTGCTTGTTCAAACCTATTAATGGTTTGAAATGCGACGTGAATGCACAGATTCTCTTGACAAACAGGTCTAATATGGCGAATGGACCCAAGATTCCCCGACAGACATATATCAGCAATCTGAGAGACGTCCTTGATTAATGCGCACGCTCTCTACTTTCAGAGAATCTTGATCTGCGAGCTGTTGAGGTTCCAGAGTTGGTTGATAGAAAGCTAACCTTAATCGATACTGACCTTTGCGTTGGTTGTCAGTGTTGCATGTTTGCTTGTGCCCGCCGATTTGGGAACGCGGGACTTGAGAAATCAGCGATAAGAATTAGGTCGGCGGGCGGAATGGAAAGAGGTTTCGTAGTCGTCGCCTGTAGGGCCTGCTCAAATCCTCCATGCAAGAAAGTCTGTCCAACGAGAGCACTCGTTTCGAGAAGCGGTGGAGGAGTCATACTAGATCACGCAAAATGTATCGGTTGCGGAAACTGCGTGAACGCCTGCACGATCGGCGCAATCTTCTGGGACCATTCAACTAACAAACCAATAATCTGCGTCCACTGTGGATTCTGCACAGACTTTTGCCATTACGGTGTCATAAAGCTCAAGCCGAGCGAGGAGTGGGAACATGATCGATAAAGACACACTGTCAAGAGTTCTCTTCGTGAATCTTTCATCAAGAAGATATTGGGTTGAGGAGAGACAGGAACTCTTTGAAGAATATTTGGGCGGGACCGGAGTTGCGATTCAACTCCTCAAAGAGAATTGTACCAAAGGTGCTGACCCGTACGGCCCTCAGAATCCAATAGTATTCGCCGTCGGACCATTGAATGGCGTATTCCCGATCGCTTCCAAAACGGTTGCCATGTTCAAGTCGCCGTTGACTGGAAACTTGGGAGAGAGTCACGCGGGTGGCCGAAGCGCGGTTTCGATCAGAATGGCTGGATATGGTGCAATCGTAATCCAAGGTTCAAGCGACATCCCAGTCTACCTGGTAGTCCAAGAGGACGAAGTGAACTTCAGAGACGCGTCGGTTCTCTGGGGAATGGGCAACAGCTACTCTGTGGGGCGTGTCATAAGGGAACGTGAACCAGGTGCTGGAATTCGAACCATAATGCGCATAGGAAGAGCAGGCGAACGTCTAATACCCTACGCTAGTGTCATTACTGAAACCTACCGCCACTTTGGAAGATTGGGGCTTGGAGCAGTCTTCGGAAGCAAGAAACTGAAGGCTCTACTCGTTTCTGGAAACCGCACAATAAATGTTCGTGATCCGAGAGAATATCGAAGTATTTACAATGATATCTTCACTGCTCTTGCAACGTCACCATTGATGCAGAAATACCACGATCTCGGTACTCCAATGAATGTGAATCCCCTAAATGAGATGAAAGCCCTTCCAACAAGAAACTTGGAGCAGGCGTATTTCGAAGATGCCGATCTGATTTCAGGAGAGAGTTTCGCCAAGAATCATCTAGGAAGACGTGTCGCTTGCGCACATTGTCCAGTCAGCTGTATTCATCTTGGGGCGCTACGGGAGCAGTATGAGGTTGACCCATACTTCTACAAGACTAAGATGATCTCGTATGACTACGAACTGATCTACGCGCTTGGATCGATGCTGGGCATATCTTCAACCGGAGATCTGCTCAAACTTTTCGAGGAAGTTGAGATTCACGGTCTCGACGCCATGAGTGCGGGGGTAGCGTTAGCGTGGGCAACCGAGGCTCAGGCTAGAAAGATTATTGGAGAGAAAGAAACACTCGGAATCTCACTTAGGTGGGGGGCATCTGACGGTTATCTCAAAGCGATTCGACTTATTGTAAATAGAAGCAACGAATTCTACAGGGATCTAGGAGAGGGCGTCGAACATGCCTCAAGAAAGTATGGTGGGTCAGAATTCGCATTGAGTTTTGGAGGAAACGAGATGCCTGGATACCATACTGGGCTTGCAGCACATCTTGGGCATCTTACCGGAGCAAGACACAGTCACTTAGACTCTGCAGGATATGGCATTGATCAGAAAGTGTCGGCAAAAGGGGATCGACTGACACCGGAGATGGCTGCCAAACTGCTAATTGAGGAAGAGCAGTGGAGACAGATACTCTCAAGCCTAGTAATATGCTTCTTTGCCAGAGCAATATACACGCCTGAAATGGTGATCAAAGCTCTCTCGATTTTGGGTTGGGGTCTTATGCAGGAAGATCTTGAACGAATCGGTCGTGAGATACTGCGAGCAAAATATGAATTCAAGATCCGAGAGGGATTCGACTACAGGAAGATCCGTATCCCAAAGAGAATCTTGGAAACCCCAACGCCATTTGGACTTCTAGATGAAGCGTCACTTAGGCAGGGTATAGAAGCCTACATGACTCAACTGGGAATGTCTACGTGAATCTATGGCGTGCAGGCGAGATGTGGCCATAGTGAGCGCGCTACATGATATCTACTTGTGCTGGCGCAGTGCTCGTCTGAGGATCTTCCCCGCGGATGTTTTGGGCATTTGCGAAATATACTCGATCTCTGATGGTACCTTGTAGTCGGCGATCTTCTGCCTGCAAAAAGTTGCAAGCTCATCTGAATTCGTTTTGTTAGTGGGGTCTTTCAAGACAACGAAGGCTTTCACGTGTTCACCACGATACGAATCTGGAATACCTACAACGCACGCCTCTCTTATGTTGGGATGTTCGTATAGGATCTCCTCAACTTCTCTGGGATAGACCTTCAGACCTGATACGTTGATCATGTCTTTCTTTCTGTCCACGATGTAGAAGTAACCATCCTCATCAATCTTGGCTATATCGCCTGTGCAGACCCAGCCATTCCTGAGGGCATTCTCTGTTTCCTCTGGCTTCTTCCAATACCCCATCATCACTTGCGGCCCACGAATGACCAGCTCACCTAACTCGTTTAGAGCGACTTCTTTTTCTCCGGTCTCGATGTCGAGTATCTTGGCATCAGTGTCGAACAGCGGGATACCTATTGATCCAATTCGATTCTTCTTAGGATCGTCAAGTGGATTCACATGCGTCACAGGGCTACTCTCGGTCAACCCATATCCTTCGACAAGTCTTCCCCCTGTTGCCTGCTCGAATTTCCTTTGAACTTCCCCCGGTAGTGGCGCGGCTCCTGAGATGCAGACTCGTATTGATCTGACATTGTGTTTGTGTATGTCTGGATGGTTTGCTAATGCTGTGTACATGGTCGGGACGCCGCAAAAGACTGTTGGCTTGTGCCTGTCTATAATCTCCAAGAGTTGGTCCGGATCGAACTTGGGAACCAGTATCATGGTTGACCCAGAACAGATGGGGGCATTCATCGAAGTTGTCATTCCATAGATGTGAAAGAGAGGTAAAACCGACAAGTGCGTGTCATCGTGACGGAGTTTGAGCCAAGTCGCAAACTGAATGGCATTAGCAACGAGATTTCGATGGGTTATCATAGCTCCCTTTGGAATTCCAGTTGTGCCGCCGGTGTATTGAAGAAGGGCTAAATCGCGTGACGGAGC
>CAYGZB010000036.1:0-8507 GCA_964354325.1 uncultured Candidatus Bathyarchaeia archaeon | reverse complement strand
TAATCTTGCCGAGGAATCTCTGGGTTCTCTCATGTTTTGGATTTGCCAGCAGATCTGCTGGAGTACCTGTCTCCAACACAACTCCATTGTCCATGAAGACTATTTCGTCCGCTACATTCTTGGCAAAGCCGATCTCGTGAGTCACAGCCAACATGGTAGTTCGAGATTGAGCTAACTGTTCCATGACTCTGAGCACTTCGCCTATCAATTCGGGATCTAAGGCTGAGGTAGGCTCGTCAAGGAGGATAATTTTTGGTTCCATGGCTATGGCGCGGGCTATCGCAACTCTTTGTTGCTGTCCTCCACTCAACTGGGCAGGGTAGTTTCGGAACAACGTGTCCTGTATGCCCACATCTCTAAGGGCTCGAGCCGCATTAGATTCAGCTTCTTGACCCGACAGCTTCTTGACCTTGACTAATCCCAGTTTGACGTTGTCCAGTGCAGTTAGGTGCATGAAGAGGTTGAAGTGTTGGAATACGAAACCTATCTCACTTCGTACGTGGCTGAGGTTCACATGTTTTCCTGTGATTTCTTCATCGTCTAAGAATATGCGACCGGAATCTGGCCTCATGAGTAGGTTGACGCATCGGAGAAGCGTGCTCTTTCCAGCACCACTTGGTCCTATGATTACCTTGGTATCGCCTCTGTGCATGTTCAATGAGGCGCCTTTGAGAATCTCCTTGCCGCCCAAATTCTTGTGAATGCTCTCTACCCGTAGAAGATAACCTGTCATCGTGCTCCTCCTCCCAGGCCGGGGATTTTCCATTTCTCATATGCAGTGTTCATCGTTCGGCTTACTACTAGGGTGGCGATGAAGTAGATCGCTGCTACAATTGCGTAGATTTCAAGTGGCTGTAGAGTAAGTGCAACAATATTTGCAGCTTGTTTTAGCAATTCCGCGACGCCGATAGCATAGGCCATGCTGGTATCCTTCAGGACAACGGTGAATTCGTTGCTCCATGCTGGAATGGAGAGACGAATGGCCTGTGGAAGAAGCACCTCTCGGTACGCGGAGGATTTGCTCATTCCAATACTCAACGCTGCTTCAACCTGTCCTACACCAATGCTTTCTAAGGCTCCTCGAAAGATCTGCGACTGGTAACCTCCACTGCGTAGACCAAGACCAAGCGCCGCTGCTACTGTGGGGGAAAGCATAATCCCTGCGTAAGGCAAACCAAAGTAGACCAGAAAGAAAACGACGATGAGGGGTATGCCTCGCAGAACTTGTTCTACTCCTGAAGCGACCGTGCTTGCGGGGCGTGGGAGATAGGTTTCCGCGAAGGCGAGGCTGGCTCCGATCGCGAAGCCTAGAGCCAGACCACCTACGGTAAGTAATGTGGTATAGTAGAATCCCGTCAATAAATAGGGGAGGATTGACTCGAACTGGAGGTTCACTGTTAGACCTAGCCGAGCCTATTTCTCTATCGCTAGTCTCTTTCTGGCCAGTATTTGAGTATAATTGCTTCCCAGTCTGCAGAGCCTTTGAACCCTTGCATTGCTTCGTTCAATGATCCCAAGAGGGCCGTGTCGTCTTTTCTAACTGCGAAACCCCATTGTTCTCCTGTACTGACGGTTGACGCTACTTTCACTGGGTACTGTTTTGTGAAGGCCACTGCTACGGGACTGTCTACTATGACTGCGTCTATTCTTTCGTTTTGTAGATCCAGAACTGCCAGCAGGAAAGTGTCGTAGTACTTTATCTCACCCAGAGTTGCGTTGTTCTCTTCAGCGAGACCAGCACCTGTAGTCCCTGTCTGTACCCCAACCTTTCTTCCGGCAAGGTCAGCTATTCCCTGTGGATTGAAAGTGCCCTGTCGCACGAGTAAGGATTGATCGGCTTCCCAGTAAGCATCTGTGAAAGCGACCTCTTGCAGTCTCTCCGGAGTTATGGTCATTCCAGCCGCGATTACGTCGATTTGTCCTTGTTGCAGGGCGGTTATCAGACTGTCGAATGCCATATCCTTGACTTCAATATCTTCGTATCCAGCCCTCTGAGCCAATGCCCTGATCACGTCAATGTCAAAGCCTGTGACAACACCGTTCTCGACGTACTCGAAAGGCGGAAAGGGAGTGTTTGTGCCGACTACGAGGATCTTCTTTTCAGGTTGCGTCTGTGTCGTGTAGTAGTAATAGCCTCCAATGGCAGCTATCGCCAGGATTACAATTATTATGCCAGCTGCTACACCCGTTTTCATTTCATTCTATCTCCTGTTTCCTCTTGATTCCCTTTAAGGAATATAAAAAAGTGTGTACTGAATCGTGGTAGGCCAGAGCTCCAGAACTGGTAAATGGACGATTCAAGGTCGTTGACAGAAATGGCGGTCAGCATTGAAACAACCAACATAACCAGAAGATTCGATTCTTTTCTGGCAGTGGATCACCTGAGCTTTAGAGTTGCAGAGGGTGAGGTCTTCGGCATCTTGGGACCGAATGGGGCTGGAAAGACTACCACCATCCGCATGCTTGCATGTCTAATTTCGCCGTCTACAGGGTCTGCAACCGTGGCAGGACACGATATTGTTTCGAATGCTCAGAATATTCGAGAGGTTGTTGGGATACTGACTGAGAATCCAAGCCTGTACGAAAGATTGACTGCCTATGAGAACATGAACTTCTTTGCCGAAGCATATAATCTCTCTAATGCTCAAGAAAGGAAAAGTAGAATCAAGGCGTTGCTTGATCTTTTCAATCTCTGGGAGAGAAAGGATGACAAGGTATCCAAGTTTTCAAAAGGGATGAAGCAGAAACTTGCAATTGCTCGTGCACTTGTACACGATCCCCCAGTGCTTTTCTTGGACGAACCAACAGCAGGTCTCGATCCGGAAGCAGCCAAAGGGATAAGAGAACTAGTTGAGAATCTTAGTAAGCACGAGAAACACACGATCGTTCTTTCTACACATCATCTGGAAGACGCTGAGAGACTTTGCAGTAGAGTGATGATTATCAATAGAGGCAGAAGCGTTTTTGTTGGAACTCCAGATTAACTTCGCAACAGCGCCTCATACAGTCCAGTCCTTCGAATCACGTTCGCCGAGTTGAATCAGAATATTGTTGACACTGTCAGCAATCTGCCAGGAGTCAAAGAAGTCAAGATCGAGGGTTCGCGCAACGGGTTACTTGTAACATTGAATGATGCTGACCGATTGACGCCAGAGGTAGTAAGAAATGCTGTCCAAGCTGGTGGCATGATACTATCCGTGAACGTTCTCCGACCGACTTTGGAGGAAGCTTACCTGAAATTGGTGAAGGTGAACTAGTTGAGAATTCAAAAAGCTGTACTGATCTTTAGAAAAGACTGGCTTGAGGTTAGAAGAAACTGGCAGGTCATGTTACCGATAGTCTTGATACCATTGATGTTCTCAGTTCTGCTTCCTACAATGATCATAGCGCTTCCGAGTCTTTCGACCGTTTCCGGGTCATCATCCGGAGACATGCAGACGATGATTGACAATTTGCCAGGGAATGTCAGAAGCGAGGTGTTGGGAATGACAGATCAACAGGTGCTAGTCTATATCATGTCGGTTTACTTCTTCGCCCCGTTCTTTCTGATTATCCCTCTAACCACGTCAAGCGTGATTGCTTCGGATAGTATTGCTGGAGAAAAGGAGAGAAAGACAATAGAAGCATTGTTAGCAACGCCTATTTCTGATGCAGAGTTGTTTCTGGGAAAAATCCTCGTATCCTTCATTCCCACAATGATCGTGAGTGTGTTCTCATTTGTAGTCTATTCAGTCATTGTGGATGTGGCTTCCTTTTCACTGTTCCATGGAAGAGTTCTGCTTCCAAATCTATCTTGGCTAATGTTGATTTTTGGGCTGTCGCCAACACTTGCCCTGGCAAGTATAGGATTGGCCGTCATTGTTTCGACAAAAGTAAAGGGATTCAAGGAAGCGCAACAAATTAACGGCTTACTTCTAATTCCAATCTTGGCACTGCTTTTTGGACAAATCTCTGGTGCAATAATAATTGGTCCACAGATGATTCTAGCAATGACAGGGATCTTGGTATTTGCAGATGTCATAGTGTTCCGTCTGGGAACAAACAGATTCAATCGCGAGGAGATATTGTCAAGACTCGGCTAACGTCTCCTGCTTCTTCGGGCTTTAACTAAACACGACTGATAGCCAACATGTTCTTATGAGCCGTGATGGCGAGACACTGAGTGGGTGTGCAACTGCGCATGGTTTGGAGACTGATAGACTTGGGGGGCGTTGATGGTTTCACGATGACAAACCTCTACGAAGCAGTTGCGAGAACAGTGGCTGAACATGATTCACCGAATACGTTGATCCTCAATTATCCAGGTGAACCGTTTGTCAATGTCGGCTATCATCAAGTTGTTGAGAAAGAGGTCGACCTCGAATTTGTTCATAAGCAGAATATGCTGATCGTAAGAAGATCAATTGGTGGCGGAACCATACTTGACGGTCCTTGGGAGCAAGACTACTTTTTCATAGTGAACAAAAAGAGTGAGGAATGCCCAGCAGATATTGGAGAGTTCTATAGGAAATATCTGATTCCAGTTGCAGAAGCTTTGCAGAGACTTGGCGTGCCCGTCCAGTACAAACCGATAAACGACTTGGTTGTGAGAGATAGGAAGATCTCGGGAAACGGTGGGATATCCATAGGAGACGCGATGGTTCTTGCTGGAGACGTTCTTCTAGATCTACCAACTGAGCTAATGACAAGGGTACTGAAGGTTCCCGATGAAAAGTTTCGAGACAAACTGAAGAAGTCTCTTCTAGAATGGATGACATCGTTGAAATCTGAACTGGGAGAGGCTCCAAACAGAGACGACGTAAAGCGACTCTTGGTCGAAGAGTTTACCCGAGCTTTTGGCATTGAGACTGAAGAAGGTGAGTTATCGCCTGCAGAGACGAAGTACCTTGCAGAACTGTTGGCTGAGAGAAAACATAGGGAATGGATCTTCATGAAAGACCGAGATCATGAACAACTCTTTGATGCTGCAAAGTCTCGACAGGTCAAAGTGAAGGAGGGCGTTTCCGTATGCGAAGGTGTCTACAAAGCTCAGAAATTAATCCGGATCACGATGGAGACGGCGAACAATCGAATAAACGATATCTCAATCTCGGGAGACTTCTTCACTGATCCATACATCGGCGGCATCGAGAAACTGGAGAAACTACTGGTCGGGGCATCGCTGGACAAAGAGGAACTACGCAAAAGAATCACTTCATCTTTTGATACTTTGGGTTTGAAGACTATGGGTATGACTGCAGACGATCTGGCCCAAGCTATCCTGACTACTAAACAAGCGGAATGAACCATTGTAATGTTCTTTCACATAGAATCATAGAACTCAAAGCATCGACATGAAAAAGAGAACCGTCGGAATCTGATACTGTTCAAGCTTCTCTGTGCCACTGTCTATTAGAATCATCAACCACCGCGAGACACAGCACTCAATCTTTGGTGAAATGCTCGAGCTCGTCTGCTTGCAATCTTAAGAATGCGTCTGCACAATCAGATCTTGGGGAAAGGTATTGGCGCTTTTTGCCTCACTCGATGTTGGAACTACTGGAGTTAAAGCGATTGTGTGTAATGAATCAGGAGTTATTCTGTCGGAAAAAAGATCTCCTACTTACCCGGTATATTCCGACAAGGCAGGTTGGGCTGAGCAGAGTCCGCAGGACTGGTGGCAAGGGGCTTGCACTTGTCTTAGTCAGATTATGAAGGATCCAAAGGTCAATTCAAATGACATATTGGCAATTGCGTCTGACAGTCACACAGATGGTTGCACAGCTGTTGACGCTGATGGACGCCCATTAGCACGTTCTATTATCTGGATGGATAGGAGAGCATCTGACCAGTGTCCGACTGAACTGGAATCCGTGAGAGAGATCTATGAAACGACAGGTCTTGCCTGCGACCCCTACCACGTCGCTCCAAAGATTGAATGGTTGCGTGAGAATCGTCCCGAAGTCTATGCGAAGACCTACAAGTTCCTAAATCCAAACGACTACATCCTTCTCAGATTGACTGGAGAATTCGTCACAGACTACACGTTGGCTTCGTGCACAATGTTGTTCGACATTAGCAAACGAGTGTGGTCGGACAAGATGACTGCGCGGTTCAATGTGAATGTTGAGAAGCTTCCGAAGATTGTAAGTTCTCAATCTGTTGTTGGAGAAGTCACATCTCAGGCAGCTTCAGAGACGGGACTTCGAAAGGGAACTCAGGTAGTGGCTGGAGGCGGTGATCAAGAAGTTGCTTTGGTGGGAGCTGGCGCCATTTCACCTGGAATAGTCTGTGATATTACAGGAGGTGCTGAGCCAATTGGCACGACAACGGCGGAGACGAGGTTCGACCCAACTAGAACACTTGAATTGCATGCGCATCCAGATCCTGATCTGTGGATTGTTGAGAGCCCTGGAATAACATCGGGCGAAAACCTAGAATGGTTTTGCAGGGAATTCGGAAATATGAAAGGTGACGACATCGCCGATCCATTCCGTGTCCTAGATCAAGAAATTGAATCCACTCCACCGGGAGCAGATGGACTAGTATTCCTTCCTTACACCATGGGTTCTATCACGCCAGAATGGAATCCACATGCGAGAGGTGCATTCTTGGGATTTTCCCTGCTTCACAAAAGGGCGCATTTTGCGAGATCAATTCAAGAAGGAGCGTCATACGGTTTACGTGATGTCTGCGTTCTTATGGAGAGAATGGGGTTGCCCGTAAGAAGAATCATTGCTGCTGGAGGTGGAGCGAAAAGCGTGGTATGGTGCCAGACGAAATCAGACGTTACAAAGAAAATGGTTCTTGTGCCGAAGATCAAATCTGTATCAGCTTATGGATCAGCGATGTTGGCGGCGGTTGGAACTGGACAGCTATCGAGTTTGAAAGCCGCATCGGAGAAATGGGTAGAGTACGATCGAACTTATGAGCCGTCAGAACTCCGCGGGATCACTTACGACAGGCTGTACGAAACATACACATCAGCATATTGGAGCCTGAAAGGCATATTCCTGAAGCTCTCGGAGTTGCAGAAATAGCCGCACAGGCTTTAAGTGAAACCAACTCGTTGTGGATTTGGACTGGGATTCTGTAGGAGAACCTAGACACCTCTATCAGGAGCCTCTCTGCATGAACATACTAGTCGTCGGCGATGATTTTACACCGTTTCATCTTTTTGAAGAACATTTGCGTGCTCAACCTTCCCTTGGCGACGCCAATATCACTGGATTTGACATTGGATCAGACTCCCCTACCCCACCCGACTTGGAGGTATCAGAGTACTTCGGTGACCCCAAAGTAGTGATGGAGAGAATTGGAGATATTGAAGTGCTTGTTACCACTTTTGCCCCCGTCACCATGAAAGCCATAGATTCCGCAAAACGGCTGAAACTCATTGCATGCGCTAGAGGCGGCCCAGTCAACGTAAACATCAGCTACGCCACAAAGAAAGGTATTCCAGTGTTGTTCACACCGGGTAGGAACGTTGAGGCAGTGGCGGACTTTACGATGGGACTCATAATCTGCCTGTGTAGAAAGATTCCAAGAGCTGACAAATACGTCCGATCCGGTGAGTGGAGAACAACAAGGCAGGATACACTCGAAAAACCGACCGGAGTTGAACTGCACGGTAGGACATTGGGTGTGGTAGGGTTCGGCCGAGTGGGTTTCCATGTCTGTCAAAGAGCAAAAGCCTTCGGACTAAAGATACTGGTTCACGATCCATTCATAAAGGAATGCGGCGAGAAACTTGTTGATCTTGATACCCTTCTGCGCAAGTCAGACATAGTGACAGTCCATGCTCGTATTTCTGAGGATTCGCCACCCTTGATCTCCACGAGAGAATTTCAATTGATGAAAAAGGAAGCTTACCTAGTAAACACTTCAAGGCCAGCAACAATTGACGAAGATGCGTTGCACGATGCGTTGATCACAAAAAAGATCGCGGGCGCTGCCTTGGATGTTCATCGAACTGAGCCACTTCCACTCAGCAGCCGTCTGCTTTCGCTGGACAATATCCTGCTCACACCGCACGTGGCGGGAGTCTCAGTTGACATCCCCGCTAGAACTTGTAAGATGATAGCGGAAGAGTTGGATCTATTCATCTCGGGAAGGAGACCAAAGTTCGTTTTCAACCCTGAAGTATTCAAATCGTTGAAAACCCATTCATAACATAGATTCAAGTGCTAGATTGCATCTACAGCAAAACCGTATGAGCAGTCAGCTCGACAGCGATCTTACGGGAATGTGGGTTTGCTCCATAACCATACAAGATACGCAATCAAAATGATCGCTGTCGTAAGAAAGAAAATCGTTCCAGGGGCTAGTATGTATTCCCGTGCAAATCTCGATTTTCTCCTGATTAGCAGAAACAATGAAACCGTGACAATCGTGGTAACAACCAGTGGGACGGGGTCCATGGGATTCATGTTGACTAGGAGTGAAAGTACGTCTCTTTGCAGGTATACTATCGTGCCGATTACTATGATATATGTTAGCGTTGGTGCTATCCACGTGTAAATGAAATC
>CAYGZB010000035.1:5084-8603 GCA_964354325.1 uncultured Candidatus Bathyarchaeia archaeon | reverse complement strand
CAGAGTGGGCCATATGTATGCCCACTCCCCCACCACTTGTTCGCTTCCCCCTAGAACGTACCACATTGCTCCAAATGCGATTGTCATAATAGAGACAATTAGTGCGATCGCCGCTGCCCACCTTAGCCGATGTGGTTTGGAAGCTTTGGAATCTACTACATACTTGATATCCACTTTGTGGTCTCGAGAGACGTCTTCGACATTGACTGCTCTATAGATCTCCTCTGGTGAGTACGTACTGTCTATTCTCGAACGCTCGAATTGATCGTACTGCTCTCTCTTTTCGTAGTTAGAGAGAACAGAATAGGCTTCGGATACTTCCTTAAATTTCTCCGGCCCATCGCGTGACTGGACGCGGTCCGGATGATAACGAAGAGCCAGTTCTCTAAATGCGTCCTTTATTTCAGCTATTGAAGCGTTCCTAGAGACACCTAAGATTTCGTAATAGTCCTTGCGCATCGGGAACCTATGTTCAGAAATACAGTTACTCTATTAACCATTCGCATTCAGAAACCTAGCCGAAGAAAGCCGCCTACTTTCTTTTGAAGTATCAAGAAACTGAAAGATTGTGACCAATTTGTGCGCAGTTTGAATTGACACTGTTCAAAGCCAAGCTATGAATCACAACGAACTTGACCAGCCACGTGGTAGCTTTCTCATTTCAGCGCAACAACGGCTTCGGAATACTTGTCTTGGGATGACTTCAGTATAGCATGAACGAAGTCTCCTTTCTTCAAACGGTACTTGTCAATCTTTTCTCCAGTACCTATTGGTACCAGTCTTTTTCGGTTTTCAGTAAACATCAGAACCTCGGCCATTTCATCGGCTGAACGTTTACCGATCAATTTCTGCAATTTAGACGTTGAATTATGTGCCTCTGAAAGAATCACTTCGTACCGACTGACCCTATCTTCCGCAACTCCGTCTTTTCCACATACCATGCACTTCGGATTTCTTTTCAGATCAAATCGGGTGTACCTGTTGTATCTTAGATCAATGAGAAGGACGCCTTCAAGCGGCTCCCCCACATTTGAAGGCCAAGTTCTCTCTTTGAGAAAAGTATTGTATCCCAAGATTATCTTAATCGCTTCTTGAGTTTGTATCGACGATACAAGTGACATCGACGTCGGAAGTGATGGAATCTTCATCTCCTCCAACGGTGCAGTACATGGATTTCTGAGACCTGCCATCTGTCCATAGTTACCTGGAGGCAGAATGCATATTGGGCACGGGTTATCAGGTGGAATATAGGTTTGAACTCGATTCTCGTAGCCTATGGCTCCAGCGTCCACCATTGGAATTGAATATCTGCAAGAGATCGAGGCAAGATACATTCTTGATGGAACGTTGTCGAGCCCCGACAAAATCACGTCGGAGTTAAGGTAGATCTTAGTTGGGAGGTTCTCGACTCTGCTACGGTAGAATTCGGCATGAACGTATGAGTAGTTACTTTCAAGCTTCCGTGACAGAACCTCTGCCTTTGATTTTCCAACATCGCCTTTTTCAAAGAAAACCGTTCGACTGAGGTTTGAGGTTTCAACAAGATCGTAGTCAACTATTACGAGTTTTCGAACGCCCAGCATGGCAAGGTTCTTGGCAACTTCGTTTCCTATTGCACCTGCGCCCGCAAGAAGAACCTGAGAGTTCTCGATCAGTGATTGTCCGTCAGCACCCCAAAGCAGCAGATGTCTAGCCCACATATAGTCTACAGTCAGTTTCCGAGATTGAAGATTGATCTGGCTAAGAGTAGAATCTTCTGAAAGACGTTTGCCATCGAGAAGCAGGACTGTTAACTTCTCATCAATCCCAAGCTTCTTGCACACTATCTTCTTCAGGCATGCAATCTTTGTCCGATTCGAGGTTTCTACTTCAACTTTCTTATATGAGGGGATTTCAGCCGTAACTTTCATCGAGTTGCCTCTTGTCGTGCTCTACTTGGCACCCGGAAAGTCAGAACCTCGTCTGGCTGTGGAAGACTTGCACGAGGCAACGGGATTATGTTGAATCTTAGTGTGTCTTCTGGTTCCACAGGTTTCTTCTGCATCCCTCTCTTTGGAAAACCATATCTTCTGCAGACTTTTGCAGATTCTATGCAATTTGGATGATCGAAAACATTGTTTGGATTCGGGTCGGACAGAAGATAGTACAGAGAGTTGATAACTGAAACAACCTTCAGGTCCGGACGCCAACCCTCGCCCAGTACAGATACACATACGGCCCCTGCAATGTTCGGAACAATATTTGGATGGGATATCTCTGTTAGCCAAGTGACAACAGGAGGTTTCAACGGATATTCGTTCAAGAGCTCGAGCCTAAATCGATGCCATCCGACATATTCTGTAAATGGCCAGACGCTTTTTTCCGCTAGGTCTTTTACCTCGCCCTTCTCACAACGCACTAATCCTTCATAGAGGTTTGGAGGGTCCGCTAGCGGCGTAACCATCGGAAACTGGTGATTTATGAAACTCTTCTCTTTGAAGAGGAGAGGTAGATTCACCTCAATTTCCGCCAATAATATTGTACGGCATCAATGCTATCTGCGCATTCTCCGGTATGCCTGCTCTTGCTACTGTCATGCTTTCGTCAAGGACAACGCCACCATACATCAGCGATACCGTCGAAGCGTCAATACCAAATGACGTGCAGACCTGTTGCTTTACCTCGCCGACCGTATGGTCTGGTATGACCTCTATTTCAGCTAATCCTGTCTGTGGTCCTATCGGAGCCTGCACAAAGAGTTTCATTTCTTTTCAACAACCTCCATTGGCCTTACTTAGATCACTATTGGATAATTAAGGTAACTCCTTCTTGGTCAGTTATTCCTCCACCCGATGCGACTATGGTAAGATCGTATGTTCCTGTGGGTACGTCGGATCTTGTAACTATCTCGATTGTAAATGTAGTTGTCCCCTGGATGTCTATCCTATCGTTTGACAGAATAATCCGTGTCTTCTCGATTCCTTTCGACGGCAATCCTCTGAGTTCGAGCGATATCGGGTCCTTAAAGCCTTTCTTAATCTCTAGGTTGCCGGTGAATGTACCAGTTTTTCCCCTCGATACCACGATAGACGATTGTGAAACGGCAATGCGAAAATTGGTCACTAGAATGGTCACGGTTGTTGTTCGAGCTACTGCGCCGTGCTTTGCCTCAACAGACACCGTGTACTCTCCAGCTTCTGCGGATGAAAGAGCAGTAATTGTCATCGTTGAGGAAACCTTGCCACCTTTGGGTGGGACAACTTGTTGAGGACTAAAAGTCACGCTCGTTATTCCTGCTGGCAGACTAGTAACATTGAGAGTTACAGGCGAACTGAAGTCGTTGATGGAATTGATTGTAACGGTTGTAGTTGCGGATTTTCCAACATATACGGGAACCTGACTGTCTGAAGTGCCAATGTAGAAATCCCCCACCACTATTGTGCTTGTGGTTGATGTTACCTTATTGTTAGCATTGTCATACACGGTTATGTAGTATTCAATGCTGTCTGCCACATAGTCGCCAAGAATTGTGTACGAATA
>CAYGZB010000035.1:0-4984 GCA_964354325.1 uncultured Candidatus Bathyarchaeia archaeon | reverse complement strand
GATTATCACCAAGGCAGCTGCCAAAATCTGTTTTCTGGTCAGTGCGGGTCTTGTTGATGCAACTTCTTGAGACTGAGGTTCCAATTGTGGGCTCACTTGTAGATCGGTGTCAGATTTCCCGAAACCTTCTGGAACTGAAGCCTCGCCAGGTCCATAGTAGTGTATTTGGCTGCTGGCAAGTGGTTTCACTGTGTTAGTCTTCTTATCCTGCACGAAAATATCAAATTTTCCGTCCGATGGGTCAGCAACGAGGGCGACAACGTATGGAGAGAATTGTTGCAGCTTAGATTGTGTCTCATTGTCAACTTCTGACATGAATATTCCATAGCCTGGATGAGAATGATACCAACCAACAATGTTTCCTTTAGCCCTTCTACTCACTATGTCATCTGCGATCTTTGCCAGAGTCTCACCTGGCATTACGACGTTATCCTTGCCCCCAGTTATCTCTCCAGTCACTGCATCTTCAATGATCAACACCTGACCTTCCATTCTCCCCATCAAAAGTCCTAGAACTTCCTCTTCAGGTGCGCTCTTCCCGTGGTTGGCTACCTTAGAAATTGCTTCTTTCGATATACTAACGTAGAACACACTGTGCCACCGTAGGCTTCTGAAAACTGTGAAAAAAGGGGAAAGGGGGGTGGATTCGGCTATCTTCCGAGCATTCCTAGGATTCCGCCTACGATTCCTAGGATAAAGCCTGCTATGAATCCTCCGCCGATGATGAGACTAATCACCGCGGCTGGAAAGACCACAACGGCTCCAATCGTACCATAGCCTAATACCATGAGGACGCTTCCTATCGCGACGACGATCCCTAATATCAGTCCGATCGCAACGAGCACCCAGGGTGGAAACGCGCCGAAATATGTGATCCATGGAAATATGCCTGCCCACATTGTGTAGAAGCTGTTAGAGAGTAGAGCTGCAGCGTTGATTATGATTAGGATTCCTGCGATCAGTGATAGCATGAATCCCCAAGTTGCTCTGCTGGGCGGAAACATGGCCATAGGTCCTGGTTGCATCATAGGCCCTTGTTGCATGAAGGGTGGTGGACCTGCGAACATTGCTTCCGGCGGTGGACCTGCGAACATTGGTTCTGGCTGTGGAGCGTACATCGGTTGTGGAGCTGCTGGGTGACCTGCTGGTGCCCCTACAAATGGCACAACGCTTTGATAGCATTGTGGGCACATAACTAGGTCTTGGTAGGCTTTGGAATCGTCTCTGCATATTGGCCGTCCACACCTATTGCACACGTAGATTGCCGGTAGATTTGGATGATAGAAACACATGCCGGGCGGTGGAACCCTCATGGGTGCGCCAGCTGGAGAAACTGGAGATACAACTCTAACGCTTGGCACTGGCTTAACCGATGGCGGCGCGATCAGTGATGTACCACAAGCTGAACAGAAGCTTGCATCGTCCCTATTGTTTGCACCACAGGTGGGACATCTTCTAACCAATTTTTCTTTTTTCCTCCTTGATTTCTTTTAAAGGATGTAGCAATATGTCTCATAGTCCATTCTTAAGCCTTTCCTAACACTTCCCATAAGATCTAAGCAAGAATCCCATGCCTTTAGACACAAATGAAATGATTCTCGAACTCCAGATCGTCAGACGCGTTTTGTGATGACAAGGTCATGCCAATCTCAAGGTTCGCAAGCTGTTCACCGAAACTTATTATAGTTAGAGGCCAACCTCAACAACGAGCTCCGATTGGCCCCGGTACTCTTCAGCGAGGGCGGGAAAGCCTAGCCTGGTCGGGGCATCGGCTTGGTATCTTGGCGAAACGAAGAGCCGAAGGTCGCGGGTTCAAACCCCGCCCGGGGCTCCAGCGTCCAGGAACGTTGTCGATTTAGGTTCGAGACCTGCTGACGTTCCAAGGGTGGAAACGATTTTTTGCCAAGCTATGTGTTGTGTCCACCGTCATTTCTGAGGATCTGCCCATATGGTTTTTTGTTTGAGAGCCAATTGAGATTAATAGTCGCAAAGTCATCCTTCGAGAGGATAACTCAATATGAAGAAATCGAATAGAAGAAAGTACCTCGCATATACGTTTGGGTTTGCCATTTCGATTGTGAGTCTGCTTGCATATGCCTACACAAAAACAAGAGATGGCTTGTTCAGAAAAAGTGAGAGTACATTGGTGACCGAGACTGTGACAAAATCGCGAATACCTCCGGGACAACGTGAAACCAATCAGCTTCAAGTTCTACATGTTGGTGCCATTCCCAGCTTTGATCCGTCAAAATGGAATTTTGAAGTCATCGGTCTGGTAAAGAACCCCGTACTTCTAAGTTGGACGGAATTCAGGACTCTGGCTGAAATTGAGAGCCTCTCCGATTTTCACTGCGTGACAGGATGGAGCAAACTCGACAATAGATGGGGTGGAGTACAGTTCAAAAAGATATCAGAGATGGTTCAACCAGAAGCGAAAGCACACTACGCGACGATCATCTGCGACGGAGGATACTCCACATCTCTCTCTCTAGATGAACTCATTGATGATGAAGTGTTGTTCGCATACAAATTGGATGGAAAAGACTTAGAGTCACGATTCGGTGGCCCACTCAGATTGGTTGTGCCCAAGAAGTATGCTTACAAGAGCGCGAAATGGGTTAGAAAAGTCAAGTTCACTGAAGAACAGGAACTTGGGTACTGGGAGCTCAGAGGCTACAGCAATACTGCAGATCCTTGGGCTGAAGATCGATATAGTTCCTGATCAGCTCTCCAAGAATAAACAAGACAAATTCTCGGGTTTCCCATTTGAAATTGAACATTCTACTAAAGAGAATTGATAGAGCGGTCGTCTGGTTTCTACTGATACTGTTTCTAGTCTTCATGATAAGCGGATACATGATCACCAGAGGCTTCATAGATCGTTACTACGGGCTCATACTTCACACAGAACTTGACCTTCCAATAATGATAGTCTTTGTAGTCCATGCCATAATTAACATCAGATTCTTCCTTATCAGGAAAGGAATGAAAGACGAAAAGAGATTGAATCTGTTCTCCCTGACAATCGGATCAATACTGTTTCTGTTCATCCTATACTTGGATCAATTCTTCCAACTCTGAAACCAAGAGGATCTATTGGTCAAAGATTCCTTCGAATCCCTTGGGCAAAGAGTCTTTGAATCTGACAGATTGTTTGGAGGCGGTAGCTTTTATTGTTGGAAACCGAAAGTGTTTCTTCGGTGCCGGGGTTGCCTAGAGATCTCAGCAAGATCGGGTAACTCGGTAAGGCGTCGGCTTGCTAACTGTTTGGCTAACAGCCGATGACCCTCTGGGTCTCGTGGGTTCAAATCCCACCCCCGGCGCCATCGCATTCTCATGCAAGACAATCATAACCCCGGGAAAGTGTCACTTCTCCCCAAACAAACGAAGATTTGGAAAAGCCTATAGGAAATTCTCTTCAGCCAATATGGTTATGCTCCACTCAGAAAGTGATATGTATCAAGATGTATCGACCAGCAACGTACACTGTCGAATGTCATTGAAATAGTTCTGGCGAACCCATTGAATTATTACGTCACTCTCACAACTAAGTGCAATCTTCAATGCAGATACTGTTATGGAAAATGCTGCGATAGTTTTGGACGTGATTTCGGCGCTCTAGAGATTGACTACTCACTCCCGACATCGATCAATTACCAACTGTCAGATCTAATCGCTTTCCTAGAGCGCGATCCTTCGCCCACGATAGTCTTCTACGGAGGAGAGCCTCTCATTGAGATCGAGATGATCAAACGAATCATGGATACCACGAAGTCTGAAAGATACACAATCCAGACAAACGGGCTTCTCCTTAACCAAATCGATCCAGACTACCTAGACAGGCTGGATACAATTCTTGTATCAATTGACGGAGACGAAATTGCCACTGATACAAACCGAGGAAAGGGAGTTCACAGAAAGGTCGTTGACAATCTAAGACTTATCAGATCGCGAGGTTTCGAAGGCGAGATCATTGCCAGGATGACGGTACCAGTCCACACGGAGATAGATCGGCAGGTCAACTGGCTGCTTTGTAATGATCAATTCAGATTCACTTCGATTCATTGGCAGATGGATGCGATGTTCTGGCAGAATGATTTCTGCAGGATTGAGTTCGAGAATTGGTGCAATAGGGTCTACAATCCCGGAATAGGAAGACTGACAAAGAGCTGGATTGAACGTATCGAGAGATCGGGTGAGGTTCTCAGACTCTATCCATTTGTTGCTGTCATGCGATCACTTTTGGACTGTGAAAAGAGTAAGCTTCGGTGTGGGGCAGGATGGAACACATTCAACATACAGACTGATGGAAAGATAACTCCATGCCCTGTAATGGCAGGAATGAAGGACTTCTATCTCGGAGACCTGTGGAATTCGAATCCTTCTGGTCTAAAAGATTCAGTCTTCGTCAAGGAACCATGTACCGAATGCAGCATCTATTCTCTTTGTGGAGGAAGATGTCTCTACGCCAACGCAACAAAACTCTGGGGAAGAAGTGGATTTCAATTAGTCTGTAGCACTGTGCATAATCTGATCGCGACTCTGAAGAGGTATGAACCCAGAGTAAGGCAGCTTATCGATGAGGGTACAATCGCAATCAAAGATTTCGATTACGGAAGATACAACAGTTGCGAAATAATCCCCTGAGTTCCAAAAACACACCTGCATAGTGAAGTTGGCTAGTTGGTAGCTTATGTTACCTAACAGTAACAACATTTATTAGCCACTTAGTTACCTTTAGGTAACAAAGTGCAAGTCCATGACTCTAAAGCTCCAGCTCGTCAGAGATGACAAGGTCATCTACGAGATGCCTTTGGAGATGAGTATCTGGACAAGAAGACGAATAGAAGAAGAACTTGAGCTTGTGGAAAGTCAAATAGAAAAGGTCAGTGCAATCCACGAAATGCTGTCGAGCAGAACACGAATTCGGATGCTGAACAGGATAATCCAAAATATGGATCTGCGATTCAGCGACCTCATGAAT
>CAYGZB010000034.1:4706-8695 GCA_964354325.1 uncultured Candidatus Bathyarchaeia archaeon | reverse complement strand
ACTAGTGTTCAAAAATTGATTAGCGATTTGCAGAACTTCGAGACCAACGCATCTACAAGATCTTTGACGGATCTAGCATCAATCTCAACTTCATCTTTCCCCGCTGCAGCGCGAAGGTCTGCGTAGAGTCTTACTATCACTCTTGCCAACTCAGCTCCTCCCTTTTTGGATTGCAGCGAGAACTCTCTCTGGCGTTGCGGGCAGTTCTTTGATCCTGACCCCAACGGCATTGTAGATTGCGTTAGCTATGGCAGAAGCCATCGGTATTAGCGGCGCTTCTCCCATTCCTTTGGCTCCGAAAGGTCCGTATCGGAATCTGTGTTCGACCAATGTTGGGTCGATTTCTGGGATATCCATCGATGTGGGTATATGATAGTCTTGGAACGTCGGGTTCATGATTACAGCACCATCGTAGACGATCTCCTCCATTATTGCGTATCCCATTCCCTGCAGAGCTGCGCCTTCGATCTGTCCCTTCAGAAGAAGCGGGTTTATCGCTTTTCCAGCATCATAAACCGGTGTGACCTTTAGTACCTGTATCTGTCCCGTCTCAATGTCCACCTCAATTTCGACTATATGCGCCGCGAAAGTGAAGTTTGAGTATGCTTCGCCTTGTCCATTCTCCTGATCAAAAACCATCTTCGGTGCACGGAAATAGCCAAAACATGACGGATTCAATCCAATGTTGTAACACTGAAGGGCGAGTTCCTGAAAGTTTACGGTCTTGGAGGGATTGTTCTTTGAGTAAGCTTTTGCATCAAGAATCTCCACCTCATCTTCCTTGCATCCTAGAATCTCAGCTGCGACTTTGTTCAGGTTTTCTCTGATCTTGTACGCAGCTACCATCGCTGCCGCGCCTCCTCTGACCAAGCCTCTTGAAGCATGAGTTGGTCCGCTGTCTGGAACGGCGCTCGTATCCGGATTATCGACATGAATCATGTCAGCAGGTACGCCAAGAATCTCTGAGATTATCTGAACTATTCCCGTATGTGTACCCTGCCCCATCTCGGTAATTCCAGTCCTGAAACGTATACTGCCGTCCTTGTTCACGATGACACTGGCAGCAGAATAGTCAGGAGCTCCTCTACTGGTGCTGTTCCCATGCCACATCAACCCGACGCCGATTCCTCTGCGCTTGACTCCACTCTGATTCTGCAGAGCGTTTCTCTTATCCTTCCACTTCGAAAGTTCTGCTGCAGTCTTCAGGCAGTCTTCAATGCCCACAGAGTGATCGAGGCATTGACTTGAGACGGTGAGGGATCCAGGTTTCAACACATTGTTCATTCTCAACTCGACAGGGTCCATGTTAAGAAGACGCGCCAACTCGTCAAGTTGTGACTCTGCCGCGAACTGTATCTGCGGATTGCCAAAGCCTCGAAATGATCCTCCGTACAGCTTGTTCGTGTAGACCAGATACGAGTCAACTTTCGCGTTCGGAACTTCGTAGGGGCCGGTTGAGTGAACTGTTGACCTCCAAAGGACGTATGGTCCATGTGAAGCGTAAGCGCCGACGTCAGAAATTATCTCTATTTCGGCAGCTGTTAGTTTTCCTTTCTTGGTTGCACCTGACTTGTATTTGATGAGGTACGCATGTCTTTTGTTATGCGCGGTGATGGATTCCTCGCGGGTATGTCCGAGAAAGGCCACTCTTCCGGTTCGGATGGCGACTAGGGCTGCTCTGGAGGCGACTTCTGGGGGTATGTCGTCTTTGCCTCCGAATCCTCCGCCCGTGGCTGCTTGTATTACACGAACCTTGTCCAGGCTGTAGCCCAAGATCTTGGCGACGTTCATCTGGACAGTGAAAGGCGACTGTAGAGAACCTATGATCGTGACGGAGCCGTCGGGTTCCGGTATCGCTATCGCGGCTTCGGGCTCCATGTAGGCATGTTCTTGTTGTGGAGTCTTGTACTCGTTCTCTACGACAACATCAGAATCTAGGAATGCCTTCGTTACGTCACCTTTTCTGAGTCGACATTGATATGCAATGTTGCCTTTCTCGTGGATCTTAACCTGCGACTTGAGTGCTTCTAATGGGGAGAAGATTGGTTGAAGCGGTTCATAGTCAACATCGACTAATTCCACTGCTGATTCGGCTTGGTCAATACTCTCAGCTGCTACCAGTGCGACACCATCGCCGAGAAATCGCACTTTGTCGTACGAAAGCAGTGGTTGATCGGGAAACGTATAACCCCAGTCGTTGATTCCTGGAATGTCTTCTGCGGTAAGAACTGCTACCACGCCCGGGGCATTTCTGGCTTTGCTCGTATCAATTCTCTTGATCAGTGCGTGTGGATGTTTGCTCCTGACCACTTTCACATAAAGCATTTTGTCATACAAGTAGTCGGCAGTATACTTTGATCTTCCAAGCACGTGACTGAGAGATTCGACTCTGGTAACGTTCTTTCCAACGATATGAAAGTCCTCTTTTTCAAGTAGACTCTCAACAATTCTTAGATGATCTGCGGTCAGAATACTTTTCCTCCCTGCAAGTATGAGCTTTCCAGATTGTGTTATCCATCTAAAGCGTTTAGCTATGAACTTACATAGCATGAATTGTGAATCTTTAAAAAATTTGAGGTCGTTGCCCACTAATTCTGATCTACATGCGGGTGCTTGAACAATGGTTTCTGAAACTGACCGTAGCCGGGTTTTCCAATGATCTCACCATCCTGTAGAACAATCGTTCCCCTCACAATCGTGACCGTAGGCCATCCTCTGCACTTCCATCCGTCGAAGAGAGTGTATTTTTGTTTGGAATGGAGACGGTCAGCTCTAACAATCGCTTCCTTGTTCATGTCAACAATTGCCATATCTGCGTCTGCTCCGGTCTGCAAGCATCCTTTTGTCGGATAAAGTTGTGCAATCTTAGCAGGCATTTCTGAGAAAGCTTGAACAAGCCGCTGAAGTGAAAGCATCCCCTTGTTCACACAGTCAAGCATTACAGGTAATGTAGTCTCAACTCCAGGGCTGCCTGATGGAGCGTCGAAGATGTTGGATCCACCTTTCTCCTTTTCCTGTAAGGTGTAAGGGGCATGATCGCTTCCGAGCGTATCGATCTTTCCATTCAAGAACATGTCAAACATTCTCTGGCGAATCTCCTCAGACCTGAGGGGAGGATCAACCTTCGCGTAGACCCCCCGTTTTTTCATGAGATCCTTCGTGAGCAAAAGATAATGAGCACAAGTTTCCACCAGAACAGATTGTCCTTCACTTCTCACACGTGATGCATGATCCACAACTTCAGGAATACTCGTATGACACAGATAGAGTCTAGCTCTGGCTTCTCTTGCTAGGGTTAATGCCTTAAGGGCTCCATGAGCCTCAGCAATCCGTGGACGAGATTCTGTGTGAGCTTCAGGATCTGTTCTTCCTGATCTTCTGATTCGGTTAATCTGAGCCTCTACGATACTCTGATCTTCATCATGAATGAGGCAAGGCAGACCTGCTTCGCGGACTCTTCGAAAGATTTCCAGGAGCGTTGCATCATTTCCAGAATAGAGTTCCTCGAACCTCGACGTCATAAAAGTCTTGAAAGCAGACGCTCCTTCTTTGGCAATCTCCAGAGTATTGTGTATGCTTTTGACTCCGACTCCACCACAAAGGGCAAAGTCCACGACAGCTTTTGATTCACCTATCTTCTTTTTCTCTCGGAAAGCTTCTGCAGTTACGGTTGGAGGGGTCGTGTTCGGCATATCCATGATTGTCGTAACGCCTCCCGCCGCTGCGGCAGAGGTTCCAGTTGTGAAGTCTTCTCTTTCTGGAGAACCAGGATCGCGAAGGTGAACGTGGAGATCAATCATGCCTGGCAAGATCAGTTTGCCCTTGGCATCTATCGTTATCTGAGCTCGAGGTAGCTGCGACTCTCTGCCAATCGCAGCGATCTTTCCATCCTCAACTGCCACGGCTGCCTCTGTGAAACCGGTAGGAGTTAGAATATTTCCGCCTCTGACAATCAAGTCCATAATGTGAACCTTGACAAGCAACTGATA
>CAYGZB010000034.1:0-4606 GCA_964354325.1 uncultured Candidatus Bathyarchaeia archaeon | reverse complement strand
TCATCTTCGGTCGGTTTCGGTTTCTCTTTCAATAGATATGATGACATGACAAGAAATCCCGGGGTACAGAATCCACATTGCACCGCTCCTTCTTCAAGAAAAGTCTCTCGAAGCACCGTTGAGATCTTGTCGTTCAGACCTTCAATAGTCACTACGTCTTTTCCATCAGCTTCTGCAGCCAGCGTTAAGCAGGATAGCGCAGGTTTTCCATTGATCAACACGGTGCAGGCTCCACATTCTCCGATTCCGCAGGCATATTTGGTGCCTGTTAGCGTCAGTCTCTCTCTAATCAGATTGACAAGAAGCGTATTTGCTTCGACAGGTTCCTTTCTTGCTTTTCCGTTGATTGTGAAAGTGATTATTCTCGCCATCTTCATTTTCTCTCCAGGCTTCGGCCTCTAGCCAACTGAAGCGTTCTCTTCACAAGCACTCCTGACACATTGATTCTGTATTGAGCTGTTGAACGCTTGTGACTGTGTGAACTCGCGATTGGCCTAACTTCGTCCGATGCGGTCTTGGCAGCATCCGCGAACCTTGCATCCGTCGGCTTCTCTCCAATCAGCAGTTCCTCCACCTTCTTGACTCTTATCGGGGTTGGAGCGACCCCTCCCAACGCGACCCTGCACGATTGGACGACATTATCTTCAACCATAATCATTGATGCTGCGTTGACCTTTGCCAAATCCATTCCAGTTCTCGCAACTTTCAAGAACGCAGTTCCCGATTCTTTTGGCGGATTCGGGATTTCTAAGTTGATGAACAATTCAGAAGGCTTCATAATTGTTCTTCCAGGGCTTCTGAAAAATTCTTCGAGTGGGATGCTCTTGGTTCCTGATGTCTCGCGTAGATTGACTCTGGCACCAAGGACAAGCAGGGGCGGCGGTGAATCACCGGCAGGTGAAGCTCTACTGATATTTCCTCCTAGCGTGGCCATATTCCTGATTTGCATGGACCCTATTGATGACACAGCTTCGTGAAGGGCTTCTAAATTAGTTCTTACGAAATCATATTGTTCAATCTCGAGTAAGCTTACAGCCGCCCCGATTCTTAGAAGCTCTGGAGTCTTCTCAATTCTTCTAAGTGCGTCTATTCTTTTGATGTTGACTAGGTATCTTGGTTCAATACGTTTCTGTTTGATTCTGACGAGCAGATCCGTCCCGCCAGAGAGCACAGCTGACTGTTCCTTGTACCTACCTAGTAGGTTGACTGCTTCTTCTACGCTTGACGGTTCGAAATACTCGAACTCGGTTGAGAGGATTCGTGTGTTGATCGCGTTGATGCTCATGTTTCGTTAGCCTCCCAGAGGCTCTTTCTTGCTTAGCGCTTCTGTGATTCTCTCAGGTGTGATGGGTAACTCGTAGAATCTTATTCCGATCGCGTTGTAGATGGCGTTGGCGATGGCTCCTGCAACCGGATTGTATGATCCTTCGCCAATACCTTTGGCGCCCCACGGACCTGTTGGCTCATAGGTGTCGGCAAAGAAGACCTTGAAATCATCGATCGGTAGGATGTCCAAAGGCGTCGCAATTTTGTAGTCAGTCATCATACCTCTATTCATTAGATCTCCGGTTGCGAGATCGTATGGTGTGTCCTCGAACAATGCCATACCCCATCCCATCGCGAACCCTCCGTAGATTTGTCCCTCTGCAAGTTCAGGGTTGACAACCGTCCCGATGTCGGCTCCAGCCACAATCCGAATCGGCTTCACCTTCCCGGTCTCTGTGTCCACTTCCACTTCTACGAAGAAGGTGGTGAAGTGCGGGGGTCCAGCAGTTGGACGGTAACTTTCCGTAGCAGCAATACTACCCCAATTCTTGTTTCTTGCATATTCTGCAACTTCGCCAACAGTGATACGTTTTTCAGGCAAAGCTTCAATGTAGACCACTCCTTGGCCGAGCGTCTGGTCTGGTTTGATCTTGAGTGCGTCGGGGTTGACTTCAAGGATCTTGGCTGCAAATTGGATTAGTCTCTCCTTAGCCTGCCTGGCTGCTTTCAAAGCAGCTCCGCCGCCAGCGTAGATTCCTCGCGATGCGTGGGTACAAACATCATAGACTGTGGTTTGTGCATCGGCTTGAACAACACCCACGTTCTCGAGAGGCACTTGAAGCTCTTCTGCGACGATTTTCGCCACAGCCTGCATCGTTCCCCCACCGTGGTCCATTAGCGCTGTGACAACGTCGACTGTGCCATCTTGGTTTATTTTGACGGTGGCGCCGGAAAAGTCGACGATATGACCTGATATTGGTGACCCTGCACTGGATGTATGAAATCCTCTTGATAATCCAATACCTCGTTTCAATGGGCCAGCATCCTTTCCCGCCTGATGTCTGTTCTTCCATCCTATCATCTGAGCGCCCTTGGTGAACATCTCCTCTACTCCGCAGCTTCTGATTACAGATTTCACGGTGGGGCCTTGTCCCCAGAAGACATCGCCAATGCCAACGTAATTCTTCTGTTTCAGGTCAAGTGGATCCATCCCGAGTATCTCCGCCAGTTCATCCATGAAAGTCTCCACAATCCATGAAGTCTGAGGATTTCCATAACCTCTCATAGCACATGAGGGGACTTTGTTGGTATAGACCGCCGTTCCCTTGTATCGCAAGTTTCTCCATTTGTAGTATGAAGCCCACCACCCAAACACGGTTCCCAGGAGAGCGTAAGCTTGAACCTGATGTGATCCGATATCCATGATCATCTCGAGTTCTCCAGCTGTTAATGTACCGTCTCTCTTGGCACCGGTCTTGATCCTAAAATTCATCGAGAATGAAGCGTGGTCACGCATGTCCTCTTCCCGAGTTAACGATATCTTGACCGGTCTCCCAGCCTTCTGAGCGAGCGCAACAGCGATCAACGTCACTATGTTGGTGTGAATACTAGATCCAAAACTTCCTCCAAGGGCAACCTTCTTGACGTTAATCTTGTGCATCGGTATGCGGAATACTTGGTGAATGAGTATTCTGCTGTTGTGTATGGTTTGCGTGGTCGACCATATCGTGACTCCACCGTTCGGTTCGGGTTTGACAACGGCTGTCTTGGTTTCTAGTTGAGTGTGATACCGTCTGTTGGTCTTGTAGTTGCGCTCCAGTATAATATCGGCTTCACCAAAGCCTTGATCAACATTGCCTTCGTTGAATTCAAGTTTGCATGCTATGTTGTTCTCGACCGCAAGTTCTTTCTTGTCAAGCAGTATTCTCTTGTGGACAGCGGAACTTTTGGAATCAAGTGATGTGAATGCGTCGAAGACGCTTCCAAGCACGTCATACTCGACTTTGATTAGTTCTAGCGCTCTTTGCGCTTCTTGCTCTGTCTCGGCTGCAACTGCTGCTACGGGTTCGCCTAGGAATACCGGTTCGTCGGTCAGGACCGTCCAGTCTTTATAGGTTGTTTCTGGTGTGCTGACCAGTCTTGGATTGAACTTGTTCTGTGGAACATCTCTGCAGGTTAGGGTAATCGCTCCAGTTTTCTCGGCTTCAGACGTGTCAATCCTGACTATTCTGGCATGGGCATGAGGGCTTCGTAGAATTCTTCCATGAAGCATATGTGGGAGAGAGACGTCCGCTGAGAACTGATCCACACCTAGAACGAGGCCTTGACTGAAAAGCCTTGGTACTCTCTTCCCAACAAAACTATGGTTCTTCATTCTGGTCGTGAGCTGCAGTGGTTTGCCAGATATATATGCCTTGGCAGACTAATTGAGTGCGGAAAAAGGCTTTCAGCGGTTGACTGTGAATCTTGTTCCCGAATCTCCCGCAAGTGCCTGCATGATTCCCTGCGGAGATGTAACTATCGCTTCGTTGCCCCCATTCTCAAGGTACTGTACTATCGCTTGGATCTTTGGTCCCATACTACCAGAAGGGAAATGACCTTCCTTAAGATATGATCTAGCTTCCTGCAGGCTTACATGCCTAAGATTCGTCTGGTTCGACTTCTTGTAGTTCAATGCGACTTGATCAACACTAGTTGAAACAAGAAACAAGTCGGCATCAAGCGCTGTCGCCAATAGACTCGATGAATAATCCTTGTCTATGACGGCTTCCACTCCCCTCAGGAAGCCATTCTCGTCTTGAACAACTGGTATGCCTCCGCCGCCGACAGCTATGACGATATGTCCAAGTTCAACAAGCGATTTGATACTCTTCAGTTCGATGATCTTCTTCGGTTTTGGAGACGCGACAACTCTGCGGTAGCCTCGCTTTGAATCCTCAACAATGTTCCAACCATCCCGTTGTCTGTACTCCTCCGCTTTCTCTTTGCTGAAGAAGGGTCCGATTGGTTTAGTTGGGTTTTGGAAAGCGGGGTCATCTTGGTCGACCAACACAAGCGTGACCAACGAGACGACTGGCGTCTGTATTCCAAGTCGATCCAACTCGTTTCGGAGTCCCAACTGAAGCATGTACCCTATTCCCCCTTGGGTATCAGCATCGCAGATATCGATGGGCCAGACCGGCAGTTTTCCATACTGTCGGGCAAGGTCACTTCGCAAAAGAATGTTCCCGACTTGTGGACCGTTTCCATGAGTCATAACGATTCTCCAATCGTTGGCGACCATCTTCGCAATCTCTTCGCTCGTCTCGCGTGCATTTTCAAGCTGCTCCGGTATCGCTCC
>CAYGZB010000033.1:5033-8936 GCA_964354325.1 uncultured Candidatus Bathyarchaeia archaeon | reverse complement strand
GGGTGATCTGGATCAACCATCACTACCTCAAACCACTTGTGTTTTCCATCTTCCCAAGTCCAGTATGAGTTCAACGGAAGCATGTTGGGGTATCTCTTTGCCGCTCTCTCTTGAGCAATCTGCTTCAAGCTTTTGCCACGAGTGAACTTCTTTACTCCGAGTGATTTCTGTCTTCTTCCAGAAGCGGGTCTGATCTTCCTCGCTCCGCCTTTTCTCAACCTGACGCGGACAACTATGAACCCCTGTTTCGCCTTATACCCAAAACGTCTAGCCCTATCAATCCGTGTAGGAGCGTCTATTCGAGATATTGCAGGTTCCTTTCTCCAACGTTCAGCCACTTGCCTCATCATGTCCCTAACGTAGGACTTTCTGGGGTTCTTCCAAGCCTTCGAGATGTATTTGTAGGCGGACATGTCCAATCTAATCCTGTTGGTTATTGGATAATGGTGTTGGATCGAGTTTCGCTACTCATGACTTCTGATGCTCATAAGTCTTGCCTAAAGCTCTCATAGCTCTTCGAAACTGTCTGATCAGAAGACACGCATGCTATCAGGACTGTTTATCATGATTGGGGGGCACACTCGCTGCGAAAGGTTCAAGAAGACTGCGCCTTGAATCACACTTGGGGAAAGATTGGGGATGCCAACGACCTGCGTATCATCACGGGTGATGCGTGCGGTTGAGCTGAACTCTGAATATCTCGGAGTGTCAACCCTTCAACTCATGGAGAATGCGGGAAGAGCTATTGCACAAGAGGTCTCGTCAAGGTTCCCGCCACGTTCTGCCGTCACTGTCTATGGAGGAACTGGAAGAAACGGTGGAGATGGGATGGTCGCGGCTAGGCACTTGGCATGCCTTGGGTACAGAGTCCTTTTTCAACTGATAGGCCGCGAAACTGACATCAAAGATGAAACAGTTCTACAAAACTGGAAGACACTGAGAAGAATGGTTTCCTCCGTGGAACTGAGAATGGTCTCATACTCAACACTAGTCGAGCCTTGTCATTGTGATGTTATAGTCGACGCGATGCTCGGTACGGGTGCGAGAGGAATCATTCATCCTCCGATTTCGAACGCAATAAAAGTGGTGAATGACTCCAAGGCTTTTCGTCTAGCTGTAGATGTACCATCTGGACTGGACTCGGATTCAGGGAAGACTCTCGGGGATGTTGTCAAAGCTAACCTGACAGTGACCTTTCACAGAATGAAGAAAGGACTCGAAAACGCTGAGCAGTACACTGGCGAGGTGAAAGTCGTTGACATTGGAGTTCCACCAGAAGCCGAGCTGTACGCGGGACCCGGAGATGTGGAGATTGCAAAGAGGCCAAGGGCTCTTGATTCTCACAAGGGAGACTTTGGAAGACTGCTAGTCGTCGGAGGAAGTGAGACCTACGCTGGAGCTCCATCATATGTTGCTCTCGCAGCTCTACGGACGGGCGTCGATCTGGCTGTGGTTGCCGCACCTGAAAGAATCGCCTATGCAATGTCGAGTTTCTCACCAGATCTAATCACCTTGAAGCTTCCTGGAGATCACTTGAATACTTCGAACATACCGCAGATAAAGCGTGTACTTGAGAAGTCCACTGGAGTCGTGATAGGTCCAGGATTGGGAAGCCACAGAGACACCGAGGCGGCTCTTGCAAGGCTTTTCGATCTTGTTCATGATTTGAAGAAACCTGTCCTATTGGATGCTGATGCGATAGGTGCCTACGGAGCTTCAAAGATCCGCTTCGATACGCCCCTGGTGCTTACGCCTCATCCAGGAGAGTTTGAAGAACTGACTGGAAAGAAGCCTCGAATAGAACTTGCTGAAAAGATCGAGGATGTGAAGAAAGCCGCAGCAGAGAAACACGCTACGATATTGTTGAAAGGCGCCGTTGACGTGATCTCAGATGGGACTCGTGTCAAACTGAACTCCACGGGGAACCCTGGGATGACAGTAGGCGGGACAGGTGACGTGCTAGCTGGAATAGTTGGGGCTTTGATCTCACAGGGAATTGATCCCGTAGAAGCCTCGAGTGCTGGAGCTTTCATCAACGGTGCGGCTGGGGACATCGTGACACGGCAGAAAGGATTCCATATGGTCGCCTCTGATCTGATCGAGCTTATCCCTCAGGTCTTTGAGAAACCAATGATTCACAAAGAAATCAGAAACGAACAGTCATAGCACTGCAGTGCGATTCATTATGTCTACGCATTCAGATTTTGAATATCAAAGTTCTGAATCAACTGATGAGATCAACGAAGTACATGGCCCTGAGGCAAGTCATAGTCAGACAAGGACGCCCAGACTTTACACGTACATCATGAAGCAGGACGATCCTAAGAAATGCACCTCGGCCAAACTTGTCCGACTTCGTTTTGCGTCACCCATCTATCGCTTGTCGAGATTGCCGAGACTATCTTTGGTTCTAAATCCGATCGCACACGACGTGTTGATGTTCAAAGATAAACAACAAGCAGAGAGATTCGGGCTGGTTGCCATTGACTGTTCATGGGAGAAGGCGAGGGGGATCTTCGAAAGAGGACTACCGGGAAAGAACCGACGATTGCCGCTCTTTCTTGCTGCAAACCCAACCAACTACGCACGAGTTTCGAAACTGAGCTCATTGGAAGCTCTGGCTGCAGCTCTCCTACTATTGGGATTTGAAGAGAAAGCTAAGGGTCTACTGTCGCTGTACAAATGGGGTTCAACATTCTACACGCTGAACCAAGTTCTTTTTGATGAGTACAGGAAAGCGACAACTGATGAAGAGATTGCGAGAATCGAATCCGAGTACTTCTAGTATGAATCGTTCACGGCAAACCCTTTAGGTCACATATTGTAGTTTCAGACAATATCCGTCCAGAGGTGTTTCCAGATGAAGATTGTTGATTTTAGAAGCGACACCGTCACTCTTCCAACCGATGAAATGCTGAAAGCGATTATGAATGCGCACCTTGGTGATGATCAGTACCGTGAAGATCCAACTGTCAGCGAGCTCCAAGAGAAGGCAGCTGTCAGACTTGGGAAAGAGGACGCTTTACTGGTAATAAGTGGAACTCAGGCGAATCTTGTTTCTGTCATGTCTCAAACGCGTCCAGGCGATAAGATCATCTTGGAGGCTGAGTCACACACATACTACTACGAAGCTGGAGGCATATCCTCAGTCGCTGGAGTGATTCCCCATCCGGTGAAAGGCAGATTCGGTGTGCCCGACACAACAGATGTGGAGAGGATTGCACAGATCGAGCATAAATACCATCAGCCAAGACCAACGCTTCTCTGCTTGGAGAACACTCATAATAGAGCTGGCGGCACCTGCATTACACCCCAGCAGACCTCGAAACTTTCTTCCGTGGCAAAATTGCACGACATGCATGTGCATCTCGACGGCGCCAGGATATTCAATGCCGCAGTGGCATTGGGAACAGATGTTAGAAATCTAACCCGTGACTTGGACTCAGTCACATTCTGTCTCTCAAAGGGATTGAGTTGTCCTTTGGGTTCAGTGATAGCTGGAAGCCGAGAATTCATTGAAAGGGCAAGGAAAAACAGACAGATGCTTGGTGGAGCTATGCGTCAAGCTGGTGTAATTGCTGCTCCAGGTCTGGTTGCTCTTGAAACGATGATTGACCGGCTGCGCGATGACCATGATAACGCTAGAAGATTGGCTGAGGGACTCGTGAAGATGGGTGTTGAAATCGACATTGAACGTGTTCAGACCAACATTGTGTTGATTGAGTTGCAGCAATTCGGTATGAACTCAATGGAATTCATTTCTAAGATTGAGAAGAAGGGTGTGAAGGTGAGCGACTACGGTCCAACTACAGCGAGAATGGTTACACATAGTGGAATAGAACGAGATGACGTCGAATATTCACTGGGCGTTGTGAGCGAGATAGTCGAACACATACGAAAGAA
>CAYGZB010000033.1:0-4933 GCA_964354325.1 uncultured Candidatus Bathyarchaeia archaeon | reverse complement strand
AAATGAGAAGTGATGTTGCCAAGAAGGGAAGATATCGTGCGCCCCAAAGGGCTCTTCTTAAGTCGCTGGGGCTAAGTGACGAGGATATTGAGAAACCGTTCATCGCCATAGCCAATAGTTACACAAATGTCGTTCCAGGTCACGTTCACCTGAATTCTGTCGCAAACAGTGTCAAGACTGGAATCGCAAGATCGGGGGGTACGAGCTTCGAGTTCAATACTATTGCTATTTGCGACGGAATCGCAATGGGTCATGAGGGCATGAGATATTCTCTTCCATCCCGTGAAATAATAGCGGATTCCGTAGAGTTGATGGTTGAGGCACATAGGTTCGATGGGATTGTATTGATCTCAAATTGCGACAAGGTCACTCCAGGAATGTTGATGGCGGCAGCCAGGCTCAATATACCTTCAATTGTCGTGACTGGAGGTCCAATGCTTGCGGGGTACTACAAGGGAGAGAAGGTTGGTGTCAACGCTCTCTGGGAAGCCGTGGGAAAAGTCGAGGCAGGTCTGATGACCGAAGAGGAGCTGAAGGATCTTGAGGACAGGGTATGTCCATCTTGTGGCTCGTGCAGCGGCATGTACACTGCCAACACAATGGCATGCATATGTGAAGCTATGGGCATGTCTCTCACGGGCTGCGCGACTTCACTTGCGATAAGTGGCCAGAAACTCGGAATAGCAGAGAAATCAGGAGAACGTATCGTGGATTTGGTAACTCGTGATTTGAAACCCTCAGACATTATGACGTTGAGAGCGTTTGAGAACGCGATTATGGTCGATATGGCTTTGGGTGGATCAACGAACACAGTTCTTCATCTTCCTGCAATAGCACATGAAGTTGGATTTCGAATCGAACTGGAGTTGTTTGACAGACTCGGCAGAAAGATACCACATCTTTGCAGCATGATGCCAGGAGGCACCTATGCGCTCGAAGATCTTGACAAGGCGGGCGGGGTTCCCGCAGTGATGAAGCAACTTCAGTCATTCCTGAATACTGATGTGATCACCACCACCACGAAGACGATTGGAGAAAACGTTGCCTGCGCTAAAGTTCTGGATCAAGACGTCATTCATTCAGTCGAGAAACCAGTCCATGCTGAAGGTGGAATCGCTATTCTCAGGGGGAACTTGGCACCTAGAGGAGCCGTAGTGAAAACGGCAGCAGTTTCGCCTAAGATCATGATCCATGAGGGGCCTGCACGTGTATTCGACTCTGAAAGGAATTGTATGGAAGCCATAAAGGGTCGCGGAATTAGGCATGGTGATGTAGTCATTATTCGTTATGAGGGTCCGAAGGGTGGTCCTGGCATGCCAGAGATGCTCGAACCCACTTCTGCGATTGCTGGAATGGGTATGAGCGAGTCAGTGGTTCTGATAACTGATGGAAGATTTTCCGGGGCTACACGTGGGCCTTGCATAGGTCATGTCTCTCCAGAGGCTGCCTCCGGTGGCCCGATAGCCGTCATCAGAGACGGTGACAGAATCAGAGTGGATATTCCGAAGCGGACAGTCAACGTACTTCTATCTGAAGAGGAGATCACATCAAGGCTGCGTTCTTGGAAGCCACCTGAAAAGAAGGTCGTTCGAGGATATCTCAGCCGGTATATTATGACAGTTGCCTCAGCAGATCAGGGCAGCATTTTGGTGCCGTAGAGCAGTAATGTACCGAGTGCGGAACATTGATATACCGGAGCAATCCATCTACGCGATGGAGCTCTCGACTTGAGGAGACGCCTGAAGACTGACTTCAGGGTGACTCCAAGAGCCGATTAGATCTCCAGACTCGTGGTTGATTAGGGAGGTGTCAGATAGTGTCAAAATGTTCAAAATGTGGAAATGAAGAATTGAATGCTAAGAAAGAATGGAATATGAAACCCAAGACTGGAAACGGCCCAGCACTTCTGATTCGACTTTTTCAATGCTCCAAATGCGGTCAAAGTTTCCGAACCACCAGCAAGACAGGCTGACGGCTAAACTGGAGGATTAGTCACACTCCTCTCCTCTCTTGGGAGTTTTGTCCATTTCATGAATTCTCTTGAAGGAGGATCCTCATCGTACAACTTCTGTCTCAAGCACTCCAGCGGATTGTTTTTCATTCCGACTAGCTCAGCTGCCGTTACCAACCTATGTCCCGAATTGTGAGCAGACTCGTAAGCTTTATCGAGTGATAGTCTCCAATCGGATGATCTAAGGAGATGATGGTCGACCACTGTTGTATGAAGTCTCTCAACAAGACGCGCGATATTTGCGAGTCCATGTGAGATCACTTGTTCAGATACCCCGAATCCTTTCAAGTAGGATGGCGGTCCTCCCAGAATTAGAAGGTCTGGTTCTTGATCGATTATGGTTCTGAACGTCTGGTCAGAAATAGGTCCTTGGACATCCGGGGCGAAGACCACCTTCTCATCACGTGTGGCGATCGACAGCATCAGAACCCATCCTAATCCACTTTCTTGCTCACCGTGAAAAACAGGAAGAGAGAACTGGAGCTTCGTGTCACCATATTCAATAGTCTTGTTGTCAACCGTTTTCAGTTTCTTTACATGTTTTTCAACACTCTTCTGAAATATCCAGCCTCTTCGTCTCTGTGTGAAGTTGATTGAATTTCGAGGGTCCTTTGCCAGAATGATTTTGTCATGATATTTGGAGTCTGCAATTTCGGGAGTGCTCCCCGGCCACACCGTATCTACGTAGTTGGGCGTGTAGTGGTCATGATGATAATGAGAAACGAACAGAAAATCGGACTTGGATGCGGCGTTCAGAATCATATTTCTACTCTCGCTTCTGGCGATGTACTCTTTCGGATGTGGTATGATGGGTTTGCGTGGACCGAGCGTGACTCCAGGATCTATGAGCAATGATACGTCTGGAGTCTGAATGAATGTGGACATTGATCTGACACCTAGACTTTCGTAGGCGAGAGGGTGAATCTCGATGTTCTTTGGTTGCTTCATGACTCCGCACATACTGTTCGATCACGTTTCCAGATCATGTTTATTATTCAGCAAGAATTGAACCTGTCACGGGTCCGATGACTGCTCTGACCCAGTGGAAGGAATGGAAACATTCCGGATGTCCGGGATCTTGAGACTCACTCAGGCAATACCTGACGAGCAAGAGTAAGTGAGGACCCCGATCCACATTACTCTTTTTTACTACTGTGGCGAGCTTCCTCGATTTGACAAACCCTCTTTGAGTCTTATATGTGACAAATGCAGGATTCATGTCTGCCCAAATTGTGGACAGAGCGTCAGATATGATGCCTCTTCAAACGAATGGTTTTGCGACAAGTGCAAGAAGATTGCAGAAATTGAGCGCTGCCGATGAGCGAGATCAAAGCTGGTATCTTCTTTGAGACATTAGCCTTGTTCCTTGGATACTTCGAAACAGAGCTACCTTCCATCAACCAGATGCACTTACCACACATATTTGGATTAAGCAAATTGAGACAATCAAGAAAGCCAGATTGGGAAACACAGCAAATCGTAATGGAGCAAATAGTCAATGATTGATTGGCTGAGCGTTCTTATCGGTTTTCTGGGCACATTTGTCGGTGTAGGTTTGGCCTTCGGACTCACATATTGGTATGACTGACACGTTAAGATGGTTGAAACGAGGGAAACCAAGGTTCGAATCCTTAAGGCTATCAGCCTCGAATATCAGATGATACTCCAGAAGACTTTGGGCGAATCGGTCGAAGACAAGACGGTCAAGCTTGTCTGGTTTTCCACTTTGGCCGTAGATTCTTCAGTTGGATCAGGTGATCTATCTCTTCTCGACCCAAAGATCCAGCAGGAAATCGGTGAAATGGGTGCCTATTTCAAACAAGTGGAGATGTATTCGGGTAAGATTCTCTCAATGATTGGATCAGTGGACATGTCTATGTCCAATGCACCAGCTGAACTGGCCAAGTTCCGCGTATCGTTGTCAGCAACAGAAGACATTCTGCGAGTGAGGATGCAGGAAGTAATCAAAGACCTCGAAAATGAAGTGACTAGACTCAAGGGATAAAGAGACCCTTGTTGCATAGAGGTCTTGGCCGTTAGAAAATTCACCCAATAGGAGGAAAGGAATTCTCCAACCGTTGGAGTTTTTTCGACAAACCTAAATATGATAAAGTCATCATGGCGTGCCGTCTAGGTTTTTCGTGACTCACCTAGACAGGTCTCCTTTGGGCTAGTGGGCGGTCCTCAAGAAACCATTAGTCTTCGAAAGAGGCTGGGCTCACTGGCCACAACCCAAACTATGTTTTGATTAGATTTCAAGAGGGCTACTAGCGAATTTGAACTGCATTTATATACACAATACTTACCTACATAGTTACGTACGAGAAGAGAGAGATGAGATGAGATGTTGCCTGAACCGATACCCAAGCTGAAGGGTAAGCAGTTGGAGAGGTTCGTTGAGCTTGATAGTAGGCAACCCTCTAAACAGGATGTTGAATCTCTAAAAGCTGCCGTGGAAGTCTACAAGACTCATCCGATAGAAGAATAACGCGTTTGAATTGTCAGTTCCAGAGAAACTGGATTTTAGTCGTATCATCATTCAACGGTTAAAACCCGAACACTCCTTAACTCATTTCGACGCCACTGACACAGATGGCTCTGATCCTACAGGACTACGAGAGTTCATAGAAACGGAAGCTCTAGGCTATCAGAACGAGAATCTGGGAGTTACCCGTGTTATCCTTTATGAGGGCAGAGTAGTGGCTTTCTACACTCTGAGTATGACCCATATCCAAACCGACGAATTAGGTGTCGACGAACTAGTCAGGATAAGAAGAATCTCCGAGGAGCAGGCCAAGAAGATTAAGCTTCCATATCCTGCAATCTTGTTGGGCAGACTAGCGGTCTCAAAACCCTGGAGATCCAAAAGTATCGGCACATTCATAATACAGTGGGGTTCGGGTCTGGCAGAAATAATATCCA
>CAYGZB010000032.1:2470-8979 GCA_964354325.1 uncultured Candidatus Bathyarchaeia archaeon | reverse complement strand
GATTGTCACACTCTACTACTCGGCAAGTGTTGTGGGATTCTATCCAGATTGGCAGACAACCTTGTTCCATCTGTCACTGATGGGGTATCTTGTGCTCGCGGTATTGGCCTTTCTTCTCATAGTGGACAAGAAAAGAGAATTCAAGTAGAACTTGACTGAATCAAGTATCGCCGTAGTCCGGTTATGTAGTCGCTTGATGACCTAGCCTATGATATCGATTGTTCTGCCCACCCGGAACGAACCCGGGGTAGGGCAGCTCATAACTGCAGTGCGCGAAGTTCTCACTCAAAGTCACGAGCCATTTGAGATAGTCGTCATCGACAAGTCGGATGATGATACGCCGGAGAGAGCCAGAGCTGCAGGGGCGGCAATACACCGACAGACCAGTGAAGGACTTGGAGGTGCGTTGAAAGAGGGTTTGAGAATTGCGCGGGGGGATATCGTATTTGCCATGGATGCTGACTTTAGCCACGATCCCAAGTACATACCGGACTTTCTGAACCGGATGCGCGAAGGGTTCGATCTCGTGATTGGGTCTAGAAAGATTCCGGGCGGTGGAGTTGTAGGCTGGAACAGAAGGCGCAAACTCGTTTCGGGTGGCGCGAATTTTGTGGCACACTACATTGCAGGGATAGATGTGTCGGATTTGACTTCAGGTTTTAGAGCTTATAGAGCTACGATGCTCAGCGATCTTAATCTCGAGACTATTAGGTCGAGCAGTTATGCGTTCCAGCTCGAGGTTACTGCTAGGGCAGTGAAAAGGGGATTCAAGGTTGGAGTTGTTCCGATCGTTTTCCCGGATAGACGTGCGGGAAAATCGAAATTGTCTAGAAAAGACATTCTTGATTTTTTCTATACGGCATTGAAGATAAGATTCGCATCCTGACAGTCGAATGACCCTTCTACGTTTTGTCAGATGCCCGTGTAGAGGATTGCCCTTCAGGTGAAGTTCCCCTTTCGCGGTCTCCGGGGTATTGGTTTGTTACGTAGCACATCGAACAAGACTCGAAAGACTTTGCGTTTCGACCCGAAATGCGTACCATCTGAAAACTGCATTTGGGACATTTCTTGTCAATCAAAGTGAGCCTTCCGAGTTGTGGCAATGGTAGTGTGAGCTTGCATGCACGTGGGTTCGTGCCTGAGCATGCAATGAATCTCTTTCCTGTGGTCTTGCTTTTCTGGACGTATAGTCTTGACCCACATCTTGGACATGGCGTTGATAGCATATTGTCCGAGATCGCGGCAAGCCTGATTGAGCGATTCAACCATTTTCCGAAACTTGCTTCGTTGGCTTTCAGTTCCTCAATCGCTGGCTTCAACGCTTCCACTGCCTCCTTGACTACTTGCTCCCTTCCGATTGTTCCAGTCTCTATCTGCTCCATCTTGTCCTCAAGTTCTCTTGTGAAACTGACATCAACGATTTTTGGACAGTATTCTAGCATTAGATCTATGATGCCGAATGCGATTTCAGATGCCATGATTCGTTCGTCTTTGACATAACCTCTTCTGAAGAGTGTTTCCACGATCTCAGCTCGAGTCGCTTTCGTTCCGATCCGTTGCTCCTCCATTAGGCGTAGAAGGCTGCTGGGATTGTATCTTGGAGGTGGTTGCGTGAATCTGTGGATTGCGGAAACCCGTTTGAGAAGTACATTCTGCCCCAGAGATACCGGAGGGAGTTCTATCTCTTCGAATCGAGCGTATGGCGTGTAGTATTCGATCCAGCCTGGGTCGATGGTTCTTGATCCTCTTATGTAGAACGAGTGGTTTTGAATGCTGATTGTGACTCGATCGCTTCTTCTCTTTGCTGGAGGCGCAAAAGTTGCCATGAACCTCTTCACTATTAGATCGAAGATTCTCTGTGATCTTCCATCAAGTTTTGCTCGTGAAATCGTACCAGTCGGGTAGATTGCTGGATGCGCAGGGTCAGTTCTTTGTCCTTCGAATGGTTTCAGAGTAGCCGAGGCTAACAGTTTTCTACAGTTTCGGGTGTACCTTGGAGATCTGGCCAGTGCCGTCAATGTCTCTCTGTAGCCTATGCTTGGGGGTAACTTCTGGCTTGATGTTCTGGGGTAAGATATGATCGCGTTAAGATAGAGTCTTTCCGCTATGGCAAGAGTTTCACGCGGTGAAGTTCCGAAAAGTGGGTAGGTTTCGGATTGGAGATTTGACAGGTCAAACGGGTGTGGGGGATCCAGTCGAGCTTCGGCCGTTTTCAGATCAGTGACAGTTCCACTTTTTCCGAGACAGTCATCTACAACTCTCTTGGCTGATCCAAGATTCAGTATTCTTTGAATGCTGTACTCTGTCGGAATTTCTTTTCCGCCGAGTTCTGCCCTGGCGTCGATCGTCCAATATGGTAGGGGGATGAACTTCTGAATTTCTTTTTCTCTCTGAACGATGAATCCTAGTGTCGGTCCCTGCACTCTGCCTGTACTCAGAGTAAAGTATCCGCCACCGTACCTGTTCGCTGAGGCTGTTAACGCTCTCGAGAGGTTTATTCCATATATCCAGTCAACTTCATGTCTGCACATTCCAGCAGACGCCACGTTGAAATCGAGACTTGAAGCAAGATTAGAGTATGCAGATCGAAGTTCGTTCTTTGTCAGTGTGCTGAATTTCATTCTTCTCGCTTTGGAATCGGCGCCGTCACATGCATGTTTGAGAATCATGTATCCGATCAGGGACCCTTCTACATCGTAGTCGCATCCATTCACGAACTCTTCTGCTTGCTTCGACAGTTCAGAGATTGCCTTGATCCAGTATTCGATCCTCTTTTGACCCCGTTCGATGAGATGCTTGGGTTTCCACTCGAAGTCCCAAACCGGGTAGGAGTTCGCCTTGCTCTTGTTTCTAGCGCCTATGCTGTAGAGATGGCCAAGTGCGGGGCATACGATCAGTCTCTCGTTGGAATGGACTATGTTGTAGTATGGCATTCCGTATCTTGTTTGACTGTTGAGTTTCTCGTCGCTGAGGGCTTCAGCGATTCTCTTCGCCGCGTCAGGTTTCTCACAGATGAGCAGTGTCGTCATCAGATAACCTGGCTCCAGACATAATCAGATGACTCGCGACTCGTTTGGATTCTTCCCCGGTTTCCGTGAGGTTTGAGATTCTTTCTAAGAATTCTCTTTCTGTTAGTTTTCCATTGTATGCTTCCAACCAGGTTTGAAAGTCATGTTTGATTGCTTCGTAGATTTCAGCGTGAAACATGCAATACTCTAAAGAAGACTGACGTGGCTTCTCGCAGAAGACGCACTTGTCCGACATCGAAGACTTCATCTTACAGTGGGAGATTTCAGGCTGATTCGTCTCGAACCATTCGTGAACCGCATTACTGAAGGGTGCTACTTGAGTCTCTTGATCTTTGGGGACTTATGAGCGTAAAGGACAGCGAGTATGGCTGTGATGAGAGCCGACACGTTTAGGGATGACACATATTTCCAAAGGGGTGTCATTTCCCATATTCGGGACGTATTCACGTAAAGTGATACAAGTCCTTGATTTCTGCCTAGGAAGTTCCAGGCCCAGTTTGACCAAAGAGCGTATGGGAGAAGCAGAATTGTGACGAAAGCGGCCATAAGTAGAAGGGCAACTTTCAGAAGCGCGAGCCACGCTGACTTTTCACGGTCCTTTGGTTCCGGTCGACCTCTTGTTGGGAGTGTTGCCCCACCCGCATAACTCCATGATGCCAGCAGAACAAAGAAGACGCCTATGGCGGGTAAAGTCACCAGTGGAATTCCGGCTTGACCGGCTCCCATTGATACAGTCTTGTTCTCTAAGCCGTGATTGATCATGTAACGGGTGTAGAACCACTCAATGAGGATTGTGAAGACAGCTATTGCAGCTGTGATGACGGCTTTTCTTTTCTTAATCGGCATCGCGGATTCTCTTACACTCCGAGTCTTTGGTTTGGGGATTCAAACTCGTGTCCACAGCGTGGACATTTCACCTTGCCACAGTCGCCCAGTGATGATGAAGGGCAACCGGAGCACGCGAAGGCCCTTGCATATGTAAGGTTGAATATTTCTTGGCATTTTGGGCATTGAACGTTTTTCATTGACGAGTTTTCCCAATCTGTTGAGCACCTGTGTAGATTGACCCACTTATAAAAGGTATTTCAATATTTGAAACAAGTTCTATCTCTTCACGACACTTAGAAAGTTTTGGAATACCAGTCTCCCTTTTTCTGTGTGAGAGACTTCAGGATGAAACTGTAATCCATACAGCGGGTTCTTCTCGTGTTTCATGGCTTGAATCCTGCAGTTCTCTGAGTGGGCGAGCTTGATGAAAGCCTGCGGCAACCTAACCACTTCATCATTGTGTGATCCCCAAGCGGTGAATGTTGGTCCCAGCCCCTGCAATATGTCATCTTCCGCGTCCACGACAATTTCGACTGGTCCGAACTCTGGAGCTGAAGCAGGACCTGAATCGCCTCCGTATATCACGCCCAGAAGTTGATGACTAATACAGATGCTTAGAAGTGGGATGTCAACCTGTTTCACAAGGTTCGGAAGATTTCCCAACGTGCCTTCCCTGAGCGCCTCCTTGATCCTTTGTGGGCCTCCGCCTGTAGCCAAGGCGTCAGCCTTCATCTTCCTCACATCTTCAATCGTGGTCTCTATTGGGACTAGTTGGCTTTGGGCTCCAAGCTCCGTGAACATACGTGCAATGAGATGGTTGTACTGTCCTCCAACATTTACGACAGGTATGATCAAAGTAAGGCATCTTCCAAGCTTTGTAGTCAACTCATCCTACTCGAACTCCACGGTTGCTGGAGGTTTCGGAGTGATGTCATAGTACACAGCTGAAACTGATTTCAAAGTCTTCAGAAGCTTTCCCGCAATTCTTGAAAGAACATTCCACGGAAGAAGCGTGACGTGAGCGGTCATGAAATCTCTTGTGTTGATAGACCTGATTACGACCGAGTATTTTGTAGTCCGCTTTCGTTCATCGATCATGTACAGAACGCGTACAATTGATGGGAATGATGAGGTGACCTGAGCCTCAAGCGCGACCAGCTTGGAGATGTCACCTCCGAGCTTCTTTCTGATAGGTCTCGCGAGGCTTATTCCAGCAACTCTCCCGTATGCTCTTTCGTCACCTTTTACTCCTGTTGCGCTTTCTCCAAAGACCTTCACCGATACCTCATCTGGATTCAAGGTTAGAAACTTCGATGCTGATTCTTGAACTCGAATGATAAGTTGGCTGTCTTCGAATTGATTCTCTAGGATGACTGCGAAGTACTGTTGGGCCCCTTGATCTACCAGCCCCTTCTCGACCATCTTAGTGGCTTTCTTAAGGGCTCCCAGTTTAGTTGGATAAGTTCTTCCAACGCATCTTACAACCAAACCGGGTCCCGGGAATGGCTGACGTTCGGAGAATTGCTCGCCAATCTTGAGGTATCTGGCCACCTGCCTAACTTGATCTTTGTAAAGCGATACCAAAGGCTCGATCAAAGTGAAGCCGTACTTTTCGAGTGTCTTTATTCCGAGCTGCTCCAGAACATTGTGCTGTGTCTTGATTCCACCTTTTGTTTCGATCCAGTCTGGAGCGATTGTTCCCTGGACTAGATATCTGCATCCTTCCTTCCTCGCGTTATCTCCGAGTATGGTATACATAGTTTCTCTGAACGCTTTTCTTTTTTCTTCAGCATTCTCGATTCCATCCAAGGCTCTCACAAAGGAGGATTTTGCTCTAACGATCTTGAGGCGGAGTTTCAAAGGTGGTTTCGATAAAGCTCTGCGGACTTCTTCTGGTTCATCTAATCTCATGAAACCTGTGTCTATTAGTATGGGTTTGAGGTTTGACCCGATGGCTCTGTGCACTATGGCCGCACATGTCGTACTGTCCACGCCTCCCGAAATCGCTATCATAGCCTTTTCCGTGGCGACTCTCGACTTGACCTCACTAACCTGTGACTTGACGAAGTCTTCGACGTTGAACGAGCTTTCCAACAGTGGCGGTTCTCCTTTTCTCACGATTCTTTGGCAGGGACTCTTATTGTTTGTCCCAGTGATTAGAAATGCACAGCGCAACAAAGGTTATTGTGATGAAGAATAGACCCTGTGCCGACAAGGTCTATTCTTCACATACACCGTCAGAATGCCAAATAGTCCTACCTCAACTATCTGGAAAAAACAATGTACCGCTCGAGATGTGCCTTTGGATTCTGAGCTCCTTATGCAAAAGGAGCCCTAGCAACGCAACCGCTGGGTTTGTACCGCGAACAATTCAATCAGAGAATGCACGTATTACATTCTCTCGTACGTTTCTCCGCAGTTTTTGCATTTCACGACCGGTCTCATTGCAGGAAAAATGATGGACCCACAAGTTTCGCATTCAAAAATGGGACTGACCACTACTTCGCAAGTGGACGTGTCTCGTGGCGCGCTCCGATTTTTGGCTACCAATTTGAGTGCCTCCAATCATCGTTTTTGGAGGTAACAGTCTTTATGTCTTTCCACGCACATTGCGCATCTGCAAAGCAGAAAGTATTCGAATTGTGGAGATCT
>CAYGZB010000032.1:0-2460 GCA_964354325.1 uncultured Candidatus Bathyarchaeia archaeon | reverse complement strand
ACATTCGTCATACGATCGTATGATGAACTCTACAGCGTCGAGGGCTGCTTCCCTACATCTTTGAGAGGGGATGCAAGTAATCGCAGTTTTCAGTATATATATGGCTTGTCGAAACGGGGATTGAGTTATGTTGGCTTACTTGACCGAGGAAACTGCCCATGACTGCTTTGGGCGGACACCTCGTGGAGGCTTCGGGTCGATACTAGGGCCCTGGTTCTAATCAAAAACCTGCTCCTTCGGACACACTCGCATATTGCTCGATCCAAGATCGTAAATTGACAACAGTTGATCCCACTAATCTGATGTTGCGTAGTGAAGAGGTCGAAGGTAACAGTCTTTATGTCTTTCCATGCACATTCCGCATCTGCAAAACAGAAAACGCTTGGATTCTGGAGATCTGAATGAAGGAGAAATCAGAAAAGAAGGTCATCGGGCGCGGTACGTGGATTGATAAAACAGCCTACGAGATGCTTGAGAGAGATAAAGCCCTAGGCAGAAAACATGACGTGATAAGAACAGAGAGTGGTCTTGGAGCTTCCGGGTTTCCCCACGTTGGCAGTCTTGCGGACTGCGCACGAGCCTACGCAATCAAACTCGCAGTCGAAGATATTGGACTGAAATCAGAGTACATAGCCTTCTCAGACGACATGGATGGTCTCAGAAAGGTCCCCGCAGGGCTGCCCGACGATCTAGCGAAGTATCTGGGTTACCCAGTAAGCTCGATACCAGATCCATTCTCATGCCACACAAGTTACGGGGAACATATGAGCGCACTTCTCCTGGACGCGCTGGACAAGTGTCGCATAGAGTACAGGTTCATCTCAGCGACCAAGGCATACAAAGAAGGATTGTACACGACTCCCACGGAGACAATACTTGCCAATTCAACATTGGTTGGAGAAATAATTCAACGTGAGCTTTCTCAGGAGAAATATTCGGAACAGCTTCCATACTTTCCAGTGTGCGCTCGATGCGGAAGAATCTACACCACCAAAGCACGCGAATGGATCCAGAAAGAAGGAAAGATCACCTACAAGTGTGAAGGAGTCGATCTTCGTGGAAGATGGCTTGAAGGATGCCAATATGAGGGAGAGGCAGATTACAGGAAGGGGGATGGCAAACTAAGTTGGAAGGTCGAGTTCGCCGCAAGATGGACCGCGCTTGGCATAGACTTTGAAGCTTATGGCAAAGACATCTCCGACTCAGTCCGCGCCAACGACAAGATTATGGAAGAAGTGCTGCACCTTCCATCACCATTTCATGTTCGATACGAAATGTTCCTGGACAAGGGTGGAAAAAAGATCTCGAAATCCACCGGGAACGTTTTCACTCCTCAGGTCTGGCTAAGGTACGGTTCTCCTCAATCGCTGCTTCTCCTGATGTACAAGCGGATAGTTGGGACAAGAGAAATCTCAGTATTTGACATACCCCGCTACATGGACGAATTAATTGAACTTGATAAGATATACAATGGAGAAAGCAAGCTCAATGACCAGAAAGAACTTGAGAAACTGAGAGGTCTGTACGAATACTGCTGGCTTCTTGCACCTCCAAAGACAAGAATGCCACGAATTCCCTACAACCTACTCGTATACTTGGGAAAAGTGGCACCCAAAGGCTCAGAGGTGTCATATATCAAGGACAAGTTGAAGAGCTACGGTCATCAATCCGACATTGAAGATAACAATCTCGAAGCTCATGTTGAGTACGCGATGAATTGGGCCGAGGATTTCCATGAGATCGGCGAAACCGAAATTGAAGTTTCTGACGATCAGAGATCAGCTTTGAAAGACCTCGTGCGACTGCTAGAGAGCGATGTGGATGAGAAAACAATTCAGAATTCAATCTTCGGCATCGCCAAGGAAAGAAGCATAGATTCCAGAGAGCTGTTTCAGATTGTCTACAGAATTCTTCTTGGGGAATCTCAAGGCCCGAGACTAGGCGCATACATAGTTGCCATGGGAAGAAGAAACGTTTCAGAGGCTCTGGAAAGAGCTATCAGAGAAGCCACCTGACAGGATGGTGGCATTCGCAAACATGTAAGGTAATGAATTCGATCGATATGATGCATCCGAACGGTCTTGCCATTTGACAACTATTTCAGCGGTCATCTTGACGAGGAATGCCGAATCGACTGTCAAAAAATGTCTAGATAGTATAGTAGATGTTGTCGACGAGATTGTGATAGTCGATGGAAACAGCTCTGACAATACCGTCAAGATATGCCGAGAGCATACTGATCTAGTCTTTTCTCGAAAACCGAAGGGCTTCGCAGACCCTGACAGAAACTATGCTCTTTCCAAAGCATCTGGTGACTGGATTTTGTACATTGATGCAGATGAATGGTTATCCAGAAATCTTCGTGACTCGCTGAGAAGACTTGTTGCCACAGAAGATGCTGATGCTTTCTCATTCTCCAGGGCCAACCATTTTCTGTCTCGTCCCCTTTTTCACGGATTG
>CAYGZB010000031.1:6784-9025 GCA_964354325.1 uncultured Candidatus Bathyarchaeia archaeon | reverse complement strand
ATCCTAAGATGATCACAGACCGCTTTCGATCATCTGCGGTTTAGAAACCAAAGCGATGTGCACAAATGTTCGACTGCTAACGATGATGCCTCTTGGCTGCACGGGGGCTTTCGTCTTTCTTTGTTTTCATGAGCCACCTATGGATGGGTTGATATCTATTCAGAACGTACAACAGGCCGCAGATAGACTTTCCATCTCGGATCTTTCCATGTACAATCTTGTTGGCAACGTCACCAAGCTTGACAGTGGTTGTTTGGATGAACTCATCAGGATCAAGGCATTGACCGACGTGTCTTAGGTCGGTGGCCACGAACTCGTGAATGAATTCATTACTATATCCGGGGGCTACGTAGCAACCAAACATCTTCTTCATCTTTCCGGCTTCATATCCTGTTTCTTCAGCAAGCTCTCTTTGCGCACAAGACTCTGGGCTCTCATTCTTCTTGAGGGTGCCCGCAGGAATTTCAAGTAGCCATCCATTGACCGTATGGCGCAGCTGTCTGACCATCACAACCGTCCTCGGATCCTTGAATGCAACGATTGCGACTGCGCCGGGGTGCTCGATGACTTCTCTGCGTGCAATAATGCCCTGTTTCAGTCTTACGTCGTCTACCCTCAGACTCAAAATCCTACCATCATAGATTTTACGGGACTTAAGTAAGTGTCCGATCAAGGATGTGTTGCCCCAAAAGGCAATATTCTGAGGTTCAAAGGCATCTATATCTTCGTGGATTTTTCTCCGAGGATTTCCTCTAATACAGCTATCCTGCCTATCGCCATAGCTCTGACAACGTTATCTGAAGGTGAGCCTCCGTTTGGTATCTTCTTCACATATTCTTGTTTGATCTCTGTGACAAAGGTGTCAAAAAGGCTCCAGAATTTGGATATGTCAGATGCCTTGATGACCAGTTCCTTGCTTTCGAATGGAATGATCTCTTGAAATGCGGAATGCAAAAGTCTCAGATTCAGTCTCATCGGCATCACTGCAGACAGAAGACAGGTAACGCTCATTTAAATTGACTCGTTGCGGAACTATGGGTTCGTTAGCCTAGTTCGAGTTTCTAAAAGCTTTAATCAGATGTCGAGGCAAGTACATTCGTCAAAACACCAGCGGAGTTTTTGTGTTATGCAGAGTCTAAAGGAGTTGGAAGTAGGTTCACTAAGGAGCGAACCAGTTACAATTGACGCAACTTTTCCCGTATCAAAGCTGATTGGCGCGATCAAGGAACATGGGGTATATGAGGTCTTTGTCGTTGAGATGTCGAAGATTGGAATGATTACGGTGAGAGATCTGTTGCGAGCAAAGAACGTATCTACAAGAGGAGTTTCAACGCTTCTCAATCATATTCCAAAACTTCAACCGACACAGAAGGTAAGCGAAGCTGCAAGAATAATGTGCGAGTACAGGATCAGAGCTTTGCCCATAGTGGAAGGCAACAGTCTTGTGGGTGCGATACAAGCGAGATCCATCTTGTCGGTCATGAAGGGTTCTGAGGTAGGAAGACTCGCCGCTGAGAGGGTCATGACGGCGCACCCTGTGACTTTGGATCAATCAGCGTCAGTGATGAAGGCCAGAAACCTGATGATCAGGAGAGACATCGATCACCTGCCAATAATGGGTTCTGGAGAGCTGCAAGGCATGCTCAGTTCGAGTCATGTACTCTATAGTATGATCCCGCCTGAATCTCCAAGAATCGGAGGTTGGACCCCTGAGGATCAAAGACGACTCGATATGCCAGTGAAAGCCTTGATGGATCCCAACCCGATTTGCTGCGATACAAATGAAAAAGTGGATAAGATTCTTGGCGATATGACAGAAAGGAAGGCTGACTATTGCATTGTCAAGTTGTGGAAAGAGCTGCAAGGAATCCTGACTTACAGAGACCTAATGAAGCTACTTGTTGAGAAGCCGAGAACTGGCGTTCCAGTATATATCGTCGGCCTTCCCGAGGATCCATTTGAAGCAGAGGCTGCCAAGACAAAATTCACTCGAATAGTGAACATGCTAAACAAGAGCTTTCCAACAATTGAGGAAGCAAGATCCAAGATAAAATTCGATAAACGTGAGGGAAAAGAGCGACGGAGATACGAAGTAGGCGTTACAATCAAGACCACGAAGAAGGTTTACAGCTACTCAGAGGTCGGTTGGGATCTTGCAGCAGTGTTCGACATCATCTCTTCAAGACTCAAGAGGCTGCTCACTGAAAAGCCTGTCAGACGAAGAAGGGACGTCAGGGGAAG
>CAYGZB010000031.1:0-6684 GCA_964354325.1 uncultured Candidatus Bathyarchaeia archaeon | reverse complement strand
AACGTCAGAAGTTACTATGATGGTCTAATCCATAGCAACCAGAGAAGTTACATACAGTTCAACATCAGTGCCATTCCAGAAAGTGCCAAGATCCTTTCTGCAATACTCTGGTTGTACAAGAACCCTGAAGGAGCAAATCCTGGAGTTCGAGATATTCAAGTTTTCCGAGTTACGAGTGCATGGAACGAGTATACTCTGAATTGGAATAGCCAGCCCGAGACTTCTCAAGAACTGAGCGCGTTTTCGAATGTGAAGGGTGCCATGGAATGGTACAGTTGGGATTTGACCGAAGATGTGAAAAGTTGGCACAAAGGATCTGCAGTCAATCATGGAGTAATGCTCAAGGACAAAGCGGAAGACTCTCGGATCGACTACGCTAGTGTCTTTCTCTCAAGGGAAGCATCACACCCGGAGAACCCGTTCATGAAGGTTGACATTACAGAGAATGGAAGCGAGACAGCGACAACACAAACATTGCCAGAAACCACGAATGAGTGGAGAATCCTAGTGTTGCCAGTGACCATCATCCTGGCCGGAGCTACATTGTTTTTCTTGAGAAAACGGTTTTTGAAAAAACAGAAGTCTGCTTAGACAGGATTCTTTGCTGTTTGGTCTGCGCTCTTTGTTGACTCGTTGGCTCGCTTGGCACCGCGGGAAATGCTTCTCAACCATACGAGCTAGACTGCAGACTCTGACGCGCAGCTGTCTGTATCAAGAATGAAAGGTGTGAATCAATTGATCTTTGATCCGCATTGATCGCAGAATCTGGTATTAGGCGGGATCTGGCGTCCGCAAGTTCGGCAGGTCATCTGCCGTCCCGCAAAGGGGTTCCATTGCGGATACTGTGGCATCGCATTCGTGGTCTGTGGCACTCTTCCAGTTCTGCAGAGGCAATTTAGTTCCCAATTTGCGCGAGCTAGACTTTCTCTGAAACCCATTACGAACACTCCTTGGGCAATTTCGAAGCAACAAATGCGCCGACAACTCTAACATATTCTTTAACAGATTGGTGCAATACCATTGTTGGTGTGAGGCGCGGAAAAACACCTTTGTGATGCCGAAGACATGAAATTGGCGTTGTTCAGGGCATCTATCAGGGGCTTTTCTCTTGGTCTCGACTTAAGTACTTGGGCTCTGTCCCTCATCTTCCAGGCATAATAGAAGCGGTTTCTCTCTGTGGTCAACTAGATTCGAATAAGCTTCGTTTTGGCTGAAACAGAAGGTTAATTGAGTATTCTTAAAAGCCAAACCATCTAATGACGTTCCAAATAGCTTCGGAATCGGATCAAAACGTGGAGGATGTGAGAGTCACGGGGTCAATAAAGAATGGTATGATCTTGTTTCTTCTCGTTGTGTTGATGTCTCAGGCAACTAGTGCAAATGCCGCCCAGAATCAGGTATTCTATCTTCACAAATGGGTGTTTGAAGACTCTACCGACTATTCTATGGATGAAAGTCAACCTACTCAGTATTCTTACCCGCTAGGATTGGAGTACCATTCATACTATTGGAGAACCGTTTTTGTCACTCCTGATATGACAATTGAGACCAGCACTTGGGCCATTTCTCTTTGGTTGGGATACACGGTTCAGTCAACGGGATTGGCCGTATCTATTGGATACGTGTTTGAAGGGACATACCATGCAATGGCTGAAGGAAACATTACTGGTATCAGACAATTCCCGAAAAAATATGTTCTTGGTCTCACTACGAGTGAATTTCAGATACCGGCAGGAGGAGCACTTGCATTGAAGCTGGTGCCCATCAGAAACACGTTGATTTCTACACCCAACGTCGTACTGTACCTAGATTCTGATACGACGCCAAGCCAGGTATCGGTTGAACCTGCCACCCCTATCCCAGAATTCTTGAACAGGACACTCTTTGCAGTCTCGGTGGCGATGCTAATCATAGGCATGAACATGGTTCTGCGAAAGAAACGGTAGCCTATTTGGACATCTTAGTCAAGAGTGAGCTATTTTCGTATGGCGATCCGCCTTTTCCTCTCAAAGTCTTAGCTGTCTCTAGGAATTTCTCAACGCTCTTGATGTTGTATGAGTATATGTGGTAGCTGTCCGAGTCGTCCACGTACTGACCAACCTTGACATGAAGTTTCTCAGAAAACCTTCTGTGCAAATGGATGATTGCGTACATGTTCATGAAAGCCGCATTGTAAGAGTCACGGCTTCTCCAGCTTGTGTGCATCTCCAGTTCATCGCCAAATATTTTGAACCAGATCCTTTGCAAGCAGGGCGGTCCCTTCACTTGCGAATGCTTCCAAGGCATCCATGTGGTTCCTTGAGCTCTGTTCGAGAATGATGCTGCGCTTAGCTTCTCAATAATATAGGAAAACTGATCGACTGGAGGAAGACCAACGACCTCATAGCTCTTCAAAAGTCTGTGATAGGTGTAATCCCAGAAGCCCCGATCTACGTAGTCATCCTTTGTGCCGTCCAAGACTTCATCGACATACTCCCTGAGGTTGCCGAGTCCTTCGCAGCCCATGTGAAGCATAGGTTCTCGAAGGGGATCTCGGATGATCATCTTCATAGAGGCTTCAATGATTTCGATTTTCTCCTCATCATATCTGTAAGACTCTTTGTATGATCTGATACCGTGGTGAATGAGAGCCTCCATGCTCTTCTCCCAGACTTCCGGGAGCGAGTCACCATCAACAACAAGTTGAGGAAGCTTTGCCATGGGCTTCACAAAACAGGGTTGGACTAATAGCGTTTTCTGTGCACTGTTTGTTGCTGGAATCTAGTCGTTCTAAGCTTTGAACCATTTGAAAACTAGATAGTCAACTTGTTTGGATTTTTTGTTTGGAGCAGCGATTATGAACTGTTTTCTTACCGTTGTCGCCAATCGCCCTGCTCTGACGACTTCAAATGGGCCCATCATATCTTTCGTTGTTCTGACTGATATGATGAATGGTGCGTGGTCGATGCCAGGTCCGTGTTCGTAGACTGCGAAGTCTGCTCCAAATTTTATTCCTGGAGTAACTATGTATCCTTTCTCTCTAAGATCCTTGTAGACTCGGTATGCAAGCATGAAGCCCTTGTAGGTTTTGCGTGCCAGATCCAGAAGTGTCTTCTTTTTGACTGCCTTCTTGGTCTTGGGATTTACAATTTCTATTCTCTTCTTTTCATAGAGGTAGAGGCCTTCCATGATATCAAGCATGAGTGGTACGTTGAAGTCTTGGTCGGGTTTGGGTTTTGGAATGCCGACGGGCTTTCCGAAGAAGCCTGATCTGTATAGCCCCATACCGTCATTTGCGTTCCAGACGATGAGTCTTGTTCCAATGAGCTCTGCGGTTGGTCGATCCTTTGTCAGTTTACTTTCTATGGAAGGCTTGTCGCTGATACTTGCAAGACTAATCCTATTTTCAGGGTCGCTCATAGGCTGCCAGCGCTGGTCTAAGAGATTGATGTCAGACTTAATCGTTTCCAAAGCCTCCCTTGCGCAACACACTATCTCTCTAATCGCGACGAGTCTTTTCCGCAGCCCAATAACAACCCAAGGAATCCCGAGAAGATGGCCAGCAGGAATACCTCTTCTTTGGGCATGTTGGTATTTCCTGACTACCTTAATCCTCCTGCTTCTTCCTCAGTAGGTCTGTTACAACCCAGATAATCCAGACATTTACGGTCGTACCGAATAATCCGACCAAGAATGCGTTGAGGTTCCTGTTGAAGATACTCCAGTACATGGTTAGGATAAAGAGTAGAAAGATTCCAAAAACGAAAATGAGCAGAAGACCCCTCTGCGGGTCTTTGTTGAATGGCAAGAGTCTTACTCATTCCACTCGGGATGGGGTGTCTCCCCGGTGGCCATTGGGTGTTTTAGTTGCCCTTTGACCACCAGGGAAACAACGGCCTTAAAGCATGAGCTATTGTTAAGTCTTTCATGCCTAACAGAAGCAACGGAGATACCTAAGCGTGGTCACATGATACAACAATTATGTGTTGCTAGGAATAGATGGCCAACACTCTTATCATGTCGATTACGTTGACTCCCGTGTCAGCAATGTCTTCTAGCCTATCGAGGACATCTCTCAGAATCAGAATAGCTTGGATTGGAAGCTTACTGGACAGAACTTCCATGTCTATGCTTCGGTGTTTCAGATCAATCTTGTTTTCAGCATCTTCCACGGCCTTGGATGCTTCGATTGCGCGGTCTGGGTTGAAGCCAAGTGATATCATTGTCTCTCTCACTTTGGTTATCTCATCTAGGACCATTGACATGAGCTCTGAAATGCTCCTGATGAACTTGTGATCGATCTTCCATTTTCCTTCCATCATGCTTTCAAGTCTGTAGCCTACAGCTTCGGCATAGTCCGCTATTCTTTCAACTTCAAATATAAGTCTTAGAAAACCTTCTCTGCTAATCAGCAGAGACCCGACCGAGGCGACTTCTTCGAGAAGGTTATTTTTCAGTTTGGCTCCTGATTCGAGCAGCTTGACCATATTATCGTAGTGTTCTTTAGCCTTCTTTGGTTTGTCGTCAGCTATGTTGTCAATCATCAAAGTGAGCTCTCTGACAACGTCTACCACAGATCTGGCATGATCTTGGCAGATATTGAGCATTCTGCGCCTTATTGTAGCTTCAGCTTCGAGGGGAAAAGTCATTTTGAATCACCAGGTTCATTGGACCAAATCGTCGCCTCTACCTGACGAACTCCATGCTATGATCAATGCTTGCTTGAAATAAAAACGTAGCTAAGTCTATACATGAATCTGCTCAGGTTTCTGCACTACAGACTGTTGAGTGATAGCTTGCTGGAAAGGTATGTGTGGAGAGTGTTCGCGATCTGTGATGAATCGAAGCGTTTCTGCTCCCATGTATCCCGATCCCTAACCGTCACTGTATTATTCTTCATGGTTTCGTAGTCAATGGTTATCGCCAGCGGAATTCCAGCTTCATCCGCCCTAGCATACCGTCTTCCTATGGAACCGGATTCATCATATTCCGCGTCAAACTTGTCAAGCAACAACTGTCTGTGAAGAGCTCTTGCCTTATCGTCCAGTCCATCTTTGTTGACCAGCGGTAGAACAATGGCTTGAATTGGAGAAAGGTCTCTGGGAATTTTCATTACTACTCTGTCCCTGACAATGGAGTAGGCATATTCCAGCACGGCATAGACGAGTCTTTCAGCGCCAAAACTGGGTTCGATTACGTGGGGAATGTAACGTCTTCCAGACTCCAATACTTCTTTTTCTTCGATTCTGACATGACTCGGCGATATCTTAAATCCGTCAATCTCAAGAAAGCCATTCTTCGCAAAAGCTTCTTCAATTCGACTGGCGTCAGTTTCCATAATTCTTCTTGCGACTTCACCAGCATGTTCTTTGAATTCCGGTCCGATTGACGCACTGACCGGAATTGCAGATTTCGTTTTTCGCCTTATCGGATCATCGTACGCTTTGAAAGCAGTAAGATCTACCTTGGATGCCTCCAGATGTGCGCGAAGGTCAAAGTCTGTTCTGTACGCGTTTCCAGCCAGTTCAGTCCAGCCCCATCTGTCTAGTTGGATTTGATGGTCATATGTTTGAGCTGAGTAGTGTGCGCGTTCTGTCTGGAGTTTCTCGTGGAATCTCTGCTTTTCAGCTGGAATTCCAAGCTCAGCAACAAACTGTTTTGACAGCGCCATGAAGTAGGCTGCCCAAGGTTGCTTTATGTACCCTTTCTCTAGAGCTTGAAGTACGGTGAGCTCGATCGGTTCTTCGACACCTTTTTCTCGAAGCTCTAGTGGTACCAGTAAGAGTTTCTCGTTCTCAACTTCTCTAAGTCGGTCACATTTTGGATCCTCTGGATCAAAAAAGAATTCGAATTCCATAATGGTGAATTCTCTTAGTCTGATAGGACCTTGCCTAGGAGATATCTCGTTTCTCAACGCCTGCCCTATCTGAGCTATTCCGATTGGCATTCTTTCTCTGGCTATCTCGAAGACACGTCTGAAGTCGATGAACATGCCCTGCGCGGCTTCGGGTCGTCCGTAGCCGACGGCATCACTGTACGGTCCTATGTTTGTCATGAACATTGTACCGAAGTATTGGGGATTAGACAGTTCTCCACCACATTCGACACAGTGAACGTTCTTCTCTTTGATCAGACGACCTAGGTCATCAAGGCTGAGGCCCTCTGTTTCCATTCCGGTCGCATCTTTGAGTACATGATCCGCACGGTACTTTCGCTTGCATTTTGCACATTCGATCATAGAGTCCTTGAAGTGTTGGACGTGACCTGAGGCTTCAAACACTTTGGCTGGCATTATCACTGGCGTTTGAATCTCGAACAATCCTTGTCTTCGGATAAAGAAATCTCTCCATTTCTCCTCGACATGTCTTTTTAGTGAGGCGCCCAACGGGCCTAAGTCCATGAATCCGCCTACCCCTCCGTAGATCTCGAATGACGGCCAGAAGAATCCCCTTCTGCGACCTAGTTCGGCAAGGATTTCGTATTTGTCCGGTCCATTCAAATCAATCAATTCCGCGCATCGGATAGAGCTTATTGACTGACAGCCTTGGCTTAAAACGATTGCCGAGAATTGTGTTGGCGTGAAATCTTTTTTGATGCAGTTCTGAACAATCGAACATAGAAGGGGTCGTCTAGTAGAGGTTCCTGGCCGAGACCAGGGCATCGCTCGTCGGTCAGGCAAAACTCGAATTCGTTTTCTGACGACTG
>CAYGZB010000030.1:5731-9026 GCA_964354325.1 uncultured Candidatus Bathyarchaeia archaeon | reverse complement strand
CAATGAAACGATTACGTCAAATCAATCAAATATTGCTTCTTTCAAATAGAGAACAAAGCAGGACATCCAATGATTGCCTTGGAAGTGGTCTGTCCCAGATGCAGGAGTAAAAATCCGATTGGCAGATTGTTCTGTGCCACTTGCAGGAGCAGATTCGAGCCGCAATCCAATACATCACTAAAACTGGATCAATTCCAATGCTCGGCAGATAGAGAGGCGCTTGAAATTCTTGAATCAACCGGAATTCTCGCATACCTCGTGAATCAATTCATCGTGAAACCGGCGGAGCAGAAGCAGCGTGATTGGCTGTCAAAACATGGACAGTCATTGAGTTGCTCGAATGATATTGAAACACTTGTTGAAGAGTGTGCCTACAGACTGGCGCTGGAAATCCTTCCAGAGGTATACATGGTGGAATTCGATGGATCTCCCAATGCCTTCACATTTGGAAACGACACTGCTCCAGTAATTGTGATCGATCGCAGGCTCATCGGGACCATGACGCAAGACGAACTTCGCGCATTACTTGGACATGAGATGGGCCACGTGAAGAGTAGACACTTGCTCTTTCATTCTCTAGCCAATACTTTGGCGCAGGGAGTGGGAATATCAGCTTCTCTGATGGGTATTGGAACTATATCGACAGCTATGAGATTGGCTCTTATGGCATGGCACAGACAATCCGAGTTTACAGCAGATAGGGCAGCTCTGATATCGTCAGGACATCCAAATCATGTAGCGTCAATGTTCGCTGTACTCTTGCACCTTCGACGCATGTCCGTGCCTGATAGCTCAACTTTGTTGGAAGATCTATCAAGACTATTCCAGAGTCATCCAAACCATGTCTCCAGAATCAAGGCCGTCCTTGAATTCTCCACGTCCCAAGACTACAAGACAATAAGACGCAATGTAGATCACCGCTGGACGTTGCGGAAAGCTTTGGTTTCTAGGTGCCGATTCTGCAGCTCTCCGAAGCAAACTGCTGCTCTGTTCTGTTCAGAATGTGGGAAGAGTCAGGCATAAAGGAGACAAGACTTCAAAGCGATTTTTGTCTTCTGACGTGCCGTGGGGGTGGCAATTAACAGTATATAGATCCAAATGGTTCTTCTGATTATGCCGATCGATTGGACTGAGATTGTGAGAGGTGCTTTAGCGTGGAGTTGTTGGAACTTCACAATGTGATTTCGAGATGCTCACTTTGTGGGCTGGCACAATCGAGAAAGAACGCTGTCCCTGGCGAAGGTGACTTTCACGCTTCCCTGATGCTAGTTGGTGAGGCTCCTGGAAGGAATGAGGATCTCGCAGGCAGACCATTCGTTGGTGCTGCAGGTATCTTTTTGGATGAACTGCTCTCTTCGATCGGCGTTGACAGAAAGAAGGTCTTCATTACAAACATAGTGAAATGTAGACCACCAATGAACAGACCGCCCAGAGTCAACGAGGTAAATGCGTGCAAACCGTATCTGGAGCAACAAATGATGCAGATCGGTTCTCGGATCGTGTGTCTCATGGGTAACAACGCGATTAAAGGAGTGCTGGGGAAGGGTCACGCCCTCTCAGAGATGCATGGTAGATTGCTGCAGAATGAAGGAGAACAGAAATTCTTTTTGACATACCATCCAGCAGCTGCTCTTTACGTAAACGAGCTTAGACAAGTGATGATGAATGATTTCAGGGAGTTATCGAAGATTTTGAGCTCATGAACGACATCCTGTGACGACAAAAGCGATCAGCCGGACTAGATGCAGCTCGTGGTACGGTGACTTTCGAGAAACTAGAGTGAAGGTCCGATCTCCTTTGTCTTCTTGGCTATGGCTTCTCCTAGTTCTGAGGTTGTTGAGGTTCCTCCGAGGTCAGGTGTCAAGACGTCTCTTCGTCTCAATACTTCTCTGACCGCTTTCTCAACAAGAATTGAACCTTTCTTTTCCCCGATGGTCTTCAGGAGAAGACTTCCGGCCATTATAGAGGCCACTGGATCTGCTTTGTTGAGCCCCTTGTATTTTGGGGCGGAACCGTGGATTGGCTCAAACATGGAGGTTCCCTCGGGGTTCAGGTTTGCACCTGCCGCCACTCCCATTCCGCCTTGAATCATGGCTCCAAGATCAGTTATGATGTCACCGAACATGTTCGGTGTCACAACTACCTTGAACCATTCAGGATTCTTAACAAACCACATGCTTATTGCGTCGACATAGGTGAACTCTGTCTGTATGTCAGGAAAATCCATTTTGATCTTGCTGAAGATTTCACGCCAGAACCCATACGTGTAGGTTAGAACATTCGCCTTATCCACACTTGTCACTTTCTTTCTTCCAGTGTCGCGTGCAAGCTGGAAGGCGTACCGAATGACTCTTTCTGCTCCGCCTTTGCTAATCACCATGATCTGGTAAGCAATTTCTTCATGATCGGATTCTATGTCGATTCCGAATTTGATTTTGTACAGCTTCCTCAGAAGCTCTAGTGTCTGTCTGCTAGCTCCCTTCTTTGCTCGACTTCCAAGTCCAATGTACATGTCTTCGGTGTTCTCTCTGACGACTAGAAAATCGATGTCTTTCACAGTCTTGTCTTTCAACGGTGTTGAGAGGCCATCGAGCAGCTGGATGGGTCTAAGATTGATGTATTGATCGTAGTAGAACCGAAGTGCGAGTAGGATTCCTTTTTCTAGGATGCCTTCTCTGCATCTGGGATCGCCGACGGCTCCCATGTATATGGTCTTGTGCTTGCCCATCTCTTTCAAGGCGGTCTCGGGGAGGAGTTCACCTGTTGCTAGATAATGGTCGGCTCCAAACGGGTACTTGACCCAATTGAGTTCAAAATTCATCACTTCAGAAGCGGCGTCAAGAACCTTCATTCCTTCTCTTATGACTTCAGGGCCGATCCCGTCACCGGGGATGACCGACACCGTATACTGGGCCATCTTTCAAAAATCATCATCCATTTCTCATGTTGGTCTGAGCACTTCTTCAGCTTTCTCAGCCCAACTTGGATCCGCGAGAATAGCTCTCCCCACAGCCACCAAATCCACTCTTCCGTTTCTTATCGCCTCGTCGGCAAACTTTGGATCTTTGACTCCACCCACACCGATCACTGGAATCTTCACGGCTCTGCGAATTGTTTCAGCTGCGTAGAAATAGAACCCTTGGTCTTGCATGTTTTTCGGTTTGGATCCGCAGAATCCTCCTGAAACGTTGATTGCATCTACTCCAGCTTCAACAAGCATTTTGGCTGCGTTTGCACCTTCGTTGGGTGTCACTCCGCCCGGCATCCTATCATCTGCTCCCAATCGGTAGAGAAG
>CAYGZB010000030.1:0-5631 GCA_964354325.1 uncultured Candidatus Bathyarchaeia archaeon | reverse complement strand
TCTCCGTTTGGCGTCGAAAGATCAGTCGCCATGGCTGGCATTACTATTCTATTGCGCAGTTTCAGAGATCCAATGCTTATTGGGTCCAACAATGTTGGCATGTGGTATTCTCACATCTCAAACGCTTGTGAAACAATAGTCATGTTGATAATCTTATCTCTATGCGCCGTCTGCCGCCGCCAGGATTCTTTCCCTTCTTCAAAGAGATCTTCCCAATTTCTGAAGTATTTCGGACATGTGTCCCTCCACATTCCATCTCAGGGAATCCCTCAATCTTCCATTTCCGCCGCAAGCCCGACGTTATCGAAGATGCAGCTCCTGTCCATGGGTTTGTCTCTCTTGCTTCCGTATCCTCAAACCAGATCTTGACGTCCAAACCTTTTGATATGATCTCGTTGGCGTGATCTTCAACCATCTTCAGAACTTCGGGGGTAAACTCTTTCGTGAAGAGGTAATCGCTTCTTTCTTTCTCGTCGTCCACTCTGCCCGAGCTCGCTGTGCAGTCATTATCGAAAGAGGCTCGAAAACAGAAGAATCCAATGTGGGCTGCGGTGTGAAGCCTCATGATCCGGTAGCGTCGGTCCCAATCAATCTTTCCAACAACTTCATCTCCAATGTTGAAATCTGACATCGTCTCAACATAATGCACGATGTCTTCATCTTGCCTGCGGACATCTATGACTCGAACATTGTTCAGTGATCCAGTATCTGCGGCTTGGCCTCCTCCCTCTGGAAAGAAAGCCGTTCTATCTAGAATCAAAGCTTGTTCTGTCTTTGAGGAAACTTGGGCTGTAAACTCCTTCGCGTAGGCATCTTTCCAATACAACTTCTCTGTCAAGTTAATGCACCAATCTGAATCAGAATCATACAGTTCAACTTGGAATGTCATGTTGCGTCCTAAAGTCTTTTATTGATTCGGAAGCCAACTGGGTCTGCAATTGTCTGTTCTCTCCCTTGAGGTATAGAATTGAGAATTGTTACGTTTGTGGGAGCATTTGTCGCGATTTTGCTAACGATTTCAGCAGTACTCACGGTCCCATGTGAGACTCGAGTTGCAGATGAAGATCAAATTCTTTCATCGGCCTATATGACTGATCGGGTCACAGGTTCGCAGAATCTCATAAGAGTAATAGTCTTGGGCCGAGGAAACGCCAACGCTGCAAAGAACCTTATGCGTTCTGGTTTCTCCAGCTATTTCTCTTCAGGATTTGCGGTAGTAGGACAGGTGTCAAGATCCAACCTGCAGGCTTTATCATCCCTAGAAAACGTCGTTCGCATCATGCCTGATTTTCCGATTTGCTACGACGAGAAATCCAGACTTGAGGTTGACAGCCCCGGTCCGCAGACAGACATGTTTCGGATCAGAGAGCTTACCGGGGCATCTAGGACGAATATCAATCTTGGATTGAACGGCTCAGGTGTTACGGTTGCAATTGTTGATACGGGAGTGGATTTTGGAAACCCTGACATATCCAATGCAGTCGCTAGAGATGCTGAAGGCAAGCCGATCGCAATAGACGCAGATGAACAAGGACTGGTAATTACTAATACGACTTTCCAAGCAAAAATGGAATCACTGGGAAATCAGATTATCACGCGGAGTAGTTCTGACATTCAGATCACACCCAAAGGAATCTTCCTGGACATATGGAATCAAGGGATTGGAACCGACATCAAGTATTGGAATGGAACGGAAATCCTGACTGCTCACCTAACTGAAAACTACAAGATTGGAGAAGACACTAAGAACTTCATCTTGTCAAAAAGTGGCGTGTATCACTTTGGCTTGTTGATGGAGAAGGATTCTTTCGGAGGGCCGGGAGCCAACGAGATATTCTATCCCGCCCTCGTTGTTGACGGCAGAACCCCCGGCGTCTACGACAGTGTTTACATTGATTTCTCATCGACTTATGCTCGTTGGACAGGAAGCATGGAACCCGACTACAGTTTCTTTGATGAAACCTCACATCACGTGGGAGACGGATCTGAGATTCTAGCTTCAGACCTAACTGGAGACGGGATACCTGACATAAGTGCGGGATTGCTCGGTGCCCAGATTTTGGATGTATGGGGCGTTTTTCAAAATCAAACGTCAGAATATGACACGATTCTAGGTTTTCCAAGTGGAGATCTACTGCCGGGGCTTGATCCTAAAGGAGATTTCATTGGCGTTATGTTTGATTTTGAACCACACGGCACCCTGTGTGCGGCTAACGTTGCGAGTCGTGGAGTAGTAGAATACGATGTGTACGGGAATGGAACTACGTACAAGCTTCCAGGCATAGCTCCTGAGAGCTCAATCATCGCTGCAAAAGCACTTTGGCTAGGTGACGTCTTCTACACTTGGATGTGGGTTTCAGGCTTCGACTTGGACGCCAAGTCGGGAAGATGGGTATACACAGGTCGACATAGAGCAGAAGTTGTAAGCAACAGCTGGGGTTGGTCTGAATGGCCCTTGCTGGGCGCAGGCGTCGGATATGATCTTCTAAGCATAATCGAGAATGCGTTATCGCTTCCAGGTTACTTATCACATGGATATCATGGAACCTTGTTTGTCCACGCCGTGGGAAATGGTGGGCCGGGATACGGGACAATGACCTCAAGTGGGTTCAGTTCCTTCGCTCTGAGTGTGGGGGCCTCCACAAGCTTCCACTGGGCCTCTTCCTTAGGCCTCGAACGAATGGGTGTGTATTCGAACGCTGGCGATGATGTTATCGCTTGGTCATGCAGAGGTCCAAATGCACTCGGGCAGTCAAAACCCGACCTTCTCAATGTAGGAGCCTTTTCGTTCGATGCGGGACCAATCAACGGAGGATACGGAAACGGATCTCGAGCCTACGACGTGTTTGGAGGCACAAGTCAAGCCGCACCGCTCACTGCAGGCGCAGCGGCCATAGTGGTTGAAGGTCTGAAAAGGAGTAGACGAGGATTCGATCCGTCAACTGTGAAGACAATACTCATGAGTACAGCTCAGGATCTTGGAAATGACCCATTTGTCCAAGGGTCAGGAAGAGTGGATGTTTACAAGGCCGCATCCTACACGATTGGAAGAGACACACAAGATTGCGTTGCGTTCCGTGTTCACACGAACACAACTTACACCAATGTTATGAAATCCTTGGCTGACGCGTGGGCTATGCTGGATTTCGCTCTGCCAAACGCTACCATTCAACAACAGTCAAACATGGTCTTTGAGGATACATCCTGGTACGCGGGAACGATTTCCAATGGAGATTCTGGATCAGCCACATTTGTGGTTGACAATCCGTCAAATACTCCAATCAATCTGTCAGTCAAATCTTCTGTCCTTGAACTGGCAGCAACCTATAGTTACAGCAACAGATCGGACCCGTCTCTGAATGGGGTTCCGCTCTATTTCGATCTGACAAAGATAGCTGGACCGATGCCCAACGATACAGTCTTGATGATAGTCCGACTGGACTATTCGTTTGAATCATTCTACAATTCTACTGCGACACCGTACGGTTCTCCTTCAAACCTGCTGTACCTGTATGCATACGACTGGGAAGACATTAACCATGACGCGAGTGTGCAATGGAACGAAACGGCGCTAGTAAACTACGGATACAATTGGGGCAACAGCCAAGAGATCCGCATCTTCCATCCATTCGAAAAGATGATGCATGAAAAAGTAATTGGTGTTTGGGAAGCTACACCAAAATACATGAAGAGCTCTGGCGACGTGACTGCCGAAGAAACCTATTCTTACGAACCGGTGAACTTCACAATCCACGTAGACTGCTACAAGAAAACTTCTTGGACTTGGCTCAGTTCCAGAGATCAGATATCTGTAGATTCTAAGAGTTCAACAGAGTTCACCGCGACAGTGCGAATCCCTGAAGAAGTTGCACCCGGAGTGTATGGAGGATATCTGGTCCTTGAATGTCCAGGCAGACAGACAACATATGTTCCAGTTTCCGCGAAGGTTCCCATTGAACTTTCGAAGTTCAACGAACCCGAGGGAATCCATCGGGTTTCTACTCATTCTAGCATCCTCTACGACAATTCTTTCATGCACGGGGCAACTGATTGGAAATGGCGTTATGAATCCGGCGATTGGCGAATCATACCATTAGAGATCAATGTAGCCGACTCTCTATCCGAGGAAGTGCTTGTATTCAGGCTTGAATGGACGAACCCAGACACCAGCATCGACATATATGTTCTTGACCCTTCAGGGAATATCACTGGGACTACAACGCCGCCCATAGGATGGCTGTTTGACTTTCCAAACAACTGGGTTCCAGGCACTGGAGCCTTTTATCCATCACAGAATGCCGGTGCAAATGCCACAATCGTTACGGTTCCAGTAAACGAGCCAGGGCTCTACACGATAGTGCTACATACGACCCTATTTGATGGTCGTCAAAAAACAGAGAAGTTCGATGCCATTCTGGAAGTGACTCAGCTCAGAGTTAGACCACCAGAGATTCAGGTTTTGGATTATCTGCCATATCTGATCGGTTTTGCATCGGGGATAGTAATAACGCTAGTAATCCTGAATTCAAAACGTGGAAGAAGAGCCGAAGCCATCGGAAACAACCAGAACTAAGATGCGCATTTTCCGATTGATACTAGTTGTGTGTTACTCGGTATGGTCTTAGATTATATCTTCTTAGTCGTGGCCATCCGGTCTTCGCCAACTTAATCCTTTTCGGATCGTGCCTAACCCAGTTGAGCATATGAAAGAAGTTCTTGGCCCTCTTCTCGTCTCGATCTGATCTAGGTTCATATCCGATGTTTCTAATCTCATCAAGGTACGCTGTCTCTGTGTAATGTTGTGCAGTTCCCATAATCTTGGATATGTGCACAAGACCGTTGTATCGTGTCTTCAAATCACCGTGCGCCAAATCGAATATGTTTCCGCTGCAAATGTGTATTTCCTCACCATCTCTAACCCTTAGTCTATCAAGGAGCTGTAATACGATGCGTGAAGTTTCTTGAAGATACTTTTTGGGTCTAAACATGGGATACTGAAAGTATTTCACGTCGACCACGTCGTATTCGAACTCTCCAGTCTCAGTTCGGTAGCCGCCGATAACGACTCCAAACAACAGATCGCCTACGCCGGCATCATCGATCAGTATAGTCAGCGGATATTCCCTTCTTCTAGAGGTTGTTTAGGTTATTAATTGCCCAATTGGACGATTCCTCAACAGAATGTCCATGAGGAGAGATGTGAGTATCGGAGATCTATGCATTCTGCATTTGATCTCGGTCAAGCCAAATCACCACATTGGAGTGGTCCCAAGTATACCAGACTCTCTATTATGTCGTTTTCTGATTGAATGGGTCAAATCTTGAATACCATGATGAAGACTAAGACACTTGTAGGTAGAGATGAGGCAAAGGAGCACATTGTTCGAAGACATTAAGGCTGTTCTGTTTGACTTAGATGAGACATTGATTGATGCTGAGGCAGGGCTCAGAGAGGCTCACGATAGGATTTCCGAAACATTGTCCACATTTTTTGAGCAGAATGGAGTTCAAATGGGGGTCAGCTTGCTTCATTCGAAAATGAGACTCTTTGATGATCGGATGAATAGGGAATCCCGCTATGACAGAGATGAATGGTGGCCTATTCTTATCTCCGAAGTGAGATCTGACCTG
>CAYGZB010000029.1:4698-9377 GCA_964354325.1 uncultured Candidatus Bathyarchaeia archaeon | reverse complement strand
CTGGGGTTTGAAGAGTACTCTGGGAGCATACCCTCAGGGTTGTGGAGGGTGCTCGGAGTATTTTGAGGGCTACCCTTAGGGTCTTGGAGGGTATTCAGAGGGTTTTGAGGGTTTGGAGGGTCCAAAATGAATACGTATTGGAGGCCTCCAAGAGGCTTCCAGTACTCGAAAACCCTCCAGGATACTCGAGGGTACCCTTCCAGATACTCGGCATACTACGGGATACTACTCCAGACACTCTAAACCCTCTCTAGGACTAGCTTCTCAACTAATACCCGAAAATATCGAGCTTTATGATCCGAAAGAGGGATGAAGAAGAAATACAGCAATAATATGAGAAGAATGCTTTGGGGGAGATGTATACTGTCCAGCTATCGCAAACCGAGAAAGAAGATTGGATCAAGAACACTCGTTCACTCCGCCAGAGTGAACTCGAGGTATCCGTGTGACTTTTTTTTGAGATGATGAACAAACCATTGAGTCTTGTTGCAATGTTCAACCCTCTAATTGAACACCGATGAATCTCTGTGTCCACAACACGGGCTGGACATGTTGAATACTGATTTTCAAGTGCATTTATTTCGAAGAAATATCTCTATTCGCTAGAATAATCGATTGGGCGAGCATAACAGTTGCGCAAGTTGTTGGCTCTCAATTTTCTGAACGTCCTTGACGCATTCATAGCGGGAGCCTACATGATAACGATCCCATTACTGCTAGTTGAGCGCAATATCGACCTCACTACCATCGGAGTCATATTCTCCGCTTTCCCGGTAGTGTTCCTAGTAAGCAGAATGCTTTTCGCATCTGCAGCAGACAGCATAGGGCTCAAGAAATTCTTCAAAATGGATGCTCTAGGCAATCTTGCCTCTATAGTCCTCTACGGAATTTCATCATCTCCCTTCTCATTCACTGTGGCAAAAGGAGCTCAGGGAATCAAAGAAGCTTCACTCTGGGCTGTGAACAGAAATGCCGCTTATGAGATCACCAGCAGTGAACACCCTGAAATGGTAACTTCCACGATCCTATTCATCCGAGCTTTGGCAATTGCAGTCGGAGCGATTGTTTCGGGGTTTCTGATATTCTGGGTAGGGTTTCACTGGCTCTTTGCACTCTTGGCCATCATTTCAGTTTCGATTTTTGTTCCTGCTCGCAAGCTTGACATCGGGCAGAAGAAGAAGCTGAATCTTGGCGAGCTCCTCGAGAAACTTGATCCAAGATCTGTTGATCATAAGATCTGGCGAACATCTATGGTAATGAGCACATACGTAGCTGCCTCCACGCTTGCTGTAGGTTTTGTTCTCCCAACATTTCTACTATCAACAGGCCTTGGATACTGGGAGATAGGCATGATATTTGCTGCATACGTCGGTGTAGGAGCGCTACTGCTTCCGGTAACCCTTCGAAAAGTACCGTCTATCAGAAACACAATTTTCATTCAGGCGCTTCTCTATTTTCCTGCGGTCCTGTTGATTCCGCTTGTGGGAGGTAATCTGATGATAGTCATGGTCATAATGATGGCGTTGGGTGAGTCAACAAGCTACATAATCTGGGAGTCTTTGGTAAGCAAGGCCGTTGGGAAATGTGAAAACCTAGCTACATCCATAGGTTTTTTGCACGTACCCTCGAACCTCGTCCTGATACCTGCATATCTGCTAGCGGGTCTGTTGGTCGATAACTTCGGATACGTGCCCCCTTTTTGGATGGCGGGTTTTCTTTTTCTTGTCTACTCAATTGCCGCTTGGCAGGATCTGAAAGCTGATCCTGAAAGCTGAACAAACTCACCAGTATTCTTTGCGCCAGACGTTGTACGGACAGGTACGCCAACAATAGGGTCCGTTCTTGTACTGACATCCTCGACATTCAATTCTTCCGAAACGAGACTGTTTACTCATGTCCTCGTCCTCCTACGACGTCTATCCCTGTAGCACTAGTCAGGAATTAAGTATGATCTACGAATAATCTGACAATTTGAATCTGGAATGAGGAACCTGAATTCAATCTTGGATTCAGTTCAGGGATTGCTGGCTGCAGAGAACGTTGTGAGGAGACCTGTTCTTCTGGACTGGTTGTCCCAGCTGATTCGGACATGTTTCATTTGGAGAACACACCTCCGAGGATTCGCCTGTCTCCGAGGTTTGGCAAATGTTTAAAGTACTAGCAGAGCCTATGACTTCTGGAATCAGAGCTGTTCGGGGAAATCGAAGACCAAAGAGAAGGATGTCTCGAATCTAAGAGTGGTTATATTGGAGGCCTCCAGCGTCCAGCAACAGACGGCTTACGTGAAGGCTGTTTCGCTGCGTGAGATTGATGATGTGGCTAAGATTCAGTCAGAAGTCAAACTGGGCAATATTCTCATAGTCCGTATCACGCCACTGGCGAAGAAGAGTGTTGAAGATACGAAGAAGGCAATCAATGAACTTTGTGATTATGTGAAGGAGATTAAGGGCGACATAGCGAGACTTGGAGAGGAAAGGATAGTCATAACTCCTTCAACGGTAAGGATTTGGAGAAGTGAACACTCGATTCCCAAGGGATCTGCCACATCTGCACTGAAGCGAAGAGCTGTAAGAAACTAGAAAGAAATCCGCTTTACTCTAGTGCAGTCTCAAGGTTTCTAGAATGTCTGGTGCCGATGCTCGGGTCTTCAGCATTCTACCGAGATTATAGGCGATGTTATCGCATTTCTTCCTTTCTCCGTGTCCAACAATTACCCTAGAAGGTCTTGGAGACATCCTTTGAACAAATGAGAGTATCTGGTTTCTATCCGAATGACCTGAGAATCCTTCAACGAATTCTACCTGCGCGTTCATTCTAACCGCTTCTATTTTTCCATTTGATCCCAAGAGAGAGATCTCCTTAATGCCATTCTTCACTCGGTTTCCAAGAGTCCCCTCAACCTGATAGCTTACAAAGATCAACGTATTCTTCTCGTCGGATGACAAGCGTTTGAAATAGTCTATCGCAGGTCCACCTTCAAGCATGCCTGACGTGGCCAAGATGACACATGGCCCACCTGCGACTATCTCTTCTCTCTCACTTGGATGGTTCACTACTGTGAAGTAATCTGATTGGAATGGATTGATGTCTTGATGGAGTATCTGATCCCTGATGTCTCGAGCCAGATATTCCGGATAGGCCGTATGAATCGCCGTGGCTTCAGAGATCATTCCTTCTATGTAGACCGGAAGTTCTTTCATCCATTTGTTCTTCATGTATCTGTCAAGGACCAGCATAATCTCTTGAGCTCTTCCAACCGCTGGAAGAGGAATGAGAATCTTCCCCCCTCTCTCAGCCGTTTCGTTGACGATTGAAGTAAGTCTCTCCTCCACGCCTTCTCGCTCTGGCATGAAGTCTTCTGGTCCACCGTAGGTGCTCTCTATTATGAGGGTTTCAACCCTCGGGTAGACTGACGAAGCTGATTCCAGAAGCATTGTTCTTCCAAACTTGAAGTCGCCCGAGTACACTACATTGTGCAAGCCTTCACCAATATGTAGGTGAATGATCGATGATCCAAGTATGTGTCCGGCATTGTGCAATGTGAGTTTCATATCTGGAGCGACGTCGGTCACAACACCATATTTCAAAGGTATGGTGTGCATTACCAGTTCCTTGACGTCTTTCTGATCGTAGGGCGGGTATGTCCCCTCTCTTGTAGCAACATCAAGATAGTCAAGTTGAAGGAGTGTCATCAAACTGGCAGTTGGCTCTGAACAGTAAACTGGACCATCATAACCGTACTTGTAGAGGAAAGGCGCCATACCACAATGGTCCATATGTGCATGAGATATTACGACTGCATCGAGTCTATCCAATGCGAATTGATTGATATCAAACCTGGGAAAAATTTGTACGGGATTCTGAGGGCCGGGATTAACCCCGCAATCGAGCAGGACCATACTCTCGTCGGTTTCGATCAGCACCGATGAGCGGCCTACCTCGTGGAATCCACCCAACGGAGTCATTCTAACAGTGCTCGTTCTTGTTAGAGTGGGCCTGAAGATTCTCTCGCCCACGTCGCGCAGGATTCTGCTTCTCTCCTCACTCTCGGCATGTAGTATGTGTCTCGAACTCGTAATGATCTTAGACGCCATTAACGGTCCACGTAGAACACGTGGACGCCATGCGGTCGCCTTGATGATCTCCTGAAGAGTTAGACCATCTTTTCCTATCGCTAGTCCAGGTTTCTTTGCTTCAATAACTACTTCTCCGAGACTTGGGTCGAAAGTTATGTTGGTGATATCCGCTTCGGCGGGCACTAGGTTTCGAATCAGCTTTTCGGCTCCAGCCTCGGGCACGCGTATTGACGGATCGGATCGGATTACAATGCGCTTATGAAGCAAGTTGACGATGTCCGTCACAATGTAGCTCTGCTCGATAAGCAGTGTGACGTTCTTTACGTAGATGGCTAGGCGCGGTCCCTCGAATTCTATCCGTGTCACTTCAGCCTCTTTGGGCATATGCTCAAGTATGGTTTCTCGAATCTTGACATGAGTATCGTTGATAGGACTCTTCAACTGTTCGTCCTCTGAATCGGAAACGTGAGAACTGCGGCTCTAGGCTTTGGCCTCGGTGATCGATTTCTTCTCCTCTTCTGTGAGTTCTTTGTATCCTTTGCTGCTGATTATTGCCACGTCGAAGCTGTCACCACTCGCAGCGTCTCGTTTCATTGCTGAAAC
>CAYGZB010000029.1:0-4598 GCA_964354325.1 uncultured Candidatus Bathyarchaeia archaeon | reverse complement strand
TGGTTGCTCTGGTGTCAGTTGCGAGCACCACTCCATCTTTGCAGATGACGCCGACGGTTGTTGTGCCTTTAAGCACTTTGTCAGATGTGTTGTATGCATACATTCCGTTCACCCTCTAAAGGATCGTCAAAAGATCCTTGTCGAAGGACTTTAGAAGCGCGCCCGAGAAGTTATAGCACGCCACTATGTCACCAATTAGGACACCTTAAAAACGTTTCGAGCAAGAAAGGAAGCATTCTCGATGACCATCACAGTAGTTGGAGTGAAACAAGCAAGACCCGGGTATACATTTCTTTTCAGCGGACCCGCAGATTCGTGTCGTCAATGCGAATACTATCGGGCATGCAGCGGAAGTCTGGAAAGCGAAAGAGTGTACAGGGTTACGAAGGTTCTCAAAAAGGAACTTCCTTGCATCCTCGAGTCCGATAAGGGCAGAGTCGTTGAGGTTGAGGAATCCTCGAAAGAGGTTCTCGTTGACTCGAAGTCTGCGATAGCAGGTGCCATCATAACGTTGAGTTTGACCGACTGCAAGAGATACGAATGTAAGAACAGGGACCGATGTTTTCCTCTTGGGCTTCTGGGAGGGGACAGGTGCAAGATCCTACAAGTTGGAGATGAGATTACTTGTCCGCTCGGGCCTCGGCTTGTTTTGGTTTTGGCTCAGCGGGAGCCGGCGGTTTCTTGAAGGACTCCACATAGGAGACTTTCTCGAATTCTGGCATAAATTTGTGAAAGTCAGACGCTATGGACCGTTTTGCTAGTTGTATCCCTTCGAGGAAGTAGGCTTCCTCAGGTACTTCGATGACCATCTGCTCTGATAATGTGAGTACAAACTTCTCAGCAGGAACATCAGGAATCTTTCTATGAATAATGGCGCGTGCCTTATCCTGTTTGCTTTCAAGTATCTTCTCTACTTTGACGTCGTAGACGAGGGTTTTTCCAGCCAGGGGATGATTGAAATCGACTTGGACTCTTCCAGCTCCAACAGATCTTATCATGGCAGGTTTACGATCTATCTCAACCTGCATTCCCGGAGCTGGCTCGAAACCTTCTTTCTTGAATCTTCTAAGTGGCAACAACTTTAGCTTTGAAGGATCCCTTGTTCCGTAGGCTTTCTCTGGGGAGATCTCAAGCGTTGTCGTCTTGTCAACTTCAAGCCCAACAAGGCCTTCGTCAAGACCTTTGGGAACCCAGCCTTCACCTGGGATTAGAAACATGGGCTCGTAGACATGTTCTTTCTTCTCGTCTTCATGCCCGTGTTCGTGGTGAAGCCCTGCTTCCTTAGCAACGGATTCTATCGTTGTCTCTACTACTTCACCACTTTCTTTCACTTTGCATGTGTAGTTTGCGAGAATGAAATCGCCATTCTTGGTGGGCATTCAAATCGCCTAGGGAAGTAGCCTCATTCAAGGCACTCTACTTTAAGTTTTCTCACTATGTCTGCTTGAGCCGTTCGGCCATATTACACGAACTCGAGAAGTCTAACATTCAAGGAGTCTGTCAGTTCAATTTGCGAGTAGAACCAGTTTTGAGCTGGACCTGGGTTCACGATAATCGTTCCTCCAATCTCATCTGTTCCTCGTGCTTCGTGAACATGCCCGCATACTACTAGAATCGGCTGGAAGGCTTCTATGAAGTCTCGGATGGCCGTGCTTCCCACATGTACGCCTGAACGGGTTAGATCGATTGAAGTATTCTTTGGTGGTACATGAGAAACCAATACCGTTTTGGTGCTATCGCAGTCCTTAGCTCCTTTCTCAAGGATCTGACGAATCTCCTCTTCAGTGTTCTCGAAAGGTGTCATGAACGGTCCTCTGACAGCCCCACCTACTCCTGTGAAAGAGACATCACCAATTCTCTCGCATCTCCCATGTATGCACTTGAAAGTTTGTGGATACTCAAAGCTTGCCAGTTCAGGTGTATCCATGTTTCCAGGAACAAAAAAGATCGGAATGTTTGCACTCGAAAGTCGTTCGAGCACTGACAAAGCTGAGCTTCTACTGGAAACTCCTAGATCGCCCGAAATTAGTAACAGATCTGGTTTCTCAGCTTCCACAATTTTCTTTGCCTTATCCACGGCTATCGAGTTGCCGTGAAAGTCAGAGAAAGCCATAATTCTCATTGGAGAACCAGCGGCCTGCAACCCAAACAGCTTCGGAAAGAAACCAAAATGCTTCCGGAAAGAGTTGGTTCGTAGTTTCTAGAGCGACCCAACTACCTCTTCAAGATTTGCTAACATTTCCTGAATGGTTTCGAACGGCACATATCCCATGTTGCCTATTCGGAATGTGGTTTGTTTCACTGGACCGTATCCTTTGGCCAACTCAAACCCTTTGTCTCTCATCTTGTAATACACGTCGTCTCCCTTTACACCTTCAGCCGTCTTTATGGCCGTGATCGTCGGACTCTCGTAGCCTTCTTTCGCAAGAAGCCCAAGCCCAATCCTCTTGACGCCCTCTCTGACCATCCCAGAGCGTTTCCTGTACATTTCGAGCCATTTCGCCTTGCCCATCTCTTCCATTTTTCCAAGCATCACGTTAAGCCCCATCATCTGAGGTATGGGTGGCGTGGACGGCGTTCCTGTCTCCTTCTCTTGGTACTTCTTGTACATGGCCAGATCAAAGTACCAACCTTTCTCCTGCATCTTTTCGGACAATTCAAAGACTCTGTCGCTGAATGCCCCCATGGCCAATCCTGGTGGAACACCGAAGGCCTTCTGTGAACTCGAAAAGACGATATCGATACCCCATTCATCGAATTTGATTTCTGCTCCGCCCATCGCGCTGACCGCGTCTACAAACAGGAGTTTGTCCTCTTTCTTCACGATTCTCGCAAGCTCAGGAAGCGGGTTCAAAACACCTGTGCTGGTTTCATTGTATGTTATGGAAACGGCTTTGACGTTATGTTTCTCCATCGTTTCTTTCATAACCTTGGGATCTACGTGCTCTCCTGGTTTGAAATCAAGATAGACCGCTTTTCTACCATTGCTCTCAACAACTTCTCGGTATCTTTCGCCGAAGGCACCGATACTCGTGACCAGAATGCTGTCTCCCCTATTGACGCAGTTTCTTACTGACGCTTCCATTATTCCTGTGCCAGAAGCAGGAAACAAAAGAACCGTCTTGTTCGTCTCAAGAAGCCTTTGGAGTCTCTTGATTAGCTCCTCGTGGAGCGTTTTGTATTCGCGACTCCTGTGACTGTACATCTGAGATTTCATAGCTTCCAGTACTTCTGGAAAACAGCTCACTGGACCGGCAGTAAACAACTTCCTTGCAGCCAAGACTCTTCCTATCCTTAGACCTTCTGCATCTCGATTGGGAATCACGATAGATGAGACAACTTATAAAAACTCTCTCGAGAGAACTTCGAGTATCATATGATCTGCAATTCATGAGAGTGAGTCGATAGCATGTCCATCATCACCTTGCTTTCAGATTTTGGATTGAAGGATAGTTACGTTTCAGAAATGAAAGCAGTCACTCTATCCATTAATCCTAAGGCGGTTCTCGTCGATATTACACATGAAGTTCCCAAGTATGACGTTAGATTCGGAGCGTTCGTGCTTGCTTCCGCCGCACCTCATTTTCCAAAAGGAACCGTACACCTGGGAATAGTTGATCCATGCGTGGGTGGCAAACGAAAACCAATAATCATCAAGACGAAGAGAGGCACATATGTGGGGCCGGACAACGGAATTCTGATCTTGGCGGCGAAGAACGATGGGATTCTTGGGGTTTTTGAGATAACTGAGAAGAAATACTTCGAAAGAAAGGTCTCGCCCACATTTCACGGTCGTGATTTGTTCAGTCCGGTGGCAGCCCACATTTCAAAAGGTGTACGTGCCGAAAAGATCGGCGCGCCGTTCGAATCGTATCTACAGCCAAGCTTCACTTCCGTACACGTCAGGAATGGCCTCTTGGACTGCGAGATCATCCATACAGATTCTTTTGGAAATGTCATCACGAATTTGAAAGTCGTAGATCTGTCAAGACTTGGTGTACGCTTTGGAATGATGATTAGTCTGGGCAAACGCAGATTTCCTTTTCTTCGAACATATTCAGAGACGACTAAAGGAACACTTGTTGGACTCATAGGAAGCCACGGGTTTTTCGAGATAGCAGCGAATCAACGAAGCGCAGCTGAACTGCTTGATTTGGAAGTTGGAAAAAGGCTCAGACTAAATGTCGTGAGTTAGGTTTGTCGCTTAGAGCCAGTTCCTGAATTCTCTGAACGCCTTCAACCTCTTTTATGAATTTGGCCACGGATTTGGGGACGAGTGACTGCCAATCCTCTCGGTCAAGCATGCGACTTCGGATCTCGGTAGCCGAGTATTTCTCTCTGCTGAAGAACGGGATTGGCTCAACTTCCATACCCGCCTCTTTGAAAAGTCTCTTCGTTAGAGACTCATTCGAGAAGACCACACTGAAGCTTGGAGTAAGAGCCTTGATGTGATCAACCCAGATACAATGATAGTTTATGTCCTCAACGGGGATGATGAAATAACTCGAACGTTCAAATCTGGCCTCTTGGAGCGCAGTCTTGGTCATCATAACACTTTGTCCAGCAGTGAACGTATCGTAAACAGTGTGACTATACTG
>CAYGZB010000028.1:0-9696 GCA_964354325.1 uncultured Candidatus Bathyarchaeia archaeon | reverse complement strand
AAACCTCTGCCTCGACCCCGATTGCCCCGATCATCAATCTATCATTTTCAATAGACTCGACAATCGAGAATCAAGAGAGAAGACAAGATAGGCGTCTCTGATGGCCCAAGGGGAATCATATAAAAATACCAAGAGATTCATGAAGTGCCTAGCGTTACCCCGCAATGAGCAAGGTCGAAGACGATGATTAGGATACTTGCATTCAATGAAAAAGAAATTCACGAGTTGGATGGTGGAAGGATAGATGAGGTTGTGAACTACCCCGTTGTATGGGTCGACGTAGTTGGTTATACAGAAGTTGAACTTGGAATGATCCAGAAACGGTTCAACCTTCATCCCCTAGCTATCGAAGATGTCACTCACGGAGCGCAAGCCCCCAAACTCGATGAATATGACGATTACCTCTTCTCCATCGTCCATTCAATGAAGTACACGAATGGAAAAATCACCTACGAGGAGATATATTTCTTCATTAGTGATAGATGGCTGATAAGTATTCACAGGGAAGACAGACATATAGGTGAGATCTTCAGCAAGGCCTCAAAGATTTTTGGTCCATCGACTCCACACAAAACTCCCGACTTCATATACTACTCCTTGGCCGACAGAATGATAGACGACTATTCTACTGTCTTGAACGAAGTTGAGGAGAGTATTGACAGCCTAGAGGAAGACGTAGAAGAGAATCCCAGCAAGGAGATGCTACATAGAATGGACGGTTTGAGAAGAGACCTCATAACCATCAGAAGATCTGTGTGGCCAACTCTCACATTTGTAAGGGATACTCTGAGAGGCATGAATCTCTTGATCTCCGATCAGAACATCGCATACTTCAGAGATCTTCGGGACCATCTAACCAGATTGATTGATCAGATTGAGGCTTATCATAATAGAGTCAACAGCGTTGGACAACTCTATCTGGCGTCAGTCGCAGCATCAACCAACGAGGTCATGAAACTCTTCACGGTGCTTGCAACCATATTTCTACCTCCAACACTCATCGCGAGCATATACGGAATGAATTTCATCAATTTACCCGAGTTTCAGTGGAGATTCGGCTACCCATTTGCGCTGACACTAATGCTCTTGGTAGCGGTCCTTCCTTCTCTCTATCTCAAGAAGAAACACGTGCTGTAGTAATGAATCAATGTGTCGCACACCGTAATGGCAATAGAGCTCGTCTCCACACACAATTCGGCACCTGGGGGGCGTGTCCGCAAATTGCCTCACTGAGAAATTACTCGGAATGATTATTGACTATGCTTATTTCCATGATCGGTTCATCGTGGTGATGCTTTTGCATTCTGTCGAGTCTTCCATAGAACAACTTCTTGACGATTTCTGCGAGCACAAGATAGGCTCCGATCAACGCCACCAGTACGAGAAAGAAGATTGGTGGTGGTCTGACAAACTCGAATACGGCACCCAGTGACGTAAATGGCAGTATCAGAGCTACCCCTACAACGGTAAAACTTGCAAGCAGCAGAGATTTGCTCGGTCTACTCTTGTAGAATGGTGTCTTTCTTGTCCTAATGATGAAGACTACAAGTGTCTGTGTGCAGAGAGACTCGATGAACCATGCGGTCTGAAATAGCGGTCCACTTGCCTTGAAGACATAGAGCATGATGAAGAACGTGAGAAAATCGAATACAGAACTAACAGGTCCAAAGACTATCATGAATCTTCTTACGAATGATATGTCCCATCTCTTCGTTTTCTGAAGGTATTCTCTGTCAACATTGTCCATGGGGATCGCTGATTGAGAAAGCTCGTAGAGGAGGTTGTTCAACAATATTTGTATTGGAAGCATGGGTAAGAAGGGTAGGAAAAGAGAAGCCATCGCTACACTGAACATGTTTCCAAAGCTTGAGCTTGTACTCATCATTACATATTTCATTGTGTTTCCGAAAGTCTTCCTGCCTTCCAGCACTCCTTCACGGAGAACGGTGAGGCTTTTATGTAACAGTATGATGTCCGCTGATTCCTTGGCCACGTCAACTGCATTATCCACTGATATTCCTATGTCAGCAGTCTTCATTGAAGGGGCATCATTTATTCCGTCACCGAGAAAACCAACAACATGCCCGCTGTGTTTCAGTGCGTTTATGATTCTATCTTTTTGAACTGGTGTCACTCTTGCGAAGACGTTTGCTCGCTCGGCAACCCTGGCAAGAGCGATATCTTGGAGATGCGGGATTTGTGATCCTAGAACAACATCTTTCACTTCGATTCCAATTCTTTCGCAGACATTCTTGGTAACTAGTTCATTGTCACCAGTCACAATTTTCAGATCGACGCCAGTTCTCTTCAGCAGTCGAATAGACTTCTTCGCAGTTTGCTTCGGCGGATCAATGAAGGCAACGAACCCCAGAAACACCATGTCAGATTCGTCATTGATGTGGTAGACTTGTTTGTCCTCATTGGTTCTCTTGTATGATACTGCTAGGCATCTGAAACCTTCGTTGCTGAGGTCTCGATACTTCTTCTCTATTCTTTCTCTTGCCTCAAGTGTTAGATCGGATATTTTGTCGTCGAGTTCGTAGAAGTTGCATACGCTGACAACTTCTTCAGGTGCTCCCTTTGTGATAAAGTATCTTTGGCCTTGATGTTGAACTACAACCGATACTCGTCTTCTCATGAAATCGAATGGGATCTCATCGACCTTTTCATATCCCTTTATGTCGATATTCTCATGTGCGAGGATTGCGGCATCAAGTGGACTTTTCAATCCGGTTTCATAGCGGCTATTAATGTAGGAGTAGAGAAGTACTCTTTCATCATCCTTGCCATTGAGATCAATGTGTTGCACCAAGGTTATCCGGTTTTCTGTGAGTGTACCAGTCTTGTCAGTGCAAAGAATATCCATTCCCCCAAAATTCTGAATAGCTGCCAAGCGCTTGACTATCACGCCTTTCTTCGACATTTGAAGCGCTCCCTTGGAGAGATTCACTGAGAGGATCATTGGAAGTAACTCGGGTGTCAGACCTATCGCCAAGGCTATGGCGAAAAGAAATGACTCCAAAACATCGCGCTTGTAGAGGGCGTTTATGATGAAAACGAACGCCACCAGAAGGAACGTTACCTGCATTATTAGAAATCCAAACTTTCTTAGACCTCTATCGAACTCCGTCTCGGGGTCTTTCGTAACCAGCTTCTGCGCAATCTTGCCATATTCCGTCAGATTTCCAGTGGCAACTACGACGGCATGAGCTATGCCACTCACAACCGAGCTTCCCAAGAAAACGCAATTATCCCATTCAGTTGCTGGGGCCTCCTTGACATTCAACGGAGAAGAGATCTTCTCCACAGGAAAGGATTCACCTGTAAGTGCAGACTGATCCAAGAAAAGGTCCTTGGCGCTTATGACCCGTGCGTCAGCTGGCACAACGTCACCAGCCGACAAACGTACTATGTCGCCTGGGACTATATCGGCAATTCTTACCTCACGTTCTTTTCCATCTCTGATCACGGTGGCTGAGGTTGTAACCTTCTGTTTCAGCATTTCTGCGGCTTTCTCAGCCTTAAACTCCTGATAGAAGTCCAGGGTCACACTGAGAATCACTATTGGAAATATGATTGCAGAATTCCTAATCTCTCCCACAAGAGCTGAAACAAATCCTGCGAACATTAGAAGGATCGTTAGTGGACTCTTGAAATGAGACAGAAATTCGATGATGATAATTCGTTTCTTTCTCTTGGCTAGCTCGTTATATCCATAGGTTTCCAAACGGCTTTTTGCTTCATGTGAGGAAAGCCCAGATGTGGAAGTCTTCAATGAGTTGAGTGAATCTTCAACTGGTTGACCGAGAATTTCTTGAATATCGACCGTAGGCCAAGTCGCCTCTGAAAGGGCTGTCCTTTCTTTTCTGGAACTCTGCTAGCTATTTGGTGCCTGCTTATAGGTTATTCTTGAATTGGGAAATTCGATTGACAGGTAATCCTTATCAAAAGGCATTTCGATAGGGCGCCGCTGCTTCGAGGTGTGATAGACTGTCATCATCGGGAAGAAGTTCGGTCTCTCTTAGAGTCAAAGATGCATTGAAAAGAGACGCGGGTCGCGGAATTGCGAGACTAGACACAAGGAACATGGAGAAACTCGGACTTAGTTCTGGAGATCTCATTTCAATAAAGGGGAAACGCCGCACGGTCGCAAAGGCGATGCCCGGATATGAAGAGGATAGAGAGGCTTCTGTGATCAGGATTGATGGATCAATTCGTGATAATGCAAGCGTAGGAATAGATGAGAAGGTGGAGATATCCAAGATTGAAGGCAAGGAGGCAGCTCATGTTACGCTGGCTCCCGTTGAACAGCTCCAACTGGAAGGGCTGGAAGAATATATTGTAAGAGTTCTAGAAGCTTTTCCGGTCATGGAAGGCGACAGAATCAGATTCAGCGTACTCGGAGCAGTAGTCGAGTTTGTTGTAGTAGATTTTCGTCCACGCGCCGAAGCCGTTGTGATAGCTCCAGCAACCACCGTGGAGATCAGCGAGAAGACCGCGGAGGTCGTTAGGAAGCTTCCACGAATAACCTACGAGGACATCGGTGGACTGGGCGGCCAGATAGAGAGAGTCCGAGAGATGATTGAGCTGCCGCTCCGTTTTCCTCAGCTTTTCGAGAAGCTAGGAGTGGAGCCTCCCAAGGGAATTCTACTTCATGGTCCACCTGGAACTGGAAAGACTCTGATAGCGAAAGCCGTCGCGAACGAGACGGATGCCAATTTCATCACTCTGAACGGCCCAGAAATCATGAGCAAGTACTACGGCGAAAGTGAGGCAAAGCTCAGAGAAATCTTCGAGGAGGCAAGCAAGAAGGCGCCAAGTATCATCTTCATTGATGAGATCGATGCGATCGCGCCTAAACGTGAAGAAGTCACGGGTGAAGTTGAGCGGAGAATCGTCGCACAACTCCTCGGCCTTATGGACGGTCTTCAAGCACGTGGGCAGGTTGTGGTTATTGGTGCGACAAACAGAATTAACGCCTTGGATCCTGCTCTGCGCAGACCGGGCAGATTTGACAGAGAGATCGAGATAGGTGTTCCCGATCGAAACGGGAGACTCGAGGTTCTACAGGTACACACAAGAGGAATGCCCCTTGACAAAAATGTGAATCTCGAGAAACTTGCAGATGTCACGCATGGATTCGTGGGAGCCGATCTTCAAGCACTGAGCAAAGAAGCTGCAATGCGTGCATTAAGGAAGGTGCTTCCTCAAATCGACCTTGAATCCAAGACAGTACCGCCAAAAGTGATCGAGGGACTTCAAGTTACAATGGATGACTTTGCAGATGCACTCAAGGATGTCGAGCCGTCAGCAATGCGCGAGGTGCTGGTTGAGTCGCCAAATGTGAAATGGACGGATGTAGGCGACTTGGAGGATGCAAAACAGGAACTTGCGGAGGCTGTGGAGTGGCCGCTCAAATATGCGGACGTGTTCGAATATGCGAAAACAAAACCTCCAAAGGGCATACTCCTATACGGACCACCTGGAACAGGGAAGACGCTTCTTGCAAAGGCCGTTGCATCAGAAAGCGAAGCGAACTTCGTCTCGATAAAGGGTCCGGAACTCTTGTCGAAGTGGGTTGGGGAATCCGAGAAAGGTGTCAGGGAAACCTTCAGAAGAGCGAAGCAGGCTGCGCCTTGCATCATATTCTTCGATGAAATCGACTCGATAGCTCCGCAAAGAGGAGGACAGTTCGGGGATACACACGTTACGGAGAGAGTTATCAGCCAACTCCTAACAGAACTTGACGGTCTGGAGGAGCTGAGAAACGTTGTCGTTCTCGCGGCCACGAATAGACCGGACATTATCGATCCGGCCCTTCTTAGACCTGGACGATTCGACCGCGTAATTGAGATAAAACCACCGAACAGAGAGGCGCGAAAAGAGATCTTCAAGATACACCTAAGAGAAAAACCACTTGCACCTAGTGTGAATCTGGATACGCTGGCTGAGAAGACTGATGGCCTTGTTGGGGCAGAGATCGAGGCGGTCTGCCGCGAAGCATCTATGCTAGCCATTCGCGAGTATGTGAAACAGGGAATCGACAAGAAAGGTGGAAAACCAAACTTCAAAATAGATACGAGACATTTCGATGAAGCTCTGAACAAGATAAAGACAATAGAAAAATTCCGGAAATGAGACATGGCTCTGGGTTGAATCATCGGATTTTGGTACTAATTTGATGTCTTTCCATCACAGAATCTGGTGACGAACTCGCAGGCATTATCAGCAGCTTCGCCAAGGAGGCCAAGCGACACGCCAGGAACTCCACATGAAACAAGCATCATCGCCGTAGTCTGCAGATCGATCTTTGAATAATCCGCATCTCTGTATGGATAGACGGCGATTAGCCTCGAATTGTCAGCCATAACAACTTCTCCTCCCGCCAAGACTGCCGATTTGTCCATCCCTATTCCGTGAAATGCCTCTCCACCATCCGCGAATCTCATCGTGACATCTCCATCAATTCTGTCCAGATCAAACGCAGCCAATGCTACACATGTGGTCATGGAACCCAAGTTGTAGGCGTCAACAGCCGTGTTTATTCTAGGTATGGTTCTCCCACCCAACACCCTTCGGATCAGAGCTTCAGCGGCAGGCCTAGTTTTCGTTGGGTCTACACCCACCTTCCAGAAGAAATCTCTGTAAGATCTAAACGCCGGTTGATCCTTGAGACTTTCAAGGGTGTACTTGTTTCTGAGATCGGCGAAAACCTGTGTCTTGAACTCTTCAAGTCCCGGATCTTCCAGAGCAACTCTAAGGCCATTGATCTCTATCACTTGAACCCTGAGATCAGGAAATCTATTAGCAAGGCTCTCAGCGATCTTCAGGTTCAAAATGATCACCAAAAAACCAATTCGAACTTCTTCTGACATTGAGCTCAGGCGCATTCGGGGTAACAAGCTTGAGCGTCGTTGACCGAATGCGGTTGACGAGTGACGTGGCTACGCAAAAAATTAGACGGTTTCTATCGTACCTTTCAATTCCTTCCAAGGCTGCTTCAGAATTATCGCATCTTTGATGCTTTCGATTGAGGATGATGGAACTTGACCGTTAGCATGCCTTATCACAAATCGCTTACTCATCAATTCCTTGGCCGATTGCTTATCGAACTCAACAATGACTCCGGTGACTTTCATTTCCGTAGTGTCAAACTGTACATCTTTGACTTTGCCAAGGCTAACCATGTCCTTACTGTAGACAGTCATGTCCAGAATGCTGCTGGCTAGCAAATACAACACCTTGCCATGGTTATCTGGTTATCACACTTAAAAGTCGTTCTAGATTCTGCTTTGATGTTATCTGTAACCTACATTTTGGGCTGATCCTCTTTTCGAGATTCATGGCTGCTAATGAACTCATATATACCGGTTGGACGGCTATGTTCGAACCAACGGAAGAGGAGGATAAGGTTTGATGGATGGATATTCTGGAACGAGTCTGCGAATAGATCTGACTTCAGGTCAGGTCAAAAGAGAATCAATCCCTGATGAAGATCTCGTAACCTACATAGGCGGAAAAGGGCTGGGAACCAAGACTCTATACAAGGAACTTGAATCAGGAATCGACCCATTATCACCGAAGAACAAACTGATCCTAACCGTGGGACCTTTTACAGCAACCATAATACCAACCGTGAGTCGACACGGCCTATTCTTCAAGTCACCCCTCACGGGAGTCTACGGAGAATCATACTCTGGTGGCTTCTTCGCCCCCGAAGTGAAGAAAGCGGGATACGAGATGATAATCATAGAGGGAAAAGCTCCCAAACCAACATATATCTCAATAACTGATGATTTGGTTGAGTTGAAGGATGCTCAACATTTCTGGGGACTCGACTCACATGAAACCGAGGATGGCGTGAAAAAAGAAGTAGGAGACAAGGCTGTGAGAGTCTCCGCCATCGGACCGGGTGGCGAGAAACTCGTAAGATTCGCATGCATCTCCAATGACTACGGAAGACAAGCGGGCCGAGGTGGTGCCGGAGCGGTCATGGGATCAAAGAACCTTAAGGCTTTAGCTGTACGTGGAACGAAGAAAACCAAGGTCCACGATGAGGAAAAACTGAGATCTTACGTTACAGAGCTACTGCAGAAGCTCCCGAAAGACCTCCCACTCCGGAATGTGGGCACGCCCATCATGGTGGACTTGGAAAACAAACTTGGCACGTTCCCAACACATTATTGGCATAAGGGATTCTTCAAGGATCATACAGCCATAAACGCAGAGGCAATGAAGAAGATAGTTGTGCGCAACAAGGCATGCTTCAACTGCCCAATTGCATGCGGAAAACTGGTCAGTGTGACTGATGGAAAATATGCGGGAACCGAGGTTGAAGGTCCAGAGTACGAGACGATCTATGCGTTTGGTGGCTTGTGCGAGATCGCGGATATCAAAGCCATAGCAAAAGCCAATGATCTATGTGACAGATTAGGAATCGACACAATGGAAACTGGAAATATGATAGCTCTCGCTATGGAAGCATGTGAGGTTGGAAAAATGAAGATGGATCCAAAGATAAAGTTCGGCGACACAGATGCAGCCATCGACATGATCTATAAGATTGGGAAATGTGAAGGGCCAGCTGGGACGTTGTTGTCGCAAGGTGTCAGAAAAGCAGCCGCTCTCCTCGATATGCCAGAAATCGCAATACATGTCAAAGGTCAATCTCCAGCAGGATACGACGCTCGGGGTCTGAAGGGGATGGGTCTCGGCTACGCAGTAGGTCCTGCAGGCGCATCTCATCTCAGGTCAAACATCTACGCCCCCGAGTCCCGTGGCGTGATAGACCGTTTTGCTACAGAAGGGAAACCAGCATTCCTGAAGAATCTAGAAGACAGGATGGCCATCCTGGACTCTGCGATATGCTGTCACTTCGGTAGAGACCTGTTCTTCACATGGAATGATCTTCCCAAACTCTTCGAATTCATCACGGGAAGACCGACAACAGAGACTGAACTTCACGAGAAAGCAAATGCGATAATCACAAATGCCCGAAGGTTCGGCACAAGAGAAGGGATAAGCAGGAAAGACGATATGCTTCCACGTAGGTTCATGGAAGAACCTCTTCCCGAGGGTGGAAGTCAAGGAAGCGTAGTCAAGAAAGAAGAATTGGACAAGATGCTAGACGAGTACTACGCGCTTCGTGGCTGGACTGCAGAAGGCAAACCTCCTCCAGATTAGGAGGTTCTTTTCCCTTTTTGGACAAACACCTCTTTCTTTGAATCTGTGCACCCCAAACGTCATCATTCCATCAGCTTCAGACTAGCGAGAACGAACTAGGATACCTCTGCGTTGGCAGTCGACTTTCACTTTAAGAAACCTCGACTGACCATGGATTCATGAGTTACAGACCAGGAGAGTGAACGGAGCGTCAAGCAGAGCCCCCAAGAAACAACAATTCCGAAGCTTGGATGACCGCTTCCTTACAGTCTTGAAAGAGAAGACCAAGCGATGGCCGAGTCGAGAAGCTCTGAGGATGAACATACTAGCCGCAGTCCAAGTATCCGAACTAGTAAGGACAATGCTTGGTCCCAAAGGAATGGACAAGATACTCGATCACGGATCAACGGTTACGTTCTCATCAGATTCTAACACTCTTCTCTCGGAGGCCGGAGTCACAAATCCGATTGGAAGAATGTTGGTTGAACTGGCAAAGGTTCAGCACGATCAAATAGGCGATGGAACAACCTCGAC
>CAYGZB010000027.1:0-10037 GCA_964354325.1 uncultured Candidatus Bathyarchaeia archaeon | reverse complement strand
CTCGGTACACGGAGTCGAATCTGAGAGAGCTCTACGAAGTGACAGGTATGGCTGACGCAGCTGAAAAAGGAGGCGCTGAACTGAATTTAGACACCAGCTTCATATCTGTATCGGCCCCCGATGGAAAGTTGATAAAAAGATTCGACGTAATAAAACCAGTTCTCGAAGCAGACTGTGTCATCAACCTGCCCAAGTTCAAGACCCATGAGTTCACATATCTTACAGCTGCTGTGAAGAATCTCTTCGGTGTCCTGCCTGGAAAAACAAAGACGGGATATCATGCAACTCTCAAGAATATTGAGAATTTCTCTGACATGCTCATTGATCTTTGTTCGTTTGTCAAACCACGTTTGACAATTGTTGACGCCATAGTTGGAATGGAGGGCGATGGACCGACTTCTGGACACCCCAGAGAAATTGGGTTACTTCTCGCTGGCCCAAATCCTCTGGCTGTGGACATTCTTCTTGCAAAGGTAGTCAATGTGGATCCAAAAGCGATTCCACATATACGATCGGCAGTTAACCGAAAACTGTGTTCCGGAAGCCTAGATGATGTTGAGATTCTTGGAGAGACTCTCGAATCGATCCGCAAAGTAGACTTCGTGATGCCAAAGAGCATGAAAAATGGAGGAAAGTCGTTGGCAACGGGGATACTATACAGGTTGGGTTCGCCTCTCCTGAAGAACATGTTCTCAGTGAAACCTCAGATCATACATGATATCTGTACTGGTTGTGGAATCTGTGAAGAGAATTGCCCTGAGAGTGCAATAATGATCAGCAATGCTAAGGCACGGATTGACCATAAGAGATGCATAAGGTGCTATTGTTGTCATGAATTGTGCCCTAACAACAGTGTAGAGCTAAGAAGGACTGCTCTCCACGGTCTGGGTCGAGCAATTAACTAAGCGGAGACACAAACAGGTTCTCTTGCCAGTCAATTGACCGGTCTTATCATAGAATTCTCGGCACAAGAACCGTCAATTATATAATCACCAATCCATACAAGACAATTCAACACGCATTCCGGGGAGGTTTGGGAGAATGGCTCGAATAACGCTCGACACACTCACCGCGATCAGATATGGTATGGGCAACCCAATTTCCCGCGCCATTTTGAGAAATGGGATGGGTCATTCATCAACGGGACCTGCCAAGCTCGACACTGCACTTGAAGCTTTTGCGTTTGGCAGAGTACCTGAAAAGTTTGGCGACCGTTCCTATGCCATGATGCTTCGACTGATCTTGGACATGGTCTGCATGATCTTCAACGTGAAACAGCCTGAACTAGCCAAATACCTTCAGGACCCTGTTACGCGACGCGGCGTCTCAAGCGTGTTGAAAGGCATAGCTACTCATGGTTTAACGAAACCTCAGCTTCTGAATGCACCGTTCTTGGTGGTTTGGAACCTCACCAACATATGCAACCTAAGATGTAGACACTGCTACCAGAAAGCCGGACACCCATTGAAGAATGAACTCACATTAGAAGAGAAACTCCAACTGGTAGATGATTTGACGGCCGCCGGAGTTGTGGTTATAGCCTTCTCAGGAGGAGAACCCCTAATGCACCCAGACTTTTTCCCGACAGCACGTAGGGCACGCGAGAATGGTCTCTACGTTTCAGTTGCAACAAACGGAATTCTACTCACTCCAGAAATGGTGCATAAACTGAAAGACGTTGGCGTTGGATACGTGGAGGTCAGCCTAGATTCATCAAGACCCGAGGTTCACGACGACTTCAGAGGTCTACCCGGGGCCTGGAAACGAACTGTTGAGGGCATAGGAAATGCCACCAAAGCGGGAATCATTACTGTCATGGCAACCACTGTAACTCAAGTAAACTTTCATGACGTGAAGAATCTGATAGAACTGTCAAAGAAACTGGGCGTCAGCAGATTCACTCACTTCAACTTCATACCAACAGGTAGGGGAAAGGAGATCATTAATCTAGATCTATCTCCAGAGCAGAGAGAACAACTTCTCAAACTCCTCTATGAGGAGTCGCAATCAGCAGGTGTCGAAGTACTCTCTACTGCACCTCAATTCGCACGAGTAGTCTTCCAGCAATCATGCGGAGGTTCCATTGCGCCTACCCACTTCTATGTAGGAAAAAACCGAAACTGGGGACTGAAGGCGCTTGCCGAGTTAATTGGAGGATGCGGAGCCGGGAGACTATACTGTGCTATACAACCCAACGGTGACATAACCCCCTGCGTCTTCATACCTCAAATCATAGTCGGTAACGTGAAAGAGAAGGCTTTCTCAGAGATTTGGGGAACAACAAAAGTCTTGAAAGATATGCAAATGCGCACCTACCTCAAAGGGGCCTGCGCAGACTGCGAGTATAACAAGGTCTGTGGGGGTTGCAGAGCACGCAGTTTGGGTTACTTCCAAGACTATACAGCGCCCGACGTTGGATGCATAAACAACATCGAGGAATGGAAAAAGATAGCTCCGCCAGAGGAACTCTTGTACACAAGACATTCCTAGGGAAGGTTGCCTTCGGACACAGCCTCAATTTGTTTTCTCATGGAGAACAGCGAGTCTCTTCAAGGCTTCCTCGTAGATCTCAATTGAAGCCAAATAGTCTTTGAAGCTGATCTCTTCTTGATCTGTATGATCCAATCTGGAATCACCCGGACCATAAGCGATCATTGGAATCCTAGTTCTACAAGCAAGAAGGTTCATGTCAGAAGTCCCCGTCTTCTTGAGAAAAACAGGACTCTTGCCTCTGATTCTTCTTATTGCCCAAGAAAATGATCGCGCGATCACAGAGTCAGGATTCATCAGACAGCCTTCAACCTGGTCCATGATATCCAAATCGATTGTCACATTGGGATTGTCATTGAGATAGGAACCGATCTTCTTTCTAATGCTTCTCAGTACTGAACTTGAGCTCGTGTCTGGCGGTATTCGAATGTCAATTGTGAACGTACATTTTGACGGAACCACGTTTATTGCATTTCCACCCGCGATCCCCGTAAGACAGCCCGTCACAGATTGAAATGGAGACTCCCCTGACTCTGCGAATCCACTTCTTATCAGACTCCAAATCTCAACGCTTTTTTCAACAGCATTGTCGTGAAGCCATGGAACCGCTGCATGACCAGCCTTTGTTCCACACTCCAGCCTGAGATGCATGAGACCTTTGTATCCAATCACAATATTCTCGGTGTTACTGGGTTCCCCAAACACGGCATAGTCCACGTTCATTTGACTCTTCTGAACAAAATGTCGTATGCCCGTTCCCCTGCATTCTTCATCGACAACCCCCAACACCGTGATCTTACCCGGAAAATCTTCTCGTGCTTCTGTGGCTCCTCCAATCATCGCTGCAAGAGATGATTTAGCGTCAACGGCGCCTCTAGCTCGTATCTTCTCTTTTGCGGTTTTGACGCTTAGATCTCCAGGGACTGTGTCCATGTGTCCACATAGCAGTACGGATGGGGATCCTTGCCCTGATTCTCCTATCACGTTTCCAACGTCATCTCTACGCGAATTGAAGCCAAGCCTCTTCAACTCGCCATGCAAGAAACTTGACAGTTCTTTTTCCTGTCCAGATGGGCTGTAAATCTTAAGCATCTTCTTTAGGAGACGTATTTGGTAATTGTCCATGCTCTTTCTCCCCGATGACTTCATGCAGCACTTCTATCGTTCTATCTATGTGGGGACGAGTTATGACCAGTGGTGGAAGGAAACGCAATACGTTTCTACCAGCATCCAGCACCAAGACACCTTTTGGTATTGATTCCAGAATGAAGTCTCGGACTTCGAAACGGGTCTCTACACCGATCATTAACCCAAGTCCTCTGACTTCTCTTATGATCTTATGAGCTTCCTTCAACTGATTCAGTCTGGAAACTAAGTACTCTCCTTGTATCCTCGCCTTCTCTGAGAGGTTTTCTTCTTGTAGAACTTCAATTGTTGCTGCTGCGGCGGCGCATGCTATAGGGTTGCCGCCATATGTGGTTGTATGTTCGCCCACTCTTAGGCTTGCCATTATCTCTTCTCTAGAAAGTGTTAGTCCCATTGGAATTCCGCCGGCCACACCTTTTGCAAGACAGGTAATGTCCGGTGTGATGTCGAAATGTTGAAAGGCGAATATCGCTCCAGTTCTTCCAAACCCAGTTTGGATCTCGTCAAGTATCAAGAGCACATCCTTTTCGTCGCATACTTCTCGCAGCTGTTTGAGATAGCCTTCAGGTGGCAGCTTCACTCCACTCTCTCCCTGAATCGGCTCAGCTATGACGGCTGCGGTGTTGGAGCTGATGCTTTCTCTTAGTTTCTCTATATTGCCGTAAGGAACATGTCTCACATCAGGCACCAATGGCAAAAAGCCGTCGCGATACTTCTTTTCCCAAGTTGCTGATAATGAACCGAATGTCTTTCCATGATAGGCGCCCATCATCGCTATGATCTCTTTCTTTCCAGAGTATTTTCGAGCTAGTTTGATTGCGCATTCGACAGCTTCTGTGCCGCTGTTTGACAGGAAGACTTTTCCCAGGCCTTTCGGATGAATCTTACCGATTCTCTCTAGGAGTTCGGATCTCGAATCGTTGTACATGAATCCGTGGCATGAAGTAAGCGTCTCGGATTGATGGACTATGGCCTGAACAACTTTCGGATGACAATACCCTACTATGCACGTTCCATAGCTTCCGGTGCAATCAATATACTCCTTGCCATCCTGATCCCAGAGTAGGTCAGCCTTTCCTTTCACGACTACTACTGGACGTTTGGCGTACACATTCGCCATTAGTCTTTGTTCAGTGAGGATTATCTGCTCTCTATCCATGCGTGATCACTGTACCTGCAGTTCCATCTATGGACTTCGTGATAGCATCTTCCTCCAACCCCGAAGTCACGACGACTTCCCCCACTCCGAGCTTGATCGCCTCTGCTGCTGCGTGAATCTTCGTTATCATGCCTTTCCCAATCTTTGGGAGAGCTGATTCCGCATCTTCTAGACTCAGTCTTGGTACGACTTCCCCATCTAGGAGGAGCCCTTTGACGTCAGTTAGGAGAATGAGTTTTTCCGCCTTCAAGTTTCCAGCAATACTCGCTGCCATTCGATCACCGTCAACGTTCAGATCTTCAAATTCTTGTCCTATTGCGATCGGGGCGACAACCGGCACGTATCCGCTGTCCAAGAGAAGCCGCATCAGTTTTGCATTTACCGCTTCAATCTTGCCCGTGTACCCACCCTCAACCAGTCTTTTTCTGCCCGTCTCATCAACAGCGATCAGTTGTTTTTTCCTGCTGGCTTTGACAGTTGCGCCATCGACACCGGAAATTCCTACTGCGGAAACGTTCTGAGCCAGAAGAGATGCTACGATGCGTTTGTTGATTTTTCCGGCCATCACCATCGTAAATATTTCCATGGTCTCTTTGTCGGTATGACGACTCCTGAAACCTTCGGGCGACGTTATGAATTGTTGTTCTTTTCCCATTTTTGATGCGATTTCAGTGACTTTCTTTCCTCCTCCGTGAACGAGAAGGATGTTAGTTCGAGAGAGATTACGTTTGACATCTTCGATGAAGGCTTGTGTCAAGCCCTCTTCCAGGACGGTGCCACCCATTTTCACAACAGTAAGCATTGCCGTTCACGCCGGATGCAGAGCAGGGTTTTGAAGACCTGTCTTCTCATCTATGCCGCACATGATGTTCATGCATTGGACCGCTTGGCCTGCAGCTCCTTTGACAAGATTGTCTGTAGCTGAGAGAACTACCAGTCGGTTTACATGTTCGTCCAGCTCAAATCCAATGTCGCAGAAATTGGATCCATTAACAATCTTTGGGTCAGGCAGATTGTAGAGTCCTTCACGATCTTTTGCATATCTAATGAAAGGTTCGTTTTGATAGAACGAACGGTAACTCTTCCAGACCGTAGGGTCGTCAAGCTTCTTGTTTGGGAATGTGTGGATTGTTGCTAGTATTCCTCGGACCATATTGACCGCGTGTGGCGTGAACGAAATCTTCACTGGATGGTTGCTTAGCAGGTTTAGTTCTTGCTCGATTTCTGCTATGTGCCGGTGTCCAACTGTCTTGTAAGGTCTTACGCCACCGAAACGTTCTGGATGATGCGAAGCGATTGTGGGTTTGGATCCTGAACCCGAAGATCCTACCTTCAGGTCTACAACTATTCTCTCTTTGTCGATGAGGTCATCTTTCACCAGTGGTGCGAGCCCTAGTATGGTTGTTGTTGCCATGCATCCAGGAACTGCTACCAGGTTCGATTTCTTGATCTTCTCTCTGTGTAGCTCCGGAAGACCGTAAATAGCTTTCTCGAGAAGTTGACTGCTGCTGTGTTGCCAACCATACCATTTGGGATAGTCGTCAGGGTTTCTTAACCGGAAGTCAGCGCTCATGTCTACTACTTTTAGGTTGGCATCGAGGAGTTTTGGCACTAGATCTTTTGATGATCCGTGTGGAGTGGCGGCAAAAACAATCTCGCATGTTTTTGCCAGGTAGTCCAAGTCCAGGGGAGAGAACTTCAGTTGGGTGAATCCTCTTAGGTTTGAATGAACCTTGTGAACGAATTTCCCCGCGTGTTGACGTGATACAACGGCCACCAATTCTACACTGGGATGACCCAACAGAATGCGTGTAGTCTCTCCGCCTATGTATCCTGAACCTCCGATTATTCCAGCCTTCATCTCAATGTCTCTCCATGTCAACCAGAAAATCGAGTACAAGTCCTGCGATATCGATACCCGTTGATTCTGTTGTAGCTTTGAACTCTGTGGTGTAGTTTACTTCGTGCACGACTAGTCCGTTGGGACTTTCCATCATGTCAACACCAACGGCTTCTCCGCCGACTGCTTTCGCTGCCTTAACGGCGAGATCCTCGATTTCCGAAGTTATTGGACAGACTTCGGCTCTGCCGCCTCTGGCGACGTTTGTTCTCCATTCTCCCGGAGCTGAGTACCTGTATATTGCAGCGACTGCATGTTCGCCTATTACGAAACACCTTATGTCGCGGATGAGACTCTGCATCATCTCTTGAATGTAGAAGACTTGGTATAGAGGGTACATGAATTCTCTCGTTTCGAGGATTGCTCTCGCGGAGTCAAAGTCTTTCAAAGGAGCGATGAGCCTTCCCCAACTTCCTACAACTGGTTTCAGAATCGCTGGGTAGCCAACCTTCTCAAGGGCCTTTAGCGAAGACTCTTCAGTGAAGGCCACAAGGGTTTTCGGAGTCGGTACACCTGCCTTTGACAGGGTTATGGATGTGAGGAGTTTGTTTCCACAGATCAACGCGGCATTGAAGGAATTTACGACCTTGGTATCGGCTTTCTCCAGGAGTGCTGTTATGTGCATGCTCTTGAAGTAGCTCATGACACGCTGTAGTATGACGTTCTCGAACTTTGTTTCAGAATTCGTGAATGTGTCGAAGACGATTTCGTCAACATTGTGAATAATCAGTTCAATGTTCTTTTTCTTCGCGGCTTCGATCACCATTCTCTCGTCTGGTCTAATTCGGTCGCAAAGCATTCCGATCTGTACGGTCACTATTCACCCCAGTCCTCTTTCTCAACGAGTATCTTCTGTAACTCGAGCTTGTCAGCATCGATCTTTGTGACTTCAAGTTCCAGGCCACAGTCGGGGCAGCTCAATATCTCCTTCAGCATGACGTCATCTGGGGCTTGTATTTCAGCACCGCATTCGGGGCAATTTACTTTCTTGATTGTGGTGACCTCCGATTTTGACCAACTTCTTTCGGTGATGGTTCCTATAGCCCTTCATGATCCATTAATAAATATTCCTTTTTTGTAATGATTCCATACCAAAATGGCCAACTGTCAAACGATACATTAACGACAAGCGTCGGGACTAAAGAGAAAACTCTTTCAGAAAAAAGGGATTTTCGAGACACCCCTTTTGGCTAACCTTGTTCAGTGCCTTTCTCAGTAAGAGAGTTGATTAGAAGAAGACGATTTGCCGCGTTGACAACAGCTTCCACTCCCGCCATAACTATGTCTTCGCGTACACCCTTGGCTGACACGACTCTACCTTTGCTGTCAGTGATTTTCACGGTGACGTTGGCTAGAGCATCACTCCCACCAGTTATGGCTTCCAGTTTGAAATCAACCAATTTGAAGCTGGCTACGTCGCCTGCCGCGTTTTCAATAGCTTTGAGCGTGGCATCTATCGGTCCCACACCAAACTCGGATGCTCTGTACTCCTTTCCATCGATCAATAGTCTTAGTGTAGCTGTGGGAGTTGTCTTGCTGCCAGTCACCACGACTAGGTCACCAAGTTCGATACGCCGCTTCTCTGGTGCAGTGCTCCCGGTTACTGCTTCGAATATATGGAATAGATCGGTTTCGGTCACGTTTCGACCTTTGTCACCAAGTTCTTTAACCCTCGTAACGACTTCGTCAAGTTGAGGTTTTTTGAGAGCTAGACCCATCTCTTTGAGCATAGCATCTATTCCATGTTTTCCGGCATGTTTGCCTGCCACCAACTTCCTTTCGTGACCAACAATCTCTGGGGCCAGAGGCTCGTACGTATCTGGTGACGATATTACACCAGCAGTATGTATTCCACTTTCGTGGGCGAACGCATTATCACCGACAACTGACTTGTTTGGAGCGATCATGACGCCCGTAATCTTCGAAACCAATCGTGAGGTCTTGTAGAGCTCCTTCAGAACCACGCCCGTCTTTATTCCATAGAATGTGTTTAGGATCAATGCAAGCTCCTCAAGACTCGCGTTTCCAGCTCTTTCTCCAATACCGTTGACGGTGACATGGAGCTCTCGTGCTCCCGCCTCAACTCCGGCAAGTGAATTTGCGACTGCTAGGCCCATGTCATCGTGGCAGTGAAGAGCCACAGGAACTTTGATTCTCTCCGTGACTTTTCTGATCAGATGATACATAGCTCTTGGGACTGCCACGCCGACCGTATCTGGGATATCTATCCGATCGACTCCTGCGTCTACGACAGCCTCACATACGGTTAAAAGGAATTCAGGATCTGTCCTTGTAGCGTCTTCAGCTGAAAACTCAGATTTCAGTCCATGTGCCTTCACGTACTCAACGGATTCAACCGCCTTTCTAACCACTTCTTCACGCGAAATTCCGAGTTTCTTGGTTAGGTGTATGTCTGACGTCGCAATGAACGTGTGTATGCAACCCACATTGCATGCAATAGCCAAGTCTATGTCTTTTGGGGCAGACCTTGCAAGAGCGGAAATCTCTGCCCTCAGTCCAGCCTGTGCAATTAGTCCAATTGCATTCTGCTCTCCCTTTGATGTCGCCGGAAAACCAGCTTCGATAGTATCCACACCCAGAGTGTCCAGTTGACGTGCGATCTCCAGTTTCTCTTCCGGAAGTAACGCTACACCAGGAGTTTGCTCCCCGTCTCGAAGCGTGGTATCGTAGAAGAACACTCGATCTGGAAGATTGCATTCTTTCCCTATTCTGGAACTCCAAACCATATCTACTTAACCTCGACATTGTTTACGTGAAGACAAGCGATGTCACGAGAAAGTCCGGTGCAGAAGCTAGCAACCCCATCACATATGGAACAATGCACTATTGGTCTAATCTCGATTTGAGCTAACCCTACCAAAAATGCGGAATTAATCGGTCGGGTCTTTCTCTCAGATAGCATACTGGCGGAGAACGCAATCTCTCCTTATTGTTGACATGCGCTGTCCTCCAAAGGCTCAGCTATAAGCCCCATTTGCGGTATATATGGATTCAGGACAATTCCTCCCGCTATTTCCATCTGAATTGGCGCTTGTGTCCGTACTCGACCCTTCATCTTAACCCTGAATCATCACGATTTCAGTACTTCCATGTTTTATGATGCTTTTGAGCATCTCTTCGAAGAAGCATTCAAGGAATGGAAAGACTTTAGACAATTTTGAATCTGCCGAAGGATTCCTGTTCGTCCGAAAGCATTAATCCAGGCAACTGTCTCGTATGCACTCGATTTCGCTTGCAGTTCTGAGCATTGCGCAGATTATCCGCAAAATGTCCGGGATTACTGCAAACGTTTATAGAGTTTTCAACGACAATAGTGTAGTA
>CAYGZB010000026.1:0-10078 GCA_964354325.1 uncultured Candidatus Bathyarchaeia archaeon | reverse complement strand
CTAGGTTGAGGTCTCCAGAACCATAAGACAATGAATATGTCGAGTCAACCGTCAGAGGCTAACAGTCGAATTCGATTAGTTTGTGATAGTCAAGAACTGGGAAATGTCCTTGTCCTATCGGTATGTGGATGGATTCCTACAGGAATAAACTAGAGACAAGAATATTAGTATTGGAATATGCTCTTGGTCACTGGTCGGTCTGCATTCGCGTTGAGCCGGCCACCTTTTCTGCACGCAAGAGGACAATGGCTAGCACCACCTAAAACTGGACCCCAAACAACGAACGACCAGTACCCCTAGTTGGACAAGACCGTAGCTCTCTTCAGTTGTCGCGTTCTGATCTTGAGTCTACTCAACACTTCTTTCGAGCATGTGGCTGATTTCAAGAGTTCATTTATCAACGAACTTCCAACAACTACACCTTTCGCACCTGTTCTTGCGATTGTCTTCACTTGGTCAGGTCTTGAGATGCCGAATCCCACGCATAGCGGAACCTGACGTGATACGATGCGCACCGACTGTTTGATGAACTCAAGAGAACGCTCGGGGATCTTTCGCCTGGGTCCAGTGACACCGTAGACAGAGACCAGATACAGAAAACCTGACGTGCAAGAGGCTATCTTTCTGAGCCTGGCAGGCGATGTCGAGGGTGCGGCTAGAAGTATCACGTCTATCCCGCGCATTCGAGCTGTCGCTCTGAAATCATAGGACTCTTCCAAAGGTATGTCGGGAATTATTACGCCATCTACTTTGGAGTCCTTAGCTTCATCAAAGAATCTTTCGTACCCCATCTGAAAAATTGGATTAAGATATCCCATCAGAACGATTGGCAACGAATACTGTTTTCGAATCATTCTACAAAGTTTTAGAACGCGCCGAAGAGACATTCCATTCTCAAGGGCTTTCTTGCCTGCTGACTGGATTATTGGGCCATCAGCGATCGGGTCTGAAAATGGAACTCCAACCTCAATTATGTCCGCGCCTCCCTCCACAAGCGCTTTTGCAACGTCAATTGATTTTTCCAGTGTTGGGTATCCGCCCATCATATAAGTGATCAGGGCGGCTTCTCGGTCACCAAGCTCATCGAATGTTTTTTTGATTCTGCTCAAAGAGATGCACCTAGGTTCTGGCCAACTATCTGAACGTCCTTGTCTCCGCGTCCCGAGAGTGTAACGACTATCGACTGACTCTTCGGCATGGTTCGAGCTAGTTTGATCGCAAACGCAACTGCATGCGCAGATTCTAAAGCGGGCATTATTCCCTCAGTCTCGGAAAGGATTGTGAAAGCCGTCAGAGTTTCCCGGTCGGTCGCCGTCACGTAGCGGACTCTTTTCATCATCTGGAGTTGTGCATGTTCTGGTCCGACTGCAGGATAATCCAAACCAGCTGAAATGCTGTGTGTGCTCCCTATCTGACCGTCTGCGTTCTGCAGGATGTAAGTGAGCATTCCATGAAAGACACCTTCCCGGCCTGCGCGGAGCGGGGCCGCATGTTTTCCCGAGTCTAAGCCTTTGCCACCAGCCTCGACTCCGTAAAGCTTCACTCTTCTTTCGTCAAGGAACTGGTTGAACGTGCCCATCGCATTGCTTCCGCCTCCAACGCATGCAACCAACGCGTTGGGAAGCCCACCCTCGATAGCTCTGAACTGTCGCTTTGTTTCTCGTCCTATTACGCTCTGGAAATCTCGAACGATCTGCGGGTACGGGTGAGGGCCGACGACCGATCCTAAAAGGTAGTAGGTTGTAGGTGCATTAGCCACCCAGTCTCTGAAAGCTTCGTTTATGGCATCCTTCAAAGTCATTGATCCCGAAGATACCTCGTGAACCTTGGCGCCGTGGAGTCGCATTCTGAAAACGTTCAGGCTTTGCCTCCTTACGTCTTCAGCGCCCATGTAGATCTCAGCGTCGAGATTCAGTTTGGCACAGGCAATGGCAGTTGCAACCCCGTGTTGGCCCGCGCCTGTCTCTGCGATCACACGTTTCTTTCCCATTCGCTTCGCAAGCAAAGCCTGACCCAGAGTGTTGTTGATCTTATGGGCTCCACCATGGAGGAGGTCCTCGCGCTTCAGGTATATCTTCGCTCCTCCGGTCTTACGGGTCAGGTTCTCAGCAAAGTACAGTGGCGTAGGGCGGCCAGCAAAATCATGAAGATATCTCTTCAGATCTTCTTGAGAATCTTTGTCACGACGAAACTCTTTGTAAGCTCTCTCAAGCTCCTTCAGATTGGCCATCAGTGTCTCAGGGACGAATTGTCCACCGTATCGACCGTACTTCCCGTTGAAGGGATAACTTGACAGATTCCTCAAGGTCGAATCCCCTTAGCGTTCTTGATGAATTCCACCATTTTCTCATGATCTTTCTTGCCTGGGCTTGACTCCACACCGCTCGCAACGTCGACCGCATATGGCTCAACGATCTTGATCGCCTCCTCCACGTTTTCAGGCGTCAAACCTCCGGCTAGAATTATCGGTTTAGGATTCAGAGCCTCTCTCAACCGTCTGCTCGCGTTCCAGTCGTGTACACGACCGGTTCCACCGGATTTCGTAGATGAGAGCGTGTCCAACAGAAAAGCATCACAATATTCCGAGACATTGATCAAGTCTCCCAGTGATGATTTCTCTCCATCAACTCCAAGAATAATCGTCGCATCTTGATTCAATTCCCTAAGAACGTTCTCACTTTCGTGGGTGTCACAATAGACCTGTAGACAGTCTGGTCGCAGTATTGAGTTCAATTGTTTCAAACTCTTAGAATTCGATTGTCTCGTAACGACTACGCTCGAAATGAAAGGTGGAATCTTCAACAAAAGCGACTGCGCTTGTTCAATTGAAAGGTTCCTCGGAGAAGATTGGATTCCGACTATGAATCCAACCGCGTCGGCACCTGCGCTTATGGCACCGGCTAGATCTGTTTCGTTCGTGATTCCACAGATCTTTGCTCTAACAGTTCTCATTGGTGGTTGTGAACTCCTTCAATTTGTTTTCGACATCTTTGGTTTTCATGAGAGATGACCCGATCAGAAAAGCGTCAGCGCCGAGCTTCAGAAAACAGTTAAGATCGTTTCGATCTCGTATGCCGCTCTCAACTATCACGATCTTGTCATGCGGTGTGTATTTTTCTAGGATTCTGTGGGCTGTCTCAAGGTTCACACTGAGATCTCGCAGATCTCTATTGTTTATTCCTACGATGTCCGCGTCTGTATCCAAAGCTCGTTGGAACTCTTCTGCGTTGTGTGTTTCAAGAAGTACCTCTAAACCTCTGGAGTGAACAAGATTAATCATATCTCGAAGCGGTTGGATGCAATATCCTCTCTCAAAGAGCTCGTTTATCAGAAGAAGCGCGTCAGCTCCGAGCCTTGAAGCGGCTTCAACATGAACTTCCCTGGTCACAAAGTCCTTCATCAGGATTGGTAGATCTACGGTTTCGCGGACTTTGCGAAGTAGCTGAAGTGATCCCTCAAACCTGTTCGGTTCCGTAATTACCGAGATCCCGACCGCGCCTCCATTCTTGAATGCGTAAGAAATCGCAACTGGATCTATTTCATTGCGGATACTGCCAAGTGATGGAGAACGTTGCTTGATCTCTGCCACGATGGGTATGTGTTTGCAGTTCTTTATGGCTTTCACGAGGTTGACAGGTTTTCTGTTGACATGGGTTTCGACATTGTAGTAGCCTTTGTCAGCTCTTTCTATGCTCTCAATTGCGAGTGTGTCCAAGAAGTCAGTCAATGTCATATTCCAGCTCTCTAAGTTTAGACACGGACCCGCCAGACGATTTGATCATACCTTCAAGTTTTCGAAGCGCTGCTCCATCATCTATTGATCTTCGCGCTAACTGCATCGCATCTTCCAGATTCTCAGCCAATCCTCCGACCAAGATGCCGACGGCAGCATTCACCAGGACAATGTCTCTTTTCGGGCCCTTCATTCCAAGAAGTATCCGCGTAGTTGTCTTCGCGTTCTCGGAAGTAGTTGATGCTTGAAGATCCTCTATCTTGGCGACCTTAACGCCAAATTCGTGAGGAGTACATGTAGAGACTTTCACAGTCTGATCTTTCAACCAGGCGATCTTCGTCTTCCCAATGGTGGATATTTCGTCTATCCCGTCTAATCCGTGAACTATCGCACCTGCCTCACAGCCCAGTCCCTTCAATGTATATGCAATCTTCTCGACTAGACGCTCGTCATAGACGCCTATGAGTTGGGCAGAAGCATTTGCAGGGTTCGTGATTGGACCGAGGAGATTAAAGATTGTTCGAACACCGATTTCTTTTCTAGGGGTGGCAACGCGTTTCATCGCTGGATGAAATTTCGGGGCGAATAGGAATCCGATTCCAACGTTTTCTATTGATTCCTCAACCTGCTTATGATTCACGTCGATGTTAAGGCCAAGCTCTTCCAAGACGTCAGCAGATCCACATTTGCTGGTCACAGATCGGTTTCCATGCTTTGCAACAGAAACTCCAGCCCCAGCCACGACGAAAGCGGAGGTTGTGCTTATGTTGAAGGTTTTCAAGCGATCTCCTCCTGTGCCGCACGTGTCGACTAATCTTCCTTTGACCTGAGGATGAATTTGAACTGAGAAATTTTTCATGACCTCTGCCATGGCCTGCAGTTCTTCTACGGTTTCGCCCTTGATTGTGAGAGCTGTCAAGAATGCTCCAATCTGTGTATCCGTTGCCGACCCCGAGATGATTTCGGTCATGGCTTCGAAAGCTTCTTGATGAGACAGGTGTGATCCTTCAACAAGGTTTCTAATTGATTCTCTGATCATCTTATTCGGCTCCATCCAAGAAATTTTTGAGAATGCTCTTTCCGTCGGTGGTCAGTATTGATTCAGGGTGGAACTGAACACCATTTATTGGATAGTTCAAGTGACGAACTGCCATTACCTCTTTGTCATCGAGAGATTCGGCTGAGATTTCCAGGCAAGTTGGAATCGATTCTCTAGTGCTCACTAACGAGTGATATCTTGCTCCAACGATTGGGTTCTTCACTCCCCGAAAGATACCTCGACCATCATGTTTCACAAGGCTTGTCTTTCCATGCATCTGCCTTGCCGCGCATCTGATTTTGCCGCCGAATGCTTGAACTATCCCTTGATGACCCAAGCAAACGCCAAGTAATGGAGTCTTCAAACCCACCTCGCGAATAATGTCGGAACAGGTTCCGAAATATCGTCGGTCGCCGGGATTCCCAGGACCGGGCGAGATTATTATCCTGTCTGGAGATTGCTTCTTGACCTGATCCACTGAGATCTTGTCATTTCTATATACTGTGGGTTCGGCGCCTAGCTCTCCAACATACTGAACCAGATTGTATACGAATGAGTCGTAATTGTCAATAACTAGAACTTTCATTCTTTATCTCCTGCGACTTCTCTAGGGCTTTCATTAGGGCTCCTGCCTTGTCTTCGGTCTCGTACCATTCGCGTTCAGGATGGGAGTCAGCCACGATTCCAGCGCCAACTTGGATGTTGGCACGTTTGCCATCAGCAATCAGGGTTCTGATTGTGATTGCGAAGTCGGAATCTCCATTCTTTGAAAAGTATCCGACAGCTCCTGCGTATGGTCCCCTTCTGGTAGGTTCAGATTCTTCTATGATCTCCATTGCACTTACTTTTGGTGCGCCACTTACGGTTCCAGCGGGGAAGCCGGCTCGAAGCACGTCAAAGCTGTTGTACTCGTCTCTGAGTGTTCCGACGACTCTAGAGACAATGTGTTGTACATGGCTGAACCTGTGCACTTTCATGTATTGATCTACGTTAACGGTTCCAAAACTGGAGACTCTACCTATGTCGTTCCTCGCGAGGTCCACAAGCATCGCATGCTCTGCACATTCCTTTTCATCGGAAAGAAGCTCACGTGCCATCCTCTGGTCTTTAGCGCGGTCGTTGGATCTCGGTCGAGTTCCAGCTATCGGAAAAGTCTCAACGGTATTTCGGCGAACTCTGACAAGGGTTTCAGGACTTGAGCCAACGATGACTCGATTTTTCATCTTAAGAAAGTACATGTAGGGTGAGGGATTGATTTTCCTGAGAACACTGTAGAAACGGAGCAGATCTCCTTCAATCTCAAACTCGTAGCGCTTGGAGAGTACAACTTGAAAGATCCTTCCACTCTTGATATGCTGTTTAGCGTCAGCAACTACTTCTTCGAAACGCTCCTTCGAGATATTCGTTGACATGTCTGAATATGCGAGTTCGTGGTTTTCGGCAGTATCGTTCAACAAATTATGAATTTCGGCGAGTCGATCCTTTTCTGTGTAGAAATAGAAAGCTTCTCTATTCTGGTGGTCGAAGATTATGCCATCGTCGTAGATTCCCATCTCAATGTCTGGATAGGCTAGATCATCTTTGGAAAGATTGGGGAGATTCTCCCAGTACCTCGTTGAATCATAGGAGATGTAGCCGACAGCCCCGCCCACGTAGCTCATTCCTTGGTAGTTGATCGGCCTCTCATTTACGAGACGTTCTACAACTTCCAAAGGGTCGCGAACCTTGGTGATGGATCTCTCTCCTGTTTCTAGGTGATGCGTCTGAACGATGTGATCTTTTGCATTCAGCACTACAGAGGGATTGAAGCCGACAAAAGAGAAACGAGAAAGTCTCCTAGGCCCTTTGACCGATTCAAGGATATATGCAAAATCACATTTGTTTTGGAGCTTCTGGAATGTTTCTAGGGGGGTTCGCGCAAAGGAGAAGCGTCTTAGCTTAAGCCTAGCGTCCCGACGCTTGGAACCGTGAACAAGCCCAAAGACGATACCCCATTCAGATCGATCTCCAAAGGTTAGGCGTCACACGTACATCAGCGTCTTACTTAAGCCCTCTGAGTACAAATATGTGCATCGTTAGCTTTTCGACCCTGTCGCTCAAGCTCCTGCAAGACCAGGGTTTCCGTAGTGTAGAGTCTGACGGTTAATCGGGCTCAGCCATAACTGTTTTGAATCATTTCTCACCTTCCAGAACGTTATTTTCCAGCAGAAACATAGGGGTACGGAATAGGCAGATCTATCATTCCGCGACGCTTCGTGGGTGGAACCATTAATAATAGCCTCAGAAAGGCGAAATGGAGGATATATGGTTCTATTTTTAGTTGTTCAATATGTTTCGAACCTTATCTTGGTGTTCGGGCAAGTGTTCTTATCGCAAGAAGAATTACAGCGGATATCATCAGAGCGAGGATCCCAGCGACTATTCCACCGTAATTGCGACTGTATATGCTCAAGAAGCCACCCAAGACAAAAAGGGCGAGGATCAGAAGAACGAAAGCTACAAGCCGGTTTTGTTTGGATGACTCTATGGATAGCCACCTGTCAAGGTTGGAAGCATAGACGTTACGATCCAGACTAGAACTGACAGCACGAAGAAGAGGATTAGAAGCACAGCAGCGATCTCTTCTCGCTTCAAATCTCTGGCTACGGGTTGGTGTTCACTTACTCTAAAACTTTCTTGAAAGCCTTGGTTGCCCTCGTAGCCATGCTTCGCGAAGAACAAAGACCTCATGAAACATCAAGGAAAAACCACACTCCTCAACTACAGATAAGCAGTGGGAACTTTCGAGGCAAGGGAAGCCAAAGTTCCTAAGAATTGAAATGTGTATTCAACGGATTGTGTAGTATGCCGATAGAGGGAGAAGAATACAAGGGATACTGCAAACTCTGCAAAAAAGAGACAACCCATGTCTTGCACCAGGCTTGGGATAGTGATGGCGATGAACGACGATGGTTCTACTTCTGTCTAGGATGTGGAACTAAGACAAAACATAATTACAAACAATCAACCATGGTTGACTATCTGTTCTTGGAATAGTATTCTCATAGATCACATCTGCCTGTGGGGCAGCTTCCTCGATCAATGCCTTCTTCCTGCCCAGGTTCATTGAACCGTTGCGGATTGAAGGGACAGAGATTGCATTCGTTTGAGTTAGGCTCAGCGGAATATACGCTGTTTTGCAAACGGCATTCGTGACATGGTTTCATCCACACTCTAGAATCGCCAGTATCGTTGTTCATTCGTTTCATATCTTAATAATATCGGACTACTTGATGCTCAGACCTGTTCTCTCATCGAAAGAGTTTAGGCAGCCTTACGAAGTTTCTGTTGGTTTTTCTCAGGATTTCATGCTTAGAACTCATGATGCATGAATGTCGTTTGTTTGCTTGCGGTACTGTTTCTGCGACGCGTTTCACGTAGACTATTGAAGTGTGTAGGTTTTTGCGTACTCGACCATCTGCACCCGTCGCGTGAATTTTTTGAAAAGATGCTGATTCTCGGTGTGAACGGGAAAAACCATCTTGGGTTTGATTTCACTGATCATTGACTTAACCTGTTCCATGTTCAGGTGCCCCGAGGCATGCAACTGATGGAACTCCATTTTGAAATGGTCGATCCAGTTGTGCATAGCCTCATCCTCAACGTCTTCCTCACTGAAAGGTTCACTCATGCTATGAATGAAATGGCTTCCAGGCAACGGCCTTATGTCAACCAATTCTGTAAGATTCTGGAAGCCCAGGTTCATGATCAACTTTCCCTGATTCTTTGCGACAGACTTGTGATTTATCATCTTGTCCATGAACTCTGTCTCCCACTTGTAGTAGTCAGACTCATCAAATCTTCCAGACTTCTTTCTTCGGTAGTATACCAGAATGTTATCGTCTTTAGTGGGGTTCGGGAGCTTCAGGCGTTTGTCACTAAGCAACCCGTTCAGTAGATATGCCGTCTTCGGCGAAATCACAAGTTTTCTAGCGGTTTTCTTGGCAATCTGATAGAACGCTCTGAATCTATCCATGTCGCGACCGGCGTGAGCTACAAATACCATTTTGTCTGTTTTCATAATCACGTCGTGAGCGTGTTTCTTGACTTCTTCTTCCGAATAGTTCAGTCTCTTGTCGTCTTCAGCTACTCTAGTTCCTTCCGAGATCATCGCAATGGGCTCGCTGCTCTTCGCTTTTTCCATGAAATCCTCTGTTAGATCGTTTCTGGGGCCATGAGACCTAAGGTCTCCAGTATACACAACCGCCCCCTCCGAAGTGTGAATAATGAACCCGTACGCGGCTGGAATTGAATGATCAACGTGAACCGGCTCGACTACTAGACTGCCTACCTTGATTCTATCTCCGGTTCGAAAAGTCTGATAATCATGCTCTCCATAGTCACCAAAAACCCCGCTTGTCCCTTCCATGGCTTCTAAGAATAGTTTCGCACCTGCCCCAAGATACACTGGAATCTTTGGATCTAGGAACCTAATGTGATCTACGTGGTCAAAGTGGGCATGAGATAAGAAGAAAGCGTCAATCTTTGGTTTTGCATAGGGCAGATCAGTAAACGCCAGTTGTTCCTTAGCGTAAAGCCCCTTGATCTTGGGCAAGAGACCGAATTCAAAGTAGTCTCCCAATCCGTTCACGGATCTAGGTTTAAGCCAGCCTTCAAAATAGTCCGAACCGAAAGAGAATGACTGCCCAAAGTCAAGAAAGATACGCGTTCCCTTGTCTTCAAGAAGAATCTTGTTACCACCAATCTCGTTGATTCCGCCGTAGAATGTTAGTCTGGCCAAATGGCTCACATTCAGGACTGAATGGTCATCATGCTCTTCTGTTTTCGTGCCGCACTAGCAAATTCCACTTTTCTAGCGTTGCTTTGCTGAACAGACTACTCGTCATTACTGTCTGTCTACTTTCGTTGATGTTTTGAATTCTTCTAAAGTATTTGACCAATCCTCGATACTTTTCTTGCCTGCTTTACACCAAGCGTCACAGAGTTTCCCCGCATTCTCAAGAATTGTGGCTAATCGTATCCAAAAGAAGAACGGGATCTTGAAATTCAATTCCTGTTTGAAATCCCGAGGCGCAGGTTCCTCAGTGTTGCAATACATGTCGGTCAACACACTACCCTTATTCATGGATCGCCAATATAGACTAGTGTCTTCGCGATCGAGATAGCTCAAAAAAGGAACTTGAATCAGATTACGTAAGGCGGGCCACGTTGCACGTAGCTTAGATGGATAGTGGATTTCTCCTGCAACTCGCTACTACCACTCGAAGCCCAGGCTCGCATTGTCGGAAGTTGCTTATTCAAGTGTT
>CAYGZB010000025.1:8129-10195 GCA_964354325.1 uncultured Candidatus Bathyarchaeia archaeon | reverse complement strand
TAGCCTCCTAGTCACGTAGACTTTGGGTTTCGACACTCTGAATCCTCCAAGAATCTCATGTATCTAGAGTTATCATTATTCTATATAGTATCGAGAACAAACAGAATCTAGGTGTGACAGATATCAGATGTCTCCAATAATCAAGAATTTCGGTTCACTCCTGAACAATGCTGATTCAAGAAAGAATCTTACGGCAAGAAGAATTGCGTTGGGTTGTCTCGAAGCAGCCTTGCAGGCTGCGAACCCCAGCAAGATAATGAGTTCCAGTGTGAGGATGAAAGGATCGAAACTCAGGATATTTGACCAAGCATATGATCTCTCAAGGTTCCGTAGGATTCTCGTTGTTGGTGGAGGAAAAGCTGCCGCATCAATGGCGGTCTCTCTGGAACGGCTTCTGGGCACCAAGATATCGGAAGGCTGTGTTAACATTCTCCGCGGAACAATGCCACGAAATGGAATTAATAGAATCGAGCTGAACGAAGCTTCGCATCCCATTCCAGACGATTCCGGTCTTAAAGGGGCTAGGAAAATGCTAGAGATTCTTGAAGATGTGACCGCCCGTGACCTTGTCATATGTTTATTGTCTGGAGGAGGTTCAGCGCTGATGCCATGCCCAATTCGAGGTGTCACTCTCAGAGACAAGCAGCGTACAACCCAGCTTATGTTGAGAAGCGGCGCAACAATCAATGAACTGAACGCTGTCAGGAAACATCTCTCGCTTTTCAAGGGCGGAGGCTTGGCAAAGGCCGCGTTCCCAGCCTCAGTCCTCACACTGATACTGTCGGACGTTGTTGGCGACCCCCTGGACACAATAGCCTCAGGCCCAACATCGCCTGACCCAACGACATTCACTTCTGCAATCTCGGTCCTAAAAACAAGAAGTGTCTGGGAACTTGTGCCAAAGAGAGTCAGAACCGCCCTCAACAAAGGTGTTGCAGGAGAGATCACTGAAACTCCGAAACCGGGGGACATGGTCTTTCGTAGGGTGAAGAACATCATTGTCGGAAACAATCAAATGGTCTGCGATTCCGCGGTGAGAGAAGCTAGAAGGATGGGGGCAAATGGTATCCTGCTAACAACACTTCTTGAAGGTGAGGCGAAGGAGGTAGGTATCGTATTGTCGGCGATTGCCAGAGAGTCAAGTCGGCAAAAAAGACGGCCCGGAAAACCAGTGGCGATCATAATGGGTGGAGAAACCACCGTCACTGCAACTGGAGGTGGACGTGGAGGACGCAATCAAGAGATGATGCTTAGCGCATTAATCAAATTGAAAGGACATGATGGCATCGCGATCGCGTCCTTGGGAACAGATGGACTTGACGGAGACACTCCTGCTGCAGGTGCGATTGTGGACGGGCGGACTTTTGGAAGAGCTGAACAGATAGCCATGAAACCTGATCGGTTTCTTGAGAATAATGATTCTTTCACATTTTTCAATAGACTACATGACACGCTAATCACAGGCGCGACGGGCACCAACCTGAACGATGTCGCAGTTGCAGCCGTTGTTTGAAGGAATATGAATTTCACTTTCCAGGTGAAATATATGCGCAAGTCTCTTAGAGAATTGTTTGCAGAAACTAGAGTATACTCTCCCAAGGATAAGTACGTAATTGTGAGCCTAGGAAGGCATGTGAACGCGCTCCGCTTGTTTTCGCGACTCCGACCATTCTCATCGGTAACTTTTGAGACTGACGACGTCTCGCTCGTAATCAGGCAAACCCAGTGGAACCGATGCTCATCACGTTTCAAAAAGGCGACAGTCGCAGGACCCTATAGACTGATTGCATTCGATGTTATCATGAGTCTAGATGTTGTCGGCTTTCTCGCCACGGTATCAAGATTACTTGCCGATGCAGGAATCAGCATAATTTCAGTCTCAACCTATCTCAGAGATTACATCCTCGTGTCTGAGGGCAACCAAAGAACGAGCCTTGCAATAATTCGTCGTTTTCTGAAGAAGCAACGTAGGCTTGGCTAGCAGAACATTCGATGTCGAGAGACTCTGCCTGTTCTCTCACACTCTACTTGACTACACCTACTCGTCCCGTAACGTGAATTGGAAT
>CAYGZB010000025.1:5902-8029 GCA_964354325.1 uncultured Candidatus Bathyarchaeia archaeon | reverse complement strand
TCCAGTTTGTACCTTCCCACCGCTGTGGCCATCCCAAATCAAAGTCGCCCTAAATTTTTCCTCTTTCACAAAACAGCACCACCGTTCACCACGATACGTTGAGAGTTGCTATTTCAGTCTCTGTTTGAACCAACACGACATATTGGTGGGGGCTCTCTCTTGTGCTGCGATCGCACTATCATGCCACAGAGTCTCTTTGCAATCTCCCTCGAGACACCCAGTTCATTGACTATCTTATCCTCGTCGTATCCTCTCTCAACTCTGTAGTATAGGACCCGATCAATCACACTATAGCCTACGCCGATATCGCTTTCAGCCGTCTGATTCTTCAACAGTCTGGGAGATGGAGCTTTCTTCCAAATCCTCTCGAAGAGGCCCAGTCTCTCTGCCATGTGGCGCACCTGAGTTTTGTAGAGGTCGCCGATAGGTAGCAGATCCACTCCATGATCTCCGTGTTTTGTGCAATATCCAAGCAGTAGCTCTGATCTGTTGCCCGTTCCAAGAACCTGAGCGTTGCCAAGCAAATTGGCAATAGCATACAGAATTATCATTCTCACTCTCGGCTTTATGTTCGCGTATGCTATCGGTTTTTTCAATCTGCCGTCAAGATCCCTCTCGAGAAGTTCCGGCATTTCTTTTGCGATTGCATCAACGATTGACGCAATTTCTATTGTCTTGTACTCGATCTCCAGTGATTCGGCAAGCTTGAAAGCATCTTCAATATCTTCGTCCGGAGTAATTCCTCGGTCAGGCATCACAACTCCAAAGACGTTTTGTTTTTCCAGAGCCTTCACAGCGAGGACAGCCGTTACCGAACTGTCCAAACCTCCGGAAAGACCGATTACGGCTTTCTGTGAGTTTGCCTCTTTGAAGTATGATCTGATGCCATCCACAATGTCAGCGCACGCACCTTGCCAATCAAACTCAAGTTCGGTTGGCAACTCGACACTCATACTCTTGTCACCACTATGCAGACAGAAGACGTGGGTTCTTTTGATAACCGATCTTTCGGTTAGTCTATTCTTCCGGACTAGAGATAACTACTTTGCTATCTCGAAGAAATGGAGTGCAATCACAGTAAGTCTATTCTACACGCTAACGAATGACGAACTCGCACCCTAGTTCCTTCGCAATTCTTTCACATTCAGCCACGTCTACATTGGTGCTTCCGACAACCGACATTCTCACACTCAGAGAGAGCTTCTTGCATTCTCTCGCGAACTCCAAAATTGCCTTGTATGCATTGGGATATGCAGGGTTGCAGAGCATATCGTATTTCTCTTCATTTTCTGCATTCAGGCTTATCGACACTATGTTGACACCAGCTTCTTTCAATTCCTTTGCCACATTGCGTGAACTGTATCGAAGTTGAGCCTGTCCGTCCGTGTCCAATCTGATCTTGATGTTTGGGTATCTTGTTTTGATTCTCTTTGTAACATCTAGAACGAGATCAAGCCTTGTTGTTGGTTCTCCAAATCCACACCACACAAGCTGCCTGTCCCCCGATTTGATCTCTGTCTCAAGCTCTTCCCAGACTTCTTTCTCTGTCGGTTCATTCTCCAGATACAGAACATAACCTGAAAGTCCAGGCGTGAACTGTCTTACACAGAAAGTACATCGATTGGTGCAACGATTAGTGATGTTCACGTAGACGACATCAGGGCTTGGCTCGTAGCGATAGGCTATCGAACCACTTGATCTTGACTTGGTAGACTCTGGAAATACTCCTTTCTTGAACTCGTGTTGAATGATTTCCTTTTCAGTTACCAACAGCTTGCACTCTTTTGGTCTCTTAAGCCCAAGATTTCCATATTTAGGAGTAGCGGCAGCTTTCGTTTCCATGCCATTTGTTGGATGAAGCTTTTTAGCTGATTTGATGAGCAATATCTGGGTCGGGATGAGGGCTTGATCAGGCATGCCAAGAGACCGCTTGCGGCTGCCATGATTCTTCTGATCGGGGGCGTATGTATTGTCGGATTCATTGGATCGTTACCGAAGGTCTTCGGGGATTCCACAGTCTTCTATTTTCATAATCGGTCAGAGATTTACCGCAATGAAAACGGGTCAATCTACGTGTATGATGGAGCAGATCATGATCCTCCCTTGGCTGGCGAAGCTTTCTCAACC
>CAYGZB010000025.1:0-5802 GCA_964354325.1 uncultured Candidatus Bathyarchaeia archaeon | reverse complement strand
AGAAAGAGACTCAAGAGCACTGCTGCCCGGAACCCCAATGATTGTCCCAGAATTCCAGGAAAGACTGTTGCTTCTAGGATTGACCTTCACGGTGCCGTTTGCATTTTTTCTCAGAAGAAAACGATCCAAAGATTCCGCTGCTCTGACGATAACCAACTCTAAGTCAGATGTATCCAGCCGAGAGCAACTCAGCTCATGAATACCCTCGGTATTAGTCCTTCAGCATAAGCTCAGTCTCTTCTCGAGAGGCCCCATCCAAAGCTAGACCTTGTTTGGATCCAGACCTTCCAATACAAGTCTCCTAAACTTCCATGAACCCTTTGTTCCAATCTTCAGTGTCCGGTTTCCACGCATTGCCAAGTTGAGCAGAAGATCTGACATGTATACAACGATTCCAGAATTTGCAACAATTCTAGCATGCCCCTCTTCCACGGAATCCTCTTCTACGACATCCACTCGGACGTAGGGTCGTTTCTTGCAGTAAGACGATGTGCAGATTGGAGGCTTGTGGTCTAAACTCACCTTGACGCATGGTTTCCTGAGCGAACTTTCTCGGAGAAAACCTTGGGCATCACTCGAGAAAATCAGATCTATAGCATCAGATTTGTCCACAGGTTTCGTACTATCACTGGTCCGACTATTCTGAAGAAACTCTGAGTTCATTCTCATGTGCTAGAGGTAAGGTTGTAGTTTTGAGACTATGTGATCTCTTGGAACCGCACCTACTATCGAATCGACCACAGTCCCGTCCTTCACTATAAGCAATGTTGGTATGCTCATTATTCCAAACCGTGCTGCTGTAGCAGGGTTCTGATCTACGTTTAGCTTTCCAAACATCACTTTACCAGCAAAATCTTTGGCTAGCTGCTCAACAACTGGACCTATCATTCGACAAGGACCGCACCATTCCGCCCAACAGTCCACAACTGCCAGAGGATTGTTCTTGACGAAGTCTTCGAAGCTTGCGTCGGTAAGTGCGACTGGTACACTAGAAGCGTCTGAGTCCGCTTTTGCCAATAGATCACGCATCCTTTTTAGCCGTAACTCTTCAAGCTCATCCATTTGTGTCTCACTTATTTATTTCAACCCTTTCCCCGGGGATTTGTTCAATCGCCTGATTCTGTTAGACCGAGTATTTTCAGGTTGCAACCATATTTTCTCTTCGGATTACGCTTTCGTGATTCCTGTACCCAAGGATTTTCTCGATCTGATTGGAGTGTTCGCCTTTGATCTTCTCCAATTCTTTGGATGAGTATTCAACAATACCTTTCGCGACCTCTCGATCCTTGTGGACTATCGAAACCACGACTCCAGAATCAAAATCTCCCTTTACTTTCACAATTCCTGACGGCAATAGACTTCCTGAGCGAAGTAGCGCCGCATTCGCGCCTTCGTCCACTTCAATTATTCCATATTTCTTTGCAAGTCTAATCCATCTTTCCTTGTTGGTGTAGTGCGATTTTGATGCATTGAAACAAGTTCCAAGCATTTCGCCTCGGATGATTCTGCTGAGAACATTCTTTTCGCGAGCGTTGGCGATTATCAGGTCACATCCAGATTTCATCGTAATCTTGGCTGCTTCAATTTTTGTTTTCATTCCACCCTTGCTTCGCCATGAACCAGGGTCGCCGCCTACTTGCTCAACAAGGGCAGTTATCTTGTCCACTTCTGCTATCAGTCGAGCATCTTTGTGACGGGGATTCCGGTCGTACAGCCCGTTAACGTCTGTTAGAAGAAAGAGGAGTTCAGCGTCGATTTTCGATGCCACTAAGGCTGAGAGCTTGTCGTTGTCTCCGAAGGTCTCCTCAATTTCGTGAACTGAAATCGGATCGTTTTCATTGATGATAGGAATCGTTTTGTGTTTTGTTAGTATCTCCATAGAATTCCTTAGGTTCAGGTATGTTCTTCTGTTGGAGAAATTCTCGTACGTAAGAAGTATCTGAGCAACTTTCAAGCCGAATTTGTTGAGTGCTTTTCTCCAAGCTTCGATCAGTATACTTTGGCCTACCGCGGCTGCTCCCTGTTTTGTGGGTACATCCCGGGGAACAGTCTTCAAGCCTAGTTCCTTGACGCCTGAACCTATCGCACCGGAACTCACAATCACAACTTCCAGTCCTTGACGAGTTAAGCCGTGGATCTGCTTAGCTATCCTTTTCATGTACTTCCTGTCGAGCGAACCATCTGGTTCAGTTAGGACTGATGTGCCAATCTTTACGACAACTCGTTTCACGTGTCGAAAGTCTCGCATGAGCTATTTCTCGCATTCTAGTGTTTTCGAAAGTCAACGGATGTCTCAAGTTTTCTGTGTGTGAAGGGTTTTGCGTTTTCTCCCACATACGACGCCACTATTTGGCCATTCCCCAAAACAATGTACTTGTACGTTACCAGTCCTTCCAGTCCGACGGGACCCCGTGCATGTACCTTCTCTGTGCTTATTCCCACTTCTGCACCAAATCCGAATCTGTATCCGTCACTAAACCTTGTAGATGCATTTCGAACGACGACCGCAGAATCAACTTCGCTTAGGAACCTGCGTGCATTTTCCTTGTTCCGAGTGATGATTCCATCAGTATGATGTGATCCGTAGCGGTTTACATGGTCTATGGCTTCATCAAGCGAGTCTACAACCCTTATCGAGAGCATGAGGTCAAGATACTCTTTGTTCCAGTCTTCCTCGGTTGCCTCAGCGATATCTGGAAGTATCGCCTTCGCCCTTCTATCGCCTCTCAGCTCGACTTTGGATTCTCTGTATCTTTTTGCCATGGGAGGGAGAAATCTTTCGGCAATGTCTTTGTGTACGAGAAGGGTTTCCATCGCATTGCAGGCTGCGGGATAATTGACTTTTGCATCATGACAGATTTCTATCGCCATATCGATGTCCGCATCTGCGTCAACATACTCGTGACAGATGCCCTCTGTATGGCCGAGCACGGGAATCCTGCTATTCTCCTTGATGTACTTCACCAGAGAACTTGAGCCCCTGGGAATGACGAGGTTCACGTGCTTGTCCATCTTCAGGAGTCTGTCCACTGCATCTCTTGTTTCAACAAGTTGAACTGCGTCTTCAGGTATGCCTTCTATTTTATGAATCGTCTTTCTGATGAGTTCGACAAGAAATCGGTTGGTTTGTGCGGCTTCTGAACCGCCTTTCAGAATCGATACATTACCCGACTTGAGGCTTAGCATGGCTATCTGAACCAAGGCGTCAGGTCTGGATTCGAATACGGCTGCAATCACTCCTATCGGACTCGTCACCTTGTAGAGTTCGAGCCCCTGATCCATTTCCGTAGCGAGTAGAACTTTTCCAACCGGATCTTCAAGTTGAACTAGTGATCTCAGCCCCTTGGTCATCTCAACAATCTTCGAGCTGTCGATTTTCAGGCGTTTCACAAGGGGAGACGAAAATCCGTCCTTGACAGCTTCATTGACGTCTAGCCCATTCACCCGCTCAAGCTGCTGTCGTTCGTGTTCTATGGCCTCAGCAACCGCTATGATGGCCCTGTTCTTTGTTTCGCTGTTCACATTAGCCATTTTCAGGGAGGCGTCTCGGGCACTCTTCGCGACATCCAGCACATCCAAGCCCTATCCCTCGATCTGATTCTGACCTGTCTAGTTTGGCTGTGGGATAAACGTATTGAACCTACAACGGTTTCAAGCGTCAACGTTAAAGTTAGATGATAAGTAGATACTATGTACGGTAGGATGAGTTGACTTGAGAAAGGCACCCAAGGTGGCAGTGATCGGAGCCGGCAACATGGGTGAAGCGATAATCGCCGGTCTTCTGAAATCAGGCCTGTTTCAGGCGAAAGATGTTCGTGTTGTGGAGGTTCTTGAGCCTCGGAGAAGATACATAAGCGAAACGTATGGTGTGGAATGTGTGGACATAAGGAAAGCCGTCGCTTTTGCCGATGTCCCTATCGTAGTAGTCGAACCAAAGCGGCTCAAAGAAGTCCTTGAACAGGTGAAGCCTGCGTTGACGCCTGGCAAGGTGTTGGTGTCAGTGGTTGCGGGGGTACCACTAGAGAACTATCGCAGGTATCTTCCAAAAGATGTACCAGTTGTCAGAGTTCTTCCCAACGTGACCTGTATAGTCAGAGAGGCCGTGATTGGCGTCTGCCCCTCCGAGAACACTCCGAAAGACAAACTGGAAGTGATTAGTCTGGTGCTTGGTCAGCTTGGGCAGGTCTCAGTTGTAGATGAGAAGTTCCTGAATCTAATGACAGGATTCGTTGGAAGTGGCCCGGCCTACGTGTCAGTTATGATTGAAGCGATGGCTGACGCCGGCGTGAGACTTGGCATCCCAAAAGACAAATCACTGATGATGGCAGCTCAGACAATGCTGGGCACGGCGAAGATGGTTGTTGAGAGGAAGGAGTATCCGGCGAAGATCAAGGATAAAGTTGCCACTCCAGGGGGAATTACAGTTGAGGGGCTGCTCGAGCTGGAAAAAGGTGGCCTTAGAGCAACCATAATCTCTGCTGTAGGTAAAGCTTTGGATAGAACGAAAGAAATGGAACGAGAACGACAGTGAGTGCTGATGCACTAGCCTATGTGTGATGCAGACTCGTTCCATTCTTTTTCCTTTTCCAGCTTCTTCCACCAAGCTGGAACGTGAATCTTGCCTAACCTATCCCAAGGGTCATATGGTTTCAGGTCCAATACAGGCGTCCCCTCGTAAGCGTCCAAGCCCTTCACAGTCAAGGTGTTACCAGCTCGTCTTACCAGTTTCACAACGGTCAGTCCAATCGAGTTGGGACGAAACTGCGTCCTCGTGGCGAAGACGCCTTGTTTTGGTAGATAGAGTCGATGACGTGGATGAACCTTCAGAATCATCTTTTCAGAAGCAGATGTCTTGTGCATCCAGAATAGGACAAATAAATGAGAGAATCCTCCTATTCCATCAAGACCCTTACTGAATTCTTTTTTGATCACTATCTTTGACGTGGCTATTCGATGTTTCAGATCATCAAGACTAGCTTTTGTTTGAACGACTCCTATGGGTTCCAGCCGGATTGCATTTAGAGTTTTCATTAAATGTCTGCAAGAGAATACTCCAATTGTCGAACTTAAGCCCGACTCCGCAACTCCACAAGACGCATACTGTTTCTGACTGGTTAGGAGTCGTTCCATTCCTTGATGATATTGACGATTTCTGACAAAGACTTTGCTGCAGCATCCGGTTTCACATGTTTTTCACTCAAGTATTCACGTTCCAAATATACGGCTCCAATATTGGCTTTCTTGGCTCCAAGAATGTCCGCGACAAGGTTGTTCCCAACCATGATTGTAGATTGATGATTTGATCCCAGATTTCTCATCGCCTTGAAGTATATCTCAGGTCTGGGCTTTCTCAAGCCGAATCTCGCGGATGTCACAATCGTATGAAAGAAATGGTGTATCCGGAGTCTCCTCATGATCTCGTTTACAGCCCAGTCGCTTCGGGCATTCGAAATCAATCCCAAACTGAAACCTTGGTCTCTCAACGAGGACAAAACCGATAGAGTATCGTTGTAGAGAGTCCAGGATCTTATCTCGGGCTCAAAGAAGTCCTGAACGAGATCCTGTATCGCACGGGGTCTAATGCATGAAATGCCGAGCCTCGCAAGAACTTCCTCAAGAATTCTTGGAGTCGTTGTTTCTATTAGGGTCTCTCGGGAAAAAGATGACAACTCTGAATGGACAACTCTGTAGACGCCATCCAAGTCAGGATACTGAAGATCAAAAACATCGTTCCGCAGAACACTATGCAGAGAGTGTAGTCTTGCGTTCACAATCTCGTCCGTTGGTTTGTCAAGGTAGACA
>CAYGZB010000024.1:0-10241 GCA_964354325.1 uncultured Candidatus Bathyarchaeia archaeon | reverse complement strand
TCCGCAGATCCACGTGGCGGTCATAGACAAGGATGAACCGGGCGGAATCTGTCTAACAAGAGGTTGCATACCATCAAAGATCCTGACCTACCCCGCTGAATTGATCCGAACAATAGAAAGAGCGCCAGAATTTGGCATTGATACTGACATAAGAAACGTAGATTTTCAAAAGATTATGGAGAGAATGAGGAGTCTTGTCTACCCTGAGATAAACGTAATAATTGAGGGACTTTCGCGCTCCAAAAACATAGACTACTATCAAGCCGCGGCTGAATTTATCGCTCCATACACGCTCCTGGTTGGCAACGAGACCATAAGGTCAAAAATGATCTTTCTGTGCACTGGGTCAAAGCCGATAATACCGCCCATAAAGGGACTAGACAAGACAGAGTATCATACAAGTGACACCATTCTGAAAATAAGCAGGCTACCCAAAAGCATCGCGATAGTGGGAGGCGGATACATAGCTGCAGAGTACGGCCATTTCTTTTCAGCTATGAAATCAAAGGTCACTATCATTGGAAGAAATCTACAGTTCATTCCAGAAGAGGAGCCAGAAGTCTCAGCGCTGGCCCAAAGAGAACTGCGAAGAAAGTTGACAATCTTGACGAACCACGAAGTTCGTGAAACAGCGAAGACACCTTCAGGTGAGAAAAGCCTCACAACTTTTGACAGGGCCACCGGAAGAACGACCATGGTAACAGCGGACGAGATAATGATCGCCACTGGGAGAGGACCGAATACTGACATTCTTCACCCAGAAAAAGCTGGGATAAGAACAGACGCAAACGGGTGGATCATTGTGAATGAATATCTAGAAACATCACAGCCGAACATTTGGGCTCTGGGCGATGCCGACGGAATATATCCATTCAAGCATGTGGCAAACTACGAGTCAAAGATCGTATACTACAACGCAGTATTGAGAAGAAACGTGAAGGCAGACTACCATGCTGTACCACACGCCGTATTCACTTATCCTGAAATCTCAAGCGTCGGGATGAGGGAGAAAGAAGCAATTGAAAAGTTCGGAAAGGACAAGGTGCTAATTGGCATCCAGAGATACCAGGACACTGCCAAAGGCCAAGCTATGAACGCAAAAGACTTTTTCGTTAAGGTCATCGTTGAACAGGGCACATTGAAAATCTTGGGAGCACACATCATAGGACCACAGGCTTCTGTCTTAATCCAAGAGATCATAGACCTGATGTACACTCATGAGCAAAGTGCAGAACCGATCATCCAAGGCATGCACATTCACCCAGCACTAAGCGAAGTGGTCGAAAGAGCCTTTTATTCTCTCATGCCGCCAGACCAATATCATCACGTCATGGAAGAACACTTCAAGCTTAGTTACAAGTAAGACTTCTTTCTAGGCTTAGAAATGTAGCTGGAACCTGATGCAATCGTAGCCATCTATTCCAGGAAGCACTGAGCACGAAAACAGATAGTATTGACTTCTTCATGTCCAGCATATCAATAAGGCAGGCGACAACGACTGGACGTGAATCGTTCAACAAGTCGATCTGCACAACTATGCTTGATTGAACGTGATTGGGATAAACCGGACATGCGATCGTGTAGACAATGTGGGTCGACGTTTTCCGATGGTTCAAAGTATTGTCCTAGATGTGGAAGTTATGATGATGCGAAGAGAACTCCCCTAATTGTGAACTTGGGCAAGAAGACGCTACGCGAGTTTGAGAAAGAATTCTACAATCTCGTTGAGGCAGGCATGAAACTTGCAGGGCAGGGAGTAGGAAAATACTTTCCTGAGGTTCTCCCACGGTCCAGAACTCCACTCAAACGAAGAGCAGAAATATCGTATGCTCCAAGCACAGGTATCTGTGTGAAGACTGGATACGAAGTGCCTGGGTTCGACCGCATCGTTTTCCTGCGTGAGTTTACTTCGACACATGACAAGTTCCTTGTTCAATTTGCAGGTCGACTTTACCGACGTCCCAGAATCAGGAACTGGATGATCAGAGACTATCTAGAATCGGGCAAGAGGAGGGTAGCAAACGATGACGCATCCAGGTTTTTCGAAAAGGACTTTCCCGTTCTTCAGAAGTACTTCAAGCCGCAATTGCTTGGATTAGCGATTGAGAAAGAACCTTTGGTACCCTATGTTCAGTTGGGTCCTGGGAAAGAGGGCTGGCTTGAATTCAACGTTGAATACAAAGTCGGCAATTACAGACTTCCTGCAGATCTTTTTGCAGCAGGGGAAAAAACAGACTTTGTCCATGTTGAAGATGGCAAACTTGTCTGGGTGAAGATAGACAAAGCTGCTGTCGCGAGACTGAGAGAACAGATTCGATCTCTAGGCATCATTCGATCAAGAGATGGTATGAAGCTTCAAGTCAAAGAAACTGGAGGCTTCAGAAGCATATCCCCTAAGCTTTGGGGCTTCCTTGAGAATGTGACCGAGTTCAGATTAGACCCACATTTCAGATTGTCCGAGAGTGCAGAAAATGATCTGCAGAAATCAGAGATAGTGCTCAAACCATATCAGAGACAAGGAATTCATTGGCTAACTTGGCTCTCCGAGTTCAATCTCAACGGGATACTGGCCGATGATATGGGCCTTGGAAAAACCATTCAAACAGCCATCGCGATTAGACTTGCTTATGAAAAATCTAATGATGCAAGACAGAGTCTAGTCATATGTCCCAAATCACTCATAAGACATTGGCATCGAGAACTTGAAAAAGTCTATCCACAGATTCCAATATCAGAATACATTGGCACAAACAGAAACAAGAAGACGTTCATTTCCACCCGCCCCACAATTCACATAACTACCTACGATACGTTAGCGAATGATATAGACGAGATCAAGCCAACACCATTCTTCTTTGTCGTTTTGGACGAGGGGAATATGATAAAGAATCCCTACACGCAGAGGTCTCGATCTGCTAGAATGCTATGTTCTGCTCACAAACTGGTATTGAGTGGAACCCCCATAGAGAACAGACCTGCCGAGCTATGGCCGATATTCGATTTTCTCACCAGAGACTACCTGGGCCCCTCCTATCACCTCTTCGTGAAGAAGTTTGACACACCTATCGTGAAGGGCGACAGAACCCGTAGAGACGAACTTGCCAGAAAGATCAGACCATTAACACTAAGACGGCTTAAGGGACAGGTGGCCCCTGAGCTGCCCGACAAGACAGACATACGATGCTATTGTCACCTCACGGAAGAGCAAAGATCTCTATACGGTCAGATAGTTGAAAGAGCGTCAAGTCACATAAGAAGATACGAAGCAGGAGAAGAAGAAGAAAGACCCACCGTTCTTCAAGTACTGCCAAAATTGAAGATGTTGTGCGATCATCCTGCACTGATAAACAACCGGAATAAGCCACTACTTGGAAGAAGTGAAAAATTCGACTTTACAACAAAGAAGCTCGTTGAGATAGTAGAATCCGGAGAAGGCGTCTTAGTCTTCAGCCAATACCTGCGTGTACTGGATTTGTTGGAGGAATGGCTAAAATGCGAGTCCATCGATCACATACGAATTGATGGATCAACTCCAACGAAGAAGAGACAGAATCTAATTGATAGCTTCAACAATGGAGATGCCTTGGTTGCGCTGCTCAGCGTGAGAGCCACGGGTTACGGGGTTAATCTTGCCGCAGCAAATCACGTAATACACTTTGATAGATGGTGGAACCCAGCTGTTGAAGATCAAGCTACGGATAGAGCCCATCGAATAGGTCAGACGAGAACTGTCTACGTTCACAAGATCATCTGCAAAGAAACTTTGGAGGAGAAGATTGACAGATTGATCGAGAAAAAACGAGAGATCTCAGGCAAGATAATTCTTGATACCGTTGAGAGGCTTCCGTTGACGAAGGATGAACTATTAGATCTTGTCCGACCAATATGATACATGAAAAGAATGCATTGCATGTGGTGCTGTCCATAGACTCACCCAGAGGTTTGTGACTAAGTAGACAGAAAACGTTTTGTCATGCGTTTTGTAACCAGACAGGGGGGGTATATCCATGACAAAAGATGCCAAGATAATAATCACAAAAGATGGCCCCTATCTGATTTCAGGAACCTTGCCAATAGATAAGCAGATCATAGCAATCGGAAAAGAAGGGGAACCTGAAAAGTGGGTTAAAGGCAAAAGAATACCTCCTAGTCAGCCATGCGCACTCTGTCGTTGCGGTCAATCGAAAAACAAACCGTTCTGTGATGGCACGCATGCAAAAGTCGGGTTCGATGGCACTGAAACCGCAAGCAAGGAACCATTTGAGAAGCAGGCACAGGTTATGGAAGGACCGACATTGAGACTAAAGGATGCATCTGCCTTGTGTTCTTCTGCAAGATTTTGCCACAGGGGCGGAGGAACATGGGAGCTTACCGATAATTCCGATAACCCGAAGGCAAGAGAATTGGCCATTGAAGAAGCGTGCAACTGCCCTTCAGGAAGGCTAGTTCAGTGGGACAAGAAGACTAGACGGGTAATTGAACAAGAGTTTGAAAAGTCAATAAGTTTGGTTGAGGACCCCCAGAACAGAGTGAGTGGCCCAATATGGCTTAAGGGTGGCGTACCAGTCGAATCATCTGATGGAAGCACTTACGAAGTTCGCAATCGCGTCACATTGTGTCGGTGCGGAAAGTCCAAAAATAAGCCGTTCTGTGACGGCTCGCACATAGACGAAGGTTTTGATGACGGCGACGAATCACTGAAATAGCCTGCCAATTGCAGGCTTGCTTTGCATAACGGGCAAAATAAAGCAAGGGTACCTACGGATTCTTGGTAAGCTCTTTTAGTTGCTTTTCGGTCAAACCAATTCCAGGTTCTGCATCAAGGCGCTTCATCACTTTTCCTTTCTTGAATAGAAGAACCGTAGGATAGTATTCAATAGAGTATTCTTCGCACAATTCAGGCTTCTCATCGATTATTACACTAATGCATTCTCGCGGGTTGCTTCTCGTGTACTCTTCAAAGATGGGCAGGAATCTTTGAGAAAATGGACACCAAGAAGCGTAGAAAAGTACGATGGCTTCATCTTTACGTTCTATTGCATCGCTAAAAGCATCTTTTTCTTTCCTTTTCGACTCGTCCTTTTCAGCCTTACTCATGAGCGTTCCACCCTATTTTTCGCATAATGGCAAGATCCAATATCCCGAGCTGCTTCATCAACTCAACGTTTTCTCATGTATTCAGTGGTTCTTTCGTAGAGTTTCTGGAAGTGTTCTCCGAAAGTTTGGTCACCTTTCTCTTTTCTTAGGGCCAAGATCCAAGGTTCCAGCTTCTTCCAATTTGAGATTATGTAAGGGGCGATACGGTCATCTATGACGTCAAGGTCTACAAACTTTTTTGCGACTAGGAAACCTACCTGTTCAAAGAATGCGGTGACCTCGTACGGATAGTCGCCCACTTCAGAACTAGTCTCTTCTTGTGTCTTATACTTCTCATAGTCCCCAAATTGGAATTCATCCTCGACCCATCTGAAAGCCTTACGGAGTCTATCACTCTCCGCCCACTCGAATAGTTTCATAGAGATCTCGACATTTCTATGCATCTCCATGTGTCTAAGCTGAAAGAGAATGAAGACTGTTCCAGTAAGCACGCCTATCGCAGAAAGGATAGCCGCCAACTCCGTTATTGAGACCAATTTTGGAACGATCCTTCGATGTGGATTCATGAACTATGGAAATGCAGATTCAACTATGACGGATTCCTCTGTCGATCTAGATCTTATGTTTGATGAAACAGTCTGCAACTATTCTTCGACCACCCTGCCTAGAGCTCGCAGATGCTTTCGGAACGTGTAATCTGGATCTGCGGATCGTCGAGTCAGATACTCTTCGAATCTAAACTGGTCTCGTAGAGTGCTACCAGATCGCACCGCTTTGGCTTGTTCTCGCTCCTTCTCCATGATAGAAGACGCCAAATCAATCAGATCCATGACTTTTTCGTTGTGAACGAAGATCACTCCGTCCAAGTCACCAAAGACGACATCTTCTTTGCTCACCAGAAAGTCTCCTATTCGAGCGGAAGAAAGGGCGTCTGGATCGCGTGGGTCTAGCCTTACTGGCCCAGCGGCGTACGTTCCGTAGCTGAATACTGGAAGATCGATTTGCATGAGTTCCTCAGCGTCTCGGTGCATCCCCCAGACGACGATTCCACCAAGACCAAAAGCTTGAACTTCGAGAACTGTGAGATCCCCAATACATGCCTCATCCATTCTCCCTCCATTATCAATAACTAAGATGTCGCCAGGTTCAGCCGCTCCAATCGCCTCCAGGAATATGTCAACACTCCCGTAGTGCCGAACTGGTAACACGCTCCCTGCAACATGATGTTTGGATAGAACCGGTCGGATACTTGGTGGCGCAATACGAAGTGGAATCTCCCGTCGAACACACGCATCAGCGATAAGAGGTGTCGACAGTCTGGAGAAACTGTCAGATAGTTGTCGGTTCAATATCGGTTTACCTCATCTTCCTGCAACATTTGTGGTGGTGTAGATCCTTCGCCTATGACGGTCATCCATTTGCGCACTCGCCATTGTGTAACTAACCCATTGATGACGTACGGGTCAGTTTCCGCGAAGCGCTCCACAGTCTCACGAGATAACACATTGAAAACAAGAACTGCGCCGTCAACAGGTTCTGCGAGAGCACCGCCGAGCACGAGTTCTCCCCGTTCGTAGGCTTTGCGAACGTGATCTAGATGAAGACTACGATACTGTACGCGCTTGTCGACGAAGCCATCGACAACATCATAAAAGAGAATAAAGTGCATCTGTCGATCCACACACCTACTTGAAACTCTACTGTAAATCTATCTTGTGGCGCGATGTTTCCCACTTCACAAGACTTGTCGCTGCTGTGATGTCTTCCGCGATCATTCTCCTTTTGCTTTTCTCGATAAAGTAGCTGGGGCCTGCTTGAAGGTAAGATGGAAAGACTCTCTTTCCTCGAAAATGATACTCTTGTTTTCGGATCTTGTAAGTGGGACCGGATGGGATCACTCTTTCTTCACCAGCTCTCTTTGCGATGTAATTGATGGCTTTCATAGCTACATCTCCCCCCATGAGCATGAACACCTTAGCATCTGGAAAGAGTGCAAGTTCATTCTCCAAAATGGCTGAGCATTCTCTGGTTGTACTCAACTCTATACCATACGCAGTTTTTCCGCATTTGACGGCCGTCGTAAAATAGACGCCCTTCTTCACAAGATCCATTATTGAAGACACGTTAACACCAGCGTCTCTGAACGCTTGAACGGTCGTCTTCTGAAACAATGGGTCTCCACTTGCGTAGTAGTAATCGTTAGGATCAGCTGGTGCGGACTCTGAGATCATTACGATAGAAATGTTGTTGGCGTTCACGACGACGTTTGGAATAGCATAGCAGTCATGTTTCACATCGGTACATGGAAAACTCTTGCATCCCACACGGTCGCTGACTCGCAAAACTCAACCCACAAGAAATAGAAAGTCTGTAGACATATAAGCCGGATGAAGACGATGGCTGTAAAGGGTACCTTGAGGCTCTGTCCGCGCTGTGGCAACTGGTCGGAAGGAAACTTCTGCCCCAACTGTGGAATGGATTTGAGAGGCTATCCTTCGGCATACATTATGGCATGGATTTGATGCATGATTCGTCATGCTGAATCCTGACCAAACTGAAAAAAGTCGAACCCAATAGTGGTTTGGTGTCGTTTGGTATGAATGCTTCTGTTCATGAACTGTTTGTTCAGATGACAAAACGTGGCTTTCAAGCACAAGTAGTTTCAATCGACCACATTCCATCCCTACAACAAGAGATAGAAAGACGTCACCGACAGAACCTGTTTGACAAAGACTTCTATCAAGAACGTCTTGGTTGGATCAATTTTGGAATTCCCAGAGGATTGCCAGAAGCTCGGTCTCTAATCGTTGTCGCTGTCCCCAGACCCCAAACTCAAGCCATTTTTACGTGGAAAGAACAGAGGCGACCACTCATTCTTCCTCCAACATACACTGCATACAGTGAAACAAGGAGACAAGTTGAAGATCTCCTAGCAGAATTTCTTTCGAAGGAAGGATACAGGTTAGCGACTACTGCTTTGCCTCTGAAACTGTTAGCAGTGCAGAGCGGTCTGGGCCAGTATGGAAGAAACAACATCTGCTATGTCTCTGGGATGGGAAGCTTTCTCCAGCTTGTCGCTGTTTATTCCGATCTGCCTTGTGAGAAGGATACCTGGCAGGAAGCATCAATGATGAAAGCCTGCGAGAAATGCCAGCTCTGTGGAAAAGCCTGTCCCACTGGCGCCATCTCTTCTGACCGCTTTCTTCTGCATGCCGAGCGATGTATTGTGTATCATAACGAGAAAAAGGGTGACATTCCGTTTCCCGACTGGATGAACTCTGCTTGGCACAACTGCATAGTAGGATGCATGCACTGTCAAAGAGCTTGTCCGATCAACAGGAACTTCATAGAGTGGATCGGAGAAAAAGAACAATTCTCTGAAGAGGAAACTAAACTAGTCTTGAATGGTGTGCCACGTGATGAGCTACCGGTTATGACATTGAGAAAACTGGAGAAGCTAAGCCTAACTGACTACTTTGATAGCCTCCCTCGCAACTTGACAGTCTTGTTCAAACGACCTGAATAGTTGTGGATCGTCGCCAGTCAAGGTTGTGGGAGCGGAAAAGCTGTCATTTCTCAATTGTTTGTCAGTAACATCTGTGACTAGCCATTGTTCATAACCGCGCAAGCCAGCATGTAATTTCAAAGGGCAGACGTGAAGGTGACGACGTTTGGAAAAAAAGAAGATGATGGAGTGGGCGTGCCCACCTGAATGCGGCGCCGGTTTACGCTGGTATGAGGGCGACTTTACTAAGAAAGAGCTAGATCAGATCTTGGACATATCTGCGAAACATATGGTTCAGAGTCACGGCTACAAAGACAATGCAGAGACAAGAGAGCTTCTGAGGAAGGCCATCAAACCAGTTGAAAGGTAAGGTCAGGATTTCTCCTGCTCCTTTTCCTCGTTTTGTTAAAGAAATCAGATTCAAAATACTATTTCCAATTATGTGGGAATCCTCCGATCCGTCTATCTTGAGTGAAAGAAAAACAAAAAGGGTTTGAACTTCGCTCTTCCATTATGTTTCGGTGACGAGAGATGGAACGGGTCTGTTTTGCAGCGCCCTGGGACAACTTGGTTAAGGGAGTGACTATCTGCGTCTTTGCTGTTATGATCTTTGTCATGATTGTTTTCGGTTTTGTTGCAGACAGTCTCTCAATTCTGGTCGGAATGTTGGCGCTCTACAGCGCTGTCCTTGGATCTCCCTATTTGTGGGCTCCACGGGCGTACACGGTTACTGATAACAAGATCATCGTTAAGCGATTGATAGGTGACTTTCAAATCACTGCCGCTCAGAAACCTGAGCGATGGAGATGGACATGGTGGGGAATCAGACTCTTCGGTAGCGGAGGTCTCTACGGCTATTATGGGTACTTCAGTTTTAGGGGTCTTGGAAGAGTTTGCATGCATGCCACCAATAGGAACAACCTCGTCCTCGTTAAAGACGAAAAAGGCAGACGATTCCTGCTCAGCCCATCAGAACCCGACAAATTCATTCAGTTATTCTGACCACGAGTATGAGTCAATTTGTTGCAGGCGGCCACACCATGAACCGTTAGCTGTTGAATGCGCGATTTATTTCACGTACATGATAATATAGAATGTTTCTCCAGTGATGAATGCAAACCACCAGAGGGCGAATAGTGGTTTCGCCAATCTTCTATGCCATGCCAGAGTCTTGTTTTGCCTCCACTGCAACAATCCTGTGACAATGACTCCTAATTCTAACATGATGACTAGAAATGCGACAAGTCCATGAATTGTGAAATAGGTAAGCATAGTACTTGTCAACTCAAGAGAACTGCCTTCAACTCTGCCACCAAGCGATCTGTACATCATGTATCCAATAGACATGCCAAGGTCCCAGACTATTGCCAGCGTTCCCGTAAGAGGATGAAATCTCCACTTCTTCAAACCACTCAGGAAAGCATGCAGGAACAAGAACGCGACGGGAAGTAGGCCAACAGCTATGAAGGTACTGACTAGCGGCGCGTTAGCCATCTGGAATTTCTCAAATCCGTTTTGACCGTGCAATACCTATGTCTACGAACATAACTCTTCTGGCTGATGGTGAAGATGCACACACAATTCGGGTTCAAAACCGCTTCTCAAAGAGTGAGCCGGCAGTAGGTCACATTCTAATTGT
>CAYGZB010000023.1:1876-10271 GCA_964354325.1 uncultured Candidatus Bathyarchaeia archaeon | reverse complement strand
CCGAGTGCTGAACAGCATATTCAGTTGTCACGATTCTAACAGCGAGCTTGTCTGTGGGCGATCTTTTCATATCGTTTAAGAAGATGAGGTACGATCTAGATTTGGCGAAGTATCTTGGCATCTTCTGAAAGGATCACGATGGGCCATGGCGCTGGCGGCACAGTAATGCAGGATCTGATAAAGAGGATCATAGTGCGTCACCTTGGAGGAAGCGGGTTCGAGGTTCCGTTGGAGGCCCTTGATGATTCTGCAGTTGTTGACGACATAGTGCTCAAATCAGATTCCCACACGGTGAAGCCACTCTTTTTCCCGGGCGGAGATATTGGCCGAATGGCGATCTCAGGAACAGTAAACGACATAGCAGTTATGGGAGCAGATCCCCGAGCCCTTGCCGCTGGATTCATACTTGAAGAAGGGTTTTCGATGAATGACTTTGAGCGGATAGTGGTCAGCATGGAGGCGACGTGCCGAGAGGCAGACGTCTATGTTGTGACAGGCGATACGAAGGTGATGGAAAGGGGAGCGCTTGACAAATTCGTGGTGAACACTTCGGGGATCGGCAGGAGAAGTGAGGCTTTGGACTCTAACATTGAAGTCGTGAAGAAGTATCGAGAGTTCAGTTCGCGATGGTTGGTCGACTCAAACGTTAGAAAAGGTGACAAGATCATTGTATCTGGTACTATCGGAGATCATGGCATAGCGGTTCTTTCTTTTCGAGAAGGCTACGGATTCGAGACGGAGGTAAAGTCCGATGTGGCGCCTCTAAACAAGGTCATAAAAAGAGTTCTCGGTGTGGGTGGCATAGCCAAGATTAAGGATCCTACTCGTGGAGGTCTTTCGAACACCTTGAATGAATGGAGCGAGAAGTCCTCTGTTGGCATCCTGATACAAGAAAAGAAGTTGCCAATCCGTGAGGGTGTGAGAGCAGCATGCGAGATGCTGGGCATTGATCCTATGGAAGTTGGAAATGAAGGAAAAATTGTGCTAGCCGTTGTTCCACAGATGGCCGAGCATATCCTGAATGAATTAAGAACAACGAACGAGGGCAGATCTGCGGCAATCATAGGAGAGGCGACAGATCGGTTCAAAGATGTTGTAATGGAAACGGAAGTTGGCGGACGAAGGATCGTCTCACCACCGGCAGGAGACCCTGTGCCGAGAATCTGCTGATTCAAACCTAAGTCAATGCACGTAAGTTTTCTCAACCAACAAATGTTTTATATGATATGTCGTATCAAAGGCGCGTCCGAAAGGGGAGTTACATGGACGCGGCAGCCATTCTAGTCTCGCCTGTTTCAGTGTTCATTATCGCATTATTCGCAGCTGGAGTGATATATGCGATAGGCGGAAAGATAGCTCCTCCACTGTCAAAAAGCACTGGAAAACTCGCTTCATACGCATGCGGTGAAGACCCTCCACCCCATAGAGCGCCACTTTCTATTCAGATGTTCGACTACGCTGCCCTCTTCATGGTATTCGACGTCATCGCTATGACTATCATACTGTCTTGGGGGATATCGACAAGAGCACATCCAGCCCTGTATCTTGTGGTCATGTATATCTGCCTGACATTCATCGCATTACTCGTCTTAATTCGGAGGCGGGAGAAACCGTAGAATCAATAATGTGAGTTGACAGATATGGCTGGAAATGAAGAAACAATTGCGAATGAGATCAAGGAAGCCTTCAAGGACAAAATTCTAGAGACCAGCATACCGCGCCCAAGAAGACTTTTCGTCAGTGTATCTCCTGACGCGTACAAGAGTTTAGTGCAGTTCTTGGTTGAAAAAGCAGAATTTTTGCATCTCTCAACTATTGTAGGAGTAGACACGGGCAAAAACATAGACGTCATGCCGCAACTTTTCGGTAGAGGAATCGAGGTAACCGTCCGAGTCTCATTGCCAAGAGACAAACCCGTCACAGATACAATAGGAGACATTAGAGAATCCGCATACTTCTACGAGCGCGAGATCTTCGACATCCTTGGAGTAGAATTCAGAGGGCATCCCAATCTGACGAGACTCCTTCTGGCAAAAGAATGGCCGGAAGGCGTATACCCGTTGAGAAAGGAGTTCAAGACAAAATCTCAGGAGCCGATAAGAAAAACCTAGGAGAACAGGAGAATGTCTTTCGTCAGTTTTGTGGTCAATCTTCTTCAGCTGATAATCTTCCCTGGTTTTCTCTTCATCATAGGACTTGCTTTCACATACGAATGGCTGGACAGAAAGTTCTATGCGCGTCTTCAGAACCGAATCGGGCCGTTATACACCGGGCGATCGGGTTTCCTACAACCCTTTGCCGATTTCGTCAAACTTCTAGCAAAGGAAGACATTGTGCCTCAAGCCGCAGATAGCCCAATGTTCAGTCTTATGCCGATTCTGGCGCTGACAATCATGTTGGTTGCAGCAACACTACTACCGATAACGTCGAATCAAGGCATCCTGTCATTCAATGGTGACTTGATCGTGGCCGTTGCACTAATGACGTTATTCTGCATCGTAGTATTTCTTGCGGGAATATTCTCTACAAACAGCTTCTCTTCTATTGGTGCTGAAAGGGCCGTAAGTCAACTTTTGGGTTACGAGATACCAATGACCTTGGCCATCGCCGGGGTAGCGCTCAATGCTGGCTCGATTCAATTAATGGATATTGTTCAGGCTCAAGCCTCAACGCACTGGTACATATTTGGACCGCAAGCTCTGGGGTTCGGTATCTTCATAGTGGCTGTTCAAGCCGAATTGGAGCGCATTCCTTTTGATATTCCCGAGGCTGAACAGGAGATAGTGGCAGGTTGGCTGACGGAGTTCACTGGTAGAAAACTAGCATTATTCAGATTGTCAAGAGACATCGAGTTGCTTTACGTATCTGGGTTGGCTGCTACGCTCTATCTTGGAGGTCCAAGCGGACCCGTAATACCCGGGTATGAGATGGTGATGTACCCGATATACTTCATCGCAAAGACGGTGATAGTTCTCTTCATCCTATCGAGCATTAGAACCGTTTTCGCGAGGATTCGTATTGACCAGATGTTAAACTTCTCGTGGAAGTATCTGGTTCCACTTTCGTTGCTGCAACTATTGCTTGTCAGGATTGTGATCTAAGATGGAAGGAACTCATCAGAATTCCTGCTGTGAAAGGAGATCGGGACATTGTTAGTTGAATTAATGAGCTATGTTCTGGTTATTCTCACTATTGTCGCGGCGATATTTGCGGCTAGAGTGAAAAATCTGACACGAGGAATAATTGCATTCGCAGCAATGAACATCCTCGTTGCCGTCATGTTCTATGTTCTCGGTGCACCATATGTTGCAGTGTTCCAGCTCCTTGTGTACGCGGGAGCTGTGACAGTTTTGTTCTTGGCCGCACTCCACACGATGAGGAGAGGTTAAAGATGGAAGAGAAAGAAGACATCGCCATTGCACTCATATCCGTCGTAATGCTTGTGGTTGTTGTAGCCACGTTTGCAAGTGGACTTATTGAAATAAGTCTGCCGAGTCTGCCACCAAGGCCACCATTGCAGGAATTCCTATGGACGTACAGAGGATTGGATGTCTTTGTCCAAGCCTTCATTGTGTTTGCAGCGGCGACAGCCATCGCTACACTCTTCCGAGTTGAGAAAGGACCTGGCGCCCAGGAAACAACGTATCTTGAGCCTGCTGAGGAGAAAGTGCAGGAGGCAACCTAGTTGACTGAACTTTGGCAAATCTACGTTGCAGGATCAGCGGTGCTGGCGCTAGTAGGAATATACTCAGTAGCCGCAAGAAGAAACATGATTCGAAGCATCATAGGGATAGAAATCATAACAGCCGCGGTCAACCTGAACTTTATTGCTCTCGGATCAAGAGCAGGGCAAGTTGACACTCTCGCGCAGTCCATAGTTTTCACTTCGATTGTAATCGGAGCATCAATCGCTGCGGTTGCGCTTTCAATAGTGATCAACGCGTACAGGCACTACGGCACGTTAGATCTGAAGAAACTGAGTAGACTCAGGTGGTAGACATGGAAATTCCAATAGTTCTCCAGCCAATCCTCATACTTCTTGGAACTGCAGCAGTTGTCCCAATAATAGACGTCGTGGCGAAATCAGCGAAGATCGAAAAAGCTAGGGACATCGTGGCAATCGCCGCCTTCGTGGCCTCAACATACTCTCTAATTCAACTCTATCAGAAGGTAGCGTACGACGGCCCCCAAAAATACATCTTCGCGAGTTTTGGTCCAGAAAGAGGCGGCGTTGAGATCTATGCCGACATATACGGCATCTTTTTCGCCCTGATATTTTCCGGCCTCGGACTTATGGTGGCAATATACTCATTCAGATACATGGAGGTCGATACAGGCCTCGACAGATACTACGCATTGCTTCTCATACTTGTTGCGGGACTGATAGGCGTAGTATTCTCTGGCGACTTCTTCAACTTGTTCGTGTTCTGGGAAATGATGTGTATATCATCGTACACCCTAGTCACGTTCAGGAAATACAGGTGGGAGCCTGTTGAAGCGGGATTCAAGTATCTTGTAATGAGCACGTTAGGATCGCTTCTAGCTCTCTATGGTATGTCCTTCCTGTATGGCCTCGCTGGAAACCTCAACTTCATCAACCTGCGAACTTTCTTCCAAACAGAGGCATCGGCAACGAATCCCTTCACCTTGTACTTCATTATGGGAACAATAATAGCCGGTTTCGGCGTCACAGCCGCGATGGTCCCGTTACACACTTGGCTACCAGACGCACACCCAGCCGCCCCCAGCTCAATCAGCGCCATGTTATCCGGCGTCGTGATAAAGGCAGGAATCTTCGCGATGAGCAAAGGACTATTTACGATTTTCAACCCTGCAGTTTTTGACTATGGAAGCGTGTTGATGATATTTGGTGTGGCGACAATAACAATAGGAAACGTAATGGCGTTGATGCAGAGAGACATAAAACGACTACTGGCATACTCCAGCATCGTGAACATTGGATACATACTCACAGGACTGGGAATCGGCGGGTACGTACTTGCAAATTACTACGCGAGTACACCCGAAGCTGCCATGACGGTTGCAGTGCTGGCGATCGGAGGGTCGCTGTTCCATGTCCTGAATCATGCAATCGGCAAGGGCCTGTTATTCCTTTGCTCAGGATGTTTTGTTCACGAGGCTGGAACAAGAGACATAGCCGAACTTGAAGGAATTGGAAGAAAGATGGTTTTCAGCGGAACATCATTCACGATCGGACTCCTAGCTCTTGCTGGAGTACCACCGCTGAGCGGATTCTGGAGCAAACTCTTCATAATTCTTGCAGGCTTCAGCATCCCTGACAACGGCTTCCTGAAACTCGTGTCAATCATCATGGTTCTAAACAGTATCTTCGCAGCTTCATACTATCTCTGGCTTCTCCAGAGAATTGTGCTCAAGACTCCAAAGTCAACGCTTCAGAAGGTTGTCGAGGCACCGTTCTCCATGGTCCTGCCCATTGTACTGCTTGCCACAGCATGTGTCATCATAGGTGTGTGGCCTGGCCCGATAATTCGAATTGTAACTGAAGCAACAAAGGTTCTCCTAGGAGGTTGGTAAGATTGTCAGAAGTTCAATGGATTTGGCCAGCCTGGCTCTGCTGGGCTTTTCCGTTTCTGGGCGCCATACTTACCCCCTTATTGGCGAAGATACATCCCAAAGTCAGGGACTATGGAGCGGTTTTCTTCTCAATGCTCGGGGCAGCCATGACTGCGATGATGATACCTCGCATATTCGAACCAGGGCAAATTAACAATCAACTAACATGGATAACGCTTCCGGGCGCTCCAGTTCTAAGCGAGCTGAAAGCAGGAGTCATAGTTGACCCACTGAGCATCATCATGGCCAATGTTGTAGCCATAATCAGTTTCCTGATCATGGTTTACTCCATCGGCTATATGAAAGGCGACCCAAGCCTCACACGCTACTGGTTCTTCATGAACCTCTTCATCGGAAACATGCTGCTCCTCGTCATGTCAGACAACTTCATCCAGTTCCTATTCGGGTGGGAAGGTGTTGGACTCTGCAGCTATGGCCTGATCGGATTCTGGTACAAAGACTCCAAGAATGACTATCTGAAGTGTTGGGTAGGAGAAGGAAAGGAAGCCTATCCACCAAGTCACAGTGGGATGAAAGCTCAGATCGTCACCAGAATCGGAGACGCGGCTCTTCTGATAGGGCTTTTCATGATAGCTGCTTACTCGGGCACTTTGAACTTCATAGATCTCCAGAATGGTGCGATCAACAAGGTACCCTTGTGGGTATTGATTCCAGCAGCTATCCTAATCTTTGGAGGACCCGTGGGCAAGTCAGCACAACTTCCCCTGATGGAATGGCTTCCAGATGCGATGGCCGGTCCCACGACTGTTAGCGCATTGATACACGCAGCAACCATGGTAAAAGCTGGAGTATACCTCGTGGGTAGGTTATTCCCAATTCTATATCTGGCAACCTGGAGTTCTGGAACACCAAATGAATTGATCAACTTCTTCTACCTTGTTGCTTGGATTGGAGTTATCACTGCATTTGTTTCGGCAACTCAGGCTATGGCCTCTGGCGAAATCAAGAAAGTCCTTGCCTATTCCACTGTCAGCCAGCTCGGATACATGATGCTGGCATTAGGTGTCGCGGGATCAACAGCAGAATTCTTCTTGGGATACGCTGGCGGTCTCTTCCATCTCATGAGCCACGCCATATTCAAAGCTGCGTTGTTCTTGACGGCTGGAGCAGTAATTCACGCATCTGAATCGAGATTCATGCGTGACATGGGCGGACTAAGAAAGACAATGCCCATCACTTTCTGGAGCATGGCATTAACCGCATTCTCGCTGATGGGTATCCCTGTAGTCTTCAGTGGATTCTGGAGTAAAGACATGATCCTTGAGACTCCACTTGTGGCGGGGCAATACCCGATATTCATTCTCGCAATCTTGACAGTCGGCCTCACATGTTTCTACACTGTCAGAATGCTGGGCTTGACATTCTTCGGAGAGAAAAGCCACAGAATCAAGAAACTCGAAAGTGAAGGACACAAGATCCACGAAGTCTCACCGGTAATGTGGGCTCCTTATGCGTTGCTCGCGGCGGCGACTGTCGGTTTCGGAGTTACTGGATACTTCCTCAAAGACTGGTTTGAAGAACTTGCACATGAATATCTGTCCTCACTCATCGGACCGCTCAGTGGCGAGTTTGCAAGCAAAGGCATGCCCCTAGACCAAGCGACGATGATCACAATCGTCTCATCACTGGCGATGCTTGCAGTCGGCGCCTTGCCCGCCTACTACATATATGTGAAAAGAGCCCGCGACCCCACCAAGATGACTGCCGAAGGAACCACTCTGGGAAGAGTATGGAAGTTTCTCAACAATCGATGGTACCTGAACAGACTGTGCTATGTGGTCTTCGTCTACCCGGTCATAGGTGTGTCAGGCTGGATCCTGAAAAACATTGAGACGCAAGTCATAGACAAGTTCAACTATGCATTAGCTGGCACAGTCACTTGGTTCAGTAATGGTTTCAGAAAGACTCACACTGGCATTTTGACTTACAACGTTGTAGGCATGCTTGTGGGTTTCACAATCCTTCTGATACTGCTTGCGAGAATTGCCATGGGATGATCACAAATGATAGACACAAACAACCTATTGCTGCAAACAATCCTGGTTCCAGCTATTGTATCGGTCCTAACCCTTGCTGTAGGCAGTAAACTCAAAAAGAATACGGGTTGGATTGCGTTCATAACGACCCTGTACGTGACCGGAATCTTTGCCTACATTACTCTTCAATTGTTCTCTGCGCCGCCTGGTACGACTCTAGAAGCTGCGTATGAGTGGGGGCCATACATTGGAAAGTTCTCACTGCTGGCCGATGGATTAAGCGCTCCGATTGCATTGACGATTGCCATACTCACCACGGTCATATCGGTCTATTCAATTGCATACATGGAACATGAGCACGGGATTGGCGGTTACTTTACACTCTATCTGCTCTACACGGCCGGGATGATCGGAACGGTTCTCACAACAAATCTAGCTGCGTTCTTTTTCTTCTTTGAGCTTATGCTACTCCCATCATGGGCACTGATCGGAATTTGGGGCACAGGCGAGAAAGAGAAGATCGCGTTCAAATACTTCATGTTCACAGAGGTCGGCGCACTTGCTCTGTTAGCCGGAATAGTAACAATTCGTTTCATGGTGGGTAGCTTTGATATCTTCAAGATAGCGTCAAGGACGACAGAAGTCAGCCTGTCAGTGCTCACTGCAATCGCTGTAGCTATGTTGATCGGGCTGTTCATCAAGATGGCCATATTTCCGTTGCATACGTGGCTTCCCGACGCTCACGCTGAAGCTCCAACACCGATAAGTGCACTACTGTCACCCGCCATGATAGGAATCGGTGG
>CAYGZB010000023.1:0-1776 GCA_964354325.1 uncultured Candidatus Bathyarchaeia archaeon | reverse complement strand
TGCGGCAACAGCATCACTGATAGCGTTCCTCGGTCTGGCTGGAACGCCGCCACTGATAGGGTTCTGGGGAGAATTCTTCATTTTCACAGGTTCAATGTACACCGGGTTTGCTGGAGCCCTAGAACCTGACATCACACGTGTAGTCATAACTGGACTCGCTGTAGCAGCGTCCGTTATGACAGCCGCTTATGGTCTCTGGACCATAAGAAGGGTTTTCTTCGGCCCAGTCCGGGAGAATTTGGGAGAAGCCAAAGAGGCGTCATGGCTCATGATAGGACCAATCCTCGTCTTGACTGCGCTTGCGGTGATCCTGGGCGTCTATCCCACAATTCTAAGCAGCATTATCGGGCCCGTTGTCTCAGGTTTAGCTTCGGCCGTATTCGGCGCCTAGAACCCTTCTTTCTCGAGAGTTCAAATGCTCTCACGATTGATTGGCTAAGCGGTTCAACAATATCACGGAGCTCTTGGCTCAATCCTTCGCCGAAATCTATCGCCTTCGGTTGAATTCCTAGCAAAGCGATCTTGGCTTTTGTCATGTTTGCTAGATAGTCTGATACCACACTGAGGGGTAACGCATGCGTTGAAAGGGACAACCCTGCGATTTTTTCTGGTGAGACTAGTTTGACAGATCCGACCGGCGCATCCATTTCAGCTGCATCCACTATCAAAACATGCGTTGGATGAATGTTCTCAACTACACCGAGATAACTCTCCGGAACCTCACCCGTCTCAATGAGGTGAACACGAGACAACCTCGCCCGTCCAAGTCTTCTAACAACCACCATCCCAACAAAATCATCTCTTCTCACAGAATTCCCTATTCCCAGTATGACTACATCCACGGATCCTCGTAACCAACGAGCAAGTTGTGGAGTCAGTCTGGAGAGTTCTTTTGAATGATTCATCCTTGTCAAGGTGTTGGGTCTCGCACAGTATTTCATGAACGTTACTACAAGAAGGTTTAACTTTCAGGTTTTGTGTTGATCTCGGCATCGCGTTTAATGAAAGTGGTTGTATTTGCTGAGCGCACAGGATCAGAAAATCATGGATGAAGCGATTCGCATAGTTGATATGGCGCAGAACAAGTCCGTGGTAATCAGGATTCTTGGCGCCTTGGCCGTTAGAATACACAGCGAGAATTCCGCTGAGTTATTCTCAAAACTTGGTCGACTAGGTAACACAGACCGTGTATTCACAGATATCGATTTCGCTGCGTACAGCAAACAGAAGGGTAAACTAAGAGGGCTATTCGAAGATGAACTGAAATTCAAGGCAGACATCTGGTCATTGCTTCATATGAAAGACAGAATCATGTACCAACATCCAGATGGCGACTTCAAAGTCGATGTGTTTTTTGACCGGCTGGACTACAGTCATGAAGTCAGTTTTGGGTCGGATCCTAAGAAGGGAAGACTGGCCCTAGATTTTCCCACGATCACACTTGCAGACGTAATGCTAGAGAAACTGCAGATACACCAGATAAACGAAAAAGACGTTAAAGACATAATCATTCTTCTCCACGAACATGTTGTAGGCTCGGGACAGGAAAAAGAAACGATAGACGCGAAGTATATGGCGTCCGTTCTGGCGAATGATTGGGGATTCTGGTACGACGCATCAGCTAACCTTGGGAAGGTTCAAGCGATGACATCCGAGTACGCGACTAAAGGGTTGCTGACCAACGACGGAATGAATGACATTCAAGAGAAGATAAGTCAACTTCGGAAATACGTAGATGAAGAGCCAAAGTCCAAGGATTGGCTCTCAAGGGAAAAG
>CAYGZB010000022.1:0-10281 GCA_964354325.1 uncultured Candidatus Bathyarchaeia archaeon | reverse complement strand
TTTGTACAGGTAATAGATGTAGCCATCTACGATTGCTTCCTCGCTAGCTTTGAGAGCATTTGGTGAAACCCCGATTGTTGACCATCTTCCTCCATTTGCCTTGAATTCCGTGAACACCTGAACCGATGCAGCAGTTCCCCTTTCAACATTGATTTCACGAACTCTATATCCTACAAGATTGACCTTCGAGATTTCTGGATGCTGATTCTTCAGTGCACGTCTCAGTGCAATATCGAACGCATTCACCGGACCGTTCCCCTCAGCCGCGGCGATTAGCGCATGGCTTCCCATCCTGAGTTTTACTGTGCTCTCTGAAGAAACCTTTCGCGCTTCGCCGACAACGAATGCCCTCCAATTTAGGATGTCGAAATAGTTCATCTCGACTCCAAGTTCTCTGGCGTAGAGTAGGTTGAGGCTCGCAGCGGCGTTTTCATAGTGGTATCCTTCAGCCTCTTTCTCTTTCACCTTCTTGAGGATTCTCGCCGCATGGATTGAGTTTTTCCGTATTTTGAAACCGAACTCCTTGCCTTTTTCAACTATGTTGGCCATGCCGGTTTGGCCTGAGACGGTTATTGATCTTCTGTTGCCCACAATCAAGGGATCGAAACTCTCGTAGGCTTCAGGACACTTGAGGACTGCGTGTCCATGGATACCTCCCTTGTGGGCGAAAGCGAATCTTCCAGCAAACGGTTGGTAGTTGTTTCTTTGAATATTTGAAATCTCGTACACGTATGATGAGAGTTGGGTGAGCTTTGAAAGATCAAGTCCCGTTTCCACCGAGTAAGTGATTGACAGGTTGCCGATTATCTCAACGAGATTTGCGTTTCCACATCTCTCTCCGATACCGTTTATGGTGCCTTGGACGTGTTCGGCGCCAGCCATCAAAGCGTACAAGGAATTTGCCGTAGCAAGACCCCGATCATTGTGTGCGTGTATTCCCAAGGGTTTAGAGATTCTTCCTTTGACACTCTGGGTTGTTTCGTAAACCTGTGTTGGCGTGGATGCGCCTCGCGTATCACAAAGAACGATTTCGCTTGCGCCTGCCTTTTCCGCCGCAACAACTACTTCATTCGCATAGTCACGGTTACTATTGTAACCATCGAAGAAGTGTTCTGCATCAAAGATTACTTTGCATCCTTCTCCGACAAGATATCCTATCGAATCAGATATCATCTCTAGGTTCTTCTTGGGAGTTGTTCGTAGTATCTTCTCAACGTGAAGCATCCAAGCCTTTCCCATCAACGTGACGCAGTCTGCTTCTGATGAAACCAACAATCGGAGGTTTCGGTCTTCTTCAGGCCTCAGGTTTATCTTTCTGGTGATTCCAAATGCCGCGATCTCTGATGATATCTTCTCTTTCTTGATCCTCTTGAAGAATTCAATTTCTGCTGGGCTCGAGACATTGGGCCATCCGCCTTCAATGCAGTCAAGTCCAAATTCACCCAGTTTTCGAGCGATCTTCATCTTGTCGTCTACGGAGAAGTTTACGCCTATTGCCTGATTCCCGTCACGAAGAGTGGTATCATAGAATTTTGGACGATGGAGCAGTTTCATGGATCCAGCCGCTACTTCTGTTCTTCTTTCCGGAGAAATGTGTAGATTCGAATTTGCACTCGTATTCGAGATATCGTATCTCTGGAGTTTCGCAAGAACGGGTCTCGTTCTAGATTTCACGGTCACCCATCGATATGACTCCTCAAAATAGATTTGGCTACTACTGTGCAGGAACCAAAAAAACCTTTCCCCAACAGGCTTATAGCATTGTAACCTGCCAGATCTCGAGTTCGAGGTGTTGGTTCGGTGCCTATCAAACCTGTTGATTATGTTTGGATGGATGGCAAGTTTGTGAAATGGGATGAGGCAAAGGTTCATGTGATGACTCATTGCCTCCAATATGGAACGGGTGTCTTCGAAGGAATTAGAGCCTACCCAACCGGTTATAACCTAAGCGTCTTCAGAATCAGAGAACACTTCGAGAGGCTTCTCAACTCGTCAAAGATATACATGATGGATTCAGGCTACAGCGTAGGTGACCTGTGTGACGCCACTCTCCAACTTCTTAAGAAGAACAACTTGCACGAAACAACATATATCAGACCCATAATCTTTCGCGGGTTCGGTGATTTTGGCCTAAACCCAACCGGATCCCCAGTTCAAGCTGCGATCTGTGCCTTTCCCACGGGTGCATACCTCAACAGAAAGGGAGTCAGGGTTTCCGTTTCCACTTGGAGGAGGGTGCCCGACATGTCACTGCCAACAGCTGCGAAGGCCTGTGGAAACTATATCAATTCATGTTTGGCCAAGCTCGAAGCAGTCATGAATGGGTTTGACGAAGCCATTCTGCTAGACTACCATGGGAATCTGGGAGAGGGATCGGGTGAAAACGTCTTTCTCGTGAAAAATGGAAAAATAATGACTCCGGCAGTCTCCACATCGATACTTGAGGGCATCACAAGAGCTTCGGTTATTGAGATTGCCAAGAACCAAGGCTATGTTGTAACAGAACCACACATTCTGAAGTCACAATTGTACATATGTGACGAGCTTTTCTTTACGGGAACGGCCGCTGAGATAACGCCGATACTTGAAGTTGACAGAAGAAGGATCGGTGATGGAACCATAGGTCCAATCACGAGCAAACTGAGCGAGATCTTCAATGAAATCGTGTCCGGTAAGTCGTCGAAGTGCAGGTCATGGCTGACGCAAGTATACTAGATGTGTAAGTCCGGCTTCTTCAGCTTCATATGCCAATGATCTAGAATCATTCCACATTCATGGCTTAGACATAGATCTCTTCCACTGCGGACCAGTGGCCTGATCCTCAACAACTATTCCAATCCTGTTCAGTTTGTCTCGTATGCTATCTGCGGATGTCCAATCCCCCTTCTTTCTTAGCTCTTCTCGAATCTCTAGAAGGAGGTTCATGAGGTCTGGGACCATTGCTTCTTTGGATTTCTCTTCCTCTTTCGCGCCCAGAATGCCAATGACGTTTCCAAACTCTGCAAAAGTTGTCAACACCTGTTTCAGATCGCCAAGGCAGGTTCCTTTGTCTACGATCTTGTCCATCTCGTGTGAGAAAGCTATCAAGGATGAAATTGCCACTGGAGTGTTGAAGTCATCCTCCATCGCGGCATGAAATTCCTTTTTTCTTCTCTCCAATGTGGAGATTAGCTCTTTATTGCTCTCTGCTTTGTTGGAACTCGTCTTTGCCAGACCACGAATTCGGTTGAGAACCGCATAGATACTTTCAATTGTTTGAGCTGCTTTCCTGATGTTCTCCTCGTCAAAATCAACCTGGCTTCTATAGTGGCTGGAGGCGAAATAGAGTCTTATTGCTTCAGGATGATGTTTCGCTAATGCTTCTCTAATGGGTATGAAGTTCTTCAGCGACTTTGCCATCTTCTCGCCCTTTATCCTCAGGATCCCCGTGTGAACCCAGAAGTTCACCATTGGATGTTGTCCAGAGGCTGACTCTGCCTGTGCGATCTCTGCCTCATGATGAGGAAATATGAGTTCAACGGCTCCACCATGTATGTCGTATCGTGGGCCAAAATAGCATCCTGTTATGGCGGTGTCTTCAATGTGCCAGCCAGGTCTCCCATTTCCCCATGGGCTCTCCCAACTCAGTTCTCCAGGCTTATGTGCCTTCCAGAGAGCGAAATCTCCGGGGTTCTTCTTTCTGGGATCGGGGTCTATTCTATGCTTGTCCAGCTCCTCAGGCTTCTGATGCGAGAGTCTTCCGTAGTCTGCGAAATTTGAAATACTGAAGAATACGTCGCCATCAACCTCGTACGCACATCTTTTTTCAATTAATTGCCTGACTTGAGTTATGATCTCCGGAATGTGTTGTGACGCTTTCGCAAAAAGGTTGACACTGTTAATGTCGAGAGAGTCAAGGTCCTTGTAGAATTCCTTCGTCATCGCATCCGATAGGGCGAGCGGGTCCTCACCGGCTTCGTTCGCTCTCTTGATTATCTTGTCGTCGACGTCAGTTATGTTCATGAGATAAAACACTGAATACCCCTTCGACCTCAGATACCTTACGATAATATCGTAGGCGATGTAGGTTCTTGCGTGTCCGATATGACAGAGGTCGTAGACTGTCGGACCGCAAACAAAAATGTTAATTCGATTCTTCCTGATTGCGTCTAGTTCAAGTTTTTCTCTTTTCATTGTATCATAGATTCTGATTGACATCATTACCACTGGTTAGTACATGTCTAAGCCGATCAAGCACTCAATTCCTGTATCTTAAGTTATTCTCGATCTATCGTATACAAGCCTGGTTTGTCTTTTCCTCAGAGTTTGTACCCTATCTTTCTTAGGAACTGTCTCCTTTCGCTCGCATCATTTTCGCTCTCGACACCCTTTGATCTAAGGCCATCTACCACCCCAAGGATGCCGTTGCCTTGCTCTGTCTCAGCCAATATGACTTCCACAGGATTGGCTGTAGCGCAGTAAACAGTGCAAACTTCAGGAACAGCCTTTATGGCGTTCAACACGTTAACAGGAAACGCGTTTCTCATGAATATGATAAAGCTGTGTCCCGCCGACAGTCTAAGTGCGTTCCTCACTGCTGAATCTTCAAGCTCATGGTCATTTCCGACATGTCGAATTAGGCAGGGCCCAGATGACTCGCAGAATGCCAATCCGAACTTTATGCCGGGGACGCCGCCGACTAAAGCCTCATACAAGTCCTCAACCGTCTTAATGAAGTGCGACGTACCTATCACCATGTTGCTGTTTTCCGGAGCTTCAATTCTAGCGATTTTGGTGTTCAATCAAGTCACCAGGCCTATCTTCTTCCTGTTTTCTAATAAAGTCTCGATTCTCCCGAATCATCCTTATTTAGGTGTCAGGATTACTCCCGAGAATTTGATGGATTGAACCCTATGACGCGACGCATAGTCACCTTTGCTGACTTGCCATCATTTCTGAGATCACGATTCAACAGAGAGATCGAACCTGTGAGAAAGGAGTCTGAAGAACACTGTAGCGGGCTTCAAGACATCCTCAATGATGTTGGAGAGACGGGCAGAAAGCTTCTCAGAGAAAAAGTTGAGGAAGAGGCGAAGGAGGCATCGAAATCCTCCATATCGTCCGCCGATAAGTTTGGACGAAAAATAGTTGATCTCGTCGAAGGAACAAAAGCTCCCGGTGAAATGAGCTATGACAGCATGGTCAGATATACGAATGCCTTGAGGAACTTTCAGTCTCAAATTGTTAATGCAGCTTCCATATGGATTCCAAGACTCCCTCTCAGTTTGAAAAAGACAGTCAGAGAACTGGAAGTGAAGATGAAACTACTGGGTTACAGCGTCAATTCCCTTGAGAATCACGTCAGCGGAAAGCATAGGCAAGTAGATCGATTGGAACGAATCATTCTTGACTCAGAATCGCTTGCAGGTCTAGAAAAAGAGTTGAACGACTTGGAAACATCAATTCATGAGCGCGAAGACAATTCTAGAAAACTGGATGCAGAAGAAGACTCCATTCACTTGAAAGTGGACAAACTCGATTCCACTGACGTTTCGAGGCGATTGACTGAGCAAGAAAGACAACTCGGAGACTTGCGCAACCGGATATCAGGAGTATTCGAGCCGCTTCAGAAACCCGTTGAGAAAGTCCTCAAGACAACGGATTCGAAGACTGGGCTGCTTGGTTCACGCGAACAAGAGATTCTACAACACTATTTAGGTGATCCAACAAGTGCCGTTGAAAACGAAAATGATTTTGGCCCCTTACGCTCCAGCCTTGGCACGCTTCGACGAATTCTGACTGCCGGCTCAATAGAGTTGAAGGAAAGCAGAGTACGCAATGCGCTCAGAAGTATTTCCGAGATTTGTTCAACCAAAAATCTGGAGGAATTGCGAGCCGAGTATCGAAGACAAGAGATAGAGTACAACGCATCCCAGTCTTCAAACGAGATTGTGGAGCTAATCATGAAGAGACGTGAGCTTGAGCAGCGTAAAGAGAAGATTGGCGCCGAAAGATCAAGGCTGACATCAGATCTTGAGGAGCTTGAGGGACGGAGATCTGAGTTGCTACTCAGAATATCACGTCTGGTCACAGATCTGGAAGAAAGAGTGAAGTCAGCCGGCAAGGAAGAACTCGAAATAGTCCGCGGTGCCTAGAGTCGCGTGCATGATGCTGACCTGAGGTACATCCTAGTCTTCTTCCGTACCCTCGTAGCAATGGATCAACTCGTGAAGTGACTTGATCATCACATCAAATTGTTCGGGATGTTTTTCCATCCTTGCAGCCAGCCTTCTTCTCAAGGAGTAGAAAGGAACTCTTTCGTCCAGGTACATTTCTTTCGGATCAGCTATTGTATCGAGGATCAGCTTCATCTTGGTTCCTGCGGACAATGAAATTCACCTCAACTCGGTTTGGAAGGCTTCGAATGTCCTTCAATCCTTGGATTGTAGAATGAAAAATAGAAGAGAAGAATGCACCGCGAGAAAGGCCTCTCTTTGACAGACGGCTAAGGTGTACTTAGTCTCTGTGCAAGTTGTTGCTCTAATTCCGTGATTCTGCATTCGAGGTTGCTCACCTTGAATTTCAGATGCATCACTTCATGTCGTTTCGCGTTAAGTCTAGCAAGGAGAGTTCGGTATCTGGCCATCACAGATTGGAGCTGGATCCGTGGGACGCACGCATTTGGCTTGCTACCTGAGGTTTGAACCCTTGCAATCATAATCCTACCTTTGGCAAAGGATCTGGATGTTCTTGCGGTCTTCTTCGTGGATCCGGATGTCCTCTTTGTCTTCACCAAACTGAATCCCCTCAATGATAACGAGCTTCTCTGCACTAGATCACTATAAGATTTTCTTGCCCAAGTGACTCGAGACTGGAGTTGTCTGAGCCAACGCAGTTTTCAGTGTGTTCTTGCGAGAAACTAGCAGGTCTCAAAGAACCAGAGATATTCGACCTCTGAAACTGCGCAGAATTATGCAAATATGATGGTAGCGGGGGGATGATTCGAACATCCGTTTGAGGGCTCTCAATTGAGCCTATCTCAGGGTCGCCCAGACTCATTCATATGAGCCCTGCGGGTTGTTCGGGTACGAAACCCCTTAAACCTGGCTACCCCACCCGTGCAGGAGCAGGAGAGGCTCTCGCTACGGTATTTTCCCCGCTGTGACCTCAACTCATGTGAGTTTCTTAAAAAGGTATTCTAAAAGCGTGATGATTTTTCGTGGCCACTATCTAAGCAGATCGTGTCAGGATGCATATGACGCGCGTCCTAGTATCTCCACATGCTGCCCCTACTATTCTCGAAAATTGCGACGATGTCAAATCTCATCTTACTGTAACGTGGCCACAGATTGCGCACAGTCTCATCACAACCCTCTTTCCCAGACGAGTCTCTGAACATATTTTATATACAGCGCATTACGCGCATACATGCTAGGAGAATTGAAAATGAGTAAGAAACTTTCCGCAGCATTTCTTGTGATGATATTTGCATTTTCGGCAGTCCTAATTGCTGCGATAGCGCAAGCTCACTCTGCTATTGAGCGTCCAACGAGTACGGTGCCTTATGGTGCAGTTGATTCTGATGAGTATCTTCCAACAGGTTATCCTGAAGATTCCACAGGTAATGCAACAACCACAGCAAGTGGAGCAGACGAAGGATCTACCATATACTCGACAGACGGCCAGTACGGAATGTACCAACAACCAGCCACCTATCAACTCTCGGTTGAGTCACCAGGGTACGCAGCCAAGAGCTCAAACATAACCGTTGGCTCGGGACAAGACGTTACGGGATACAACTTCTACCTGGAACAGAACCACGTACCAATACCCGAATTCGGACCAGTCATAGCATTAGTATCAGCACTCGGCGCATCAATATTCATACTACGGAGAACCCGCAAAAAGGGCAACTAGTCCTTTTCTATCTTTTTTTCCAACTAGTACGCCGAGGGAATTGCTCCGCCCTCATTGATCTCGTTCTGAATCTCTTTATGCGACGACTTACATTTCTTGAGATCTAGGTTGACATCTTGGAGAGAGTTGTGGCGCACTCAGTGCCGAAAGTTGATGCACCTGTCGTAGCAGTTGCGACAGCAGGAGCTGGAAATGTCGGCTTGATCGCTCTGAATCTACTTTTGAACTTCTGTGATGGAAAACAAATTGGCGAATTGCACAGCAAGAATCTCCCCGACTACATCACTGTAGAAACCAGTGGAATCTGTCATCTTCCAAGATTCGATCTGTACTCGAGCAGGAGTGTTAAGCCGAACCTAGTGTTTGTCATGTCAGATTCCTCGATTCTTTCAAACGAACCGAGAAGTCATTACGACGTATTCGATGAGATCGTGGAATTCGCAATGCAACTACGGCCAAGCATGATCGTTGGCATCGATGGTGTTGTCGAAGCAACCAAAGATTCGAATGTGATCTACGTGTCCGCTACCAGTTCCAACTTGGTGAAGCGCTTCTGTCAGTTTGGACCCCGCATCTACAATGCAGGCAGACTACCCGGATCAGTCGGCCTTCTGATCGGCCTCTGCGAGTATCATAATCTGGGAGGAGTAGGAATTCTGGGATCAATCGGATCACTCGTTTCTGGTAGCGAAGCAGGGAAACGCGTCTACGATCTCTTAACAAGAACCCTCAACATCTCCAAGACGACAGAATCCGACTGATCTAGATTATTAACTATGCCATACAACTACTGGTGATTTGGGGTCGACATTCTTCTCGCGTCCGTACCTGGAGTACGGTTTCGTAAGATGTCTGTGTGCCCGCGGCGGTGGAATATACAACCGTTTCTCAAGAACGCGAGATTGGACAGTGGCGATTCTGGAGCTCAACGGGAAGGTTGCTGAACATCGAGGGCACCTGAACCCTTGAGATCTCCCAGAAGATTTTGTCCTTTTCCCGCATGCCGTGCAAAGAGGATTCAGATATCCTACTTTTTGTGTCAACTGCAAGATCTCGATCTTTTCAAGATTTATCGTGACAGGGTTTTTGGATGAGGCTTCTCTCACGCCTCCAAAGACCCTAACAACATCCCCCGGTATTAGACGGCGAACCACCTCTCTAAACTCTCCAGTCGGCTCATATGCCGCACAATCTACCGTTCCACTCTCATCTCCAATGCTGAAAACAACGTGGCCACCTAGGATTACTTTGGGAATCGATAGTACAGTCGCGGTCATTATGGTTGGTTGGTGAGGTCGAACATCAACTGGTCGATCAACTCTTCTGAGATGAGCGTCTGTTCCATGATTGCACCGGTATATGACCCACCGTTCAATATCTTCTTCGACAACAAGAATGCTTTTTGCTCTCAAGAGAATCTCGGGTGTTTCACCTCTGATTCCATAGAGTATAGGATCGGGGCCGCGCGGTGTAATGAGAATACGTCTTTTCTTTGGATCATAATTGTTGAAGGTGAACGGCGTTGTTTCACGGTCCATTTCCAGTATGGATTCCCGTCGCACCTTTCTTTGGGTTCCTCTGTTTTCGGAGAACCTGTATGCAATAATTTCGTACGTGAAGTCATCGTGCAGAATCTCACCTACTGCTGCAAGGGCTCCCACCAACCCTCTTTCTCCTTTGATGAGATGAACGTCTGCATGAACCCTGTTGGCCACTGCTTTCGCTTCATTGACGGTAACTATGTCTCCGAGGACTCTTTTCGAAAATCGTCTCAAATCCTCTGAAACATCGCCCTCAAGAAACACGACGGCGGGGTCGGTCCTTGCATATTCGAGGTCAGAATTCGCCTTGACGGTTTCCAGAACGCTGTCCTTTACTTTGTCAACAGAACCATCTTCGCAGGATACCCTGAGACATACCGCGCCGTTCCCTCTAGTCTTCCATGGCACGTTGGGGTTGAGCCTAATCAAATTCGGATAGTCTGTGAACTTGCACCCGAGTGCTTCAAGTCGTTCAACTAGGATAGCGCCGATATATGTTGTGCACCCCATCCTCGGAGAATCAGTGTCGTCAAAGCCTATGTGGAGTTGAACGTCTGCCAATTCCCTCTCAATTCACAACAGAATGTTCCTAGATAGAAAAAACCTACACATTTAGAGAAAGGAGTTGAATGTCATTCTCCTTCCATTACTATCATTGTCAGAGTTGAACGGACTTTGTCGAGACGTCGAACCTTCCACGTGACAACATCCTTCAGTTTCTCCATGGTCTCTCCTTCAACTCTCGCGATGATGTCGTAAACACCGTACACAACATAGGACTCTTTCACATTTGGAATGCCCTTTAGCGTCTTCAGAACTTCATCTTCTGAACCTATCTCAGCAT
>CAYGZB010000021.1:4894-10605 GCA_964354325.1 uncultured Candidatus Bathyarchaeia archaeon | reverse complement strand
TTTCAAACCTATCGCCAACAGGATGTTGCCAAGAATAAATACAGAAAACAAGAGCAACCTACCCCAATCAATTTCCATGTTCAAACCTGAAATCAATAGTCCAACTGAATAAGGAATGTAAAGAAATGATAGGAACATGGCTGACTGTAGAGTCAAGGGCAACAAGCCTAAGAAACGTTCAATTCTATGGGTGTTTCCAATCAGATCATTTGTGAATTGATACCATCTTCTGCGCTGCCTTAGGTATTCCTTTGGACCTTCAACTTCTTCCTGCCAGAGATTCGCATTCGCTGATTCTATGATCCACTTTTTTCCGTATAGCCTGATACCCATCTGGATGTCTTCGACAATGCTCTCTCCATGGCTTTTCCCAACGCTTTCCCAAGCGGTTCTTCGCAGCGCGTAATTTGCCCCGCTAATCAAATTAAGGCGAGAGAGTCTGATTTTTCCATTTCTCCCAAATACGACTATGTTGGTCGCCCATTCATCTTCTATTGCTCGAAACCGTGTGAAGATATTCCTGTAGTAATTGCCACAATGTATTGCCCCTACGACAGCTCCAACCTTGTTGTCTGCGAAAGGTTGAATCATCTTTCTCGCCCATGTTCTCTCGCAGACCCCATCAGGATCCGTAAAAAGTATGAAATCACCTGTGGAAACAGCGTCAATAGCTTCGTCGAGGACGGGCGCCTTGAACTCGAAATGTCTCTCGGTTCTAAAGTACTTGATTAGCCCCTTCTTCTCATATTCTCTGCAGATCTTCTCCGTCTCATCTATGGAATTGTTGTCATAGACTATGATCTCCATCCTGTCTTTGGGGTACTCTTGTTCTAGGAAGTTGCAGATTTTTCTCTCTATCACATTACCTGATTGCCAGGCGTATGTCATCAGACTGATCTTCGGAAAAAAGTTGTTGTCTACACCCTTATTCTTATAATTCAATACAATGAGAAAAGACCACAGCACTATTGCCCATAGCAGTGCTGTCGCTAGATACCTTAATAGACTCAGAATCGGTGAGGCCAGTTCCATGACTGTCAAGTCAGCATATACCTCGGTGGATTCACCGAAATCTTCGCGGTGGAGTGGTTAGGTTAACCACAACTTGATTTTCAATAGTCGTTCGGCTTTCCTTATAAGAAAGATGGAGATTGACCCAAGAGGATTGAACACATAGTTGGGGGAAATCCCGCTCAGAATACCTTAATCATTCAGCAAAGTCGAGATTCGAGTGAGCCGATAATGTACAATGAAAAGGTTCTGGATCACTATCGTAATCCTAGGAACATTGGAGAGATTCAGGATGCAGACGGTCTTGGAATCTACGTAAGCGAATCTTGTGGCGATATTACAAAGTTTTGGATTAAGGTGAAAGAAAATAGAATTGTCGACGCGAAGTTCAAGACTCAAGGTTGTGCAGCGTCGATTGCCAGCGGGAGCATGCTCACAGAGATAGTCATAGGAAAGACTCTGGAAGAAGCTCAGAAGATAACAAGAGATAATGTTGTATCGGCATTGGGTGGACTACCCGAATTCAAGATTCATTGTTCTCTCCTCGCAACCGACGCTCTCAAAGACGCCATATATGATTACCTTAGGAAGAGAGATCTGCCAGTGCCAAATGACCTGCAGAAAAAACATGAGGAAATAGAATCTCAGATTGAAAAACTGAAGACTATGGGATACATAATGATCTAGACCTGAGAGAACTGGTTCGCCAATTGATATTGGCCGACGTCTAGATCAATCCTTTTCGCTTGAACAGATTTCTCACTGTTCGCGTAAGTCTGTATTTCTTCAAATCTTTGATCTTGACCCACCGGACATCGAGGTTTTCTGGTGAGGATTTTAACCGACCCGAAACAGGCCGTCCAAGGAAATCAACAATCACATAGTGATATTGAATCTTTTCGTTTACGTCGCAACTTATGTAATCAACAACGTCAAATATACTCTCGATTCGAACCCTTAGTCCAGTCTCCTCCTTCACCTCGCGTATAGCAGCATCCTGAACTTTCTCACCCAACATTACCAGTCCACCGGGGATTCCCCACAAACCTCTCCCCGGTTCAGTCGCTCTCCTGACGAGAAGTAAACGATCCCTGCTGCGAACGACAATACTTGCTCCTACCAGCGGATGAACTGGGTACTCCCGGCCCAAACCAAGCTCTCCTTCTCTTGCCAATCACCAGTCTTCTCCTGAAAGTGTTTTCGACGTTCTTCTTGCTGCGCTAACGAAGGAGGCAATGTAGTCGTTTGCAAACTTCGTCGCGTACTTTTCAGTTCCTCTATGTCTTCCGCTTGTAGACCTTAAGTGATGATAGAACTCGTGAAGAATGACGTGAGGATCATTCAATCGATCGCTTGACGACACATAGATGATGTTGCTAGAATGCACATACACACCCAGACTTTTGCTTGCCCTCTTGACTGTTCCAACCTTCAACGATGGACATCTTATTGAGTATTTTCTGCTCAGGATTTCCAGGGCGATCTCAGGTTTCTTCTGGAGAATAAGCGACACGATCTTTGCCTTGAACTCATCTTCGAACGACAAACAATCCGCCCTCTTGAGCAACTTTCAATTCAGTGTATCTTGAGACTCATCAACTCTTATAGGACACACTATTTCTCAGACCTCAAAGGTGTTGTATCGTGAATATTGTTACGAGCCGGATTAACTTGGAAACAAGAGGAGAGCCAGATATGGTCGATATAACCGGTCAGCTTGCAGGGAGTATTAGAAACGCTCGTCTGAAGGACGGAATCGCAACAATATTTGTGCCAGGAGCTACTGGTGCGCTTACAACTATTGAATATGAACCGGGTTTGCTTGAGGATTTCCCAACCATGCTTGACCGGATCGCGCCAAGAAATGGCACATATGAACATGAACGGAGGTGGCATGACGGAAATGGGCATTCCCACGTTCGTGCTTCGCTCATAGGTCCAAGCATAACAATTCCTTTCGAGAACGGTAGGCCAACCCTCGGGACCTGGCAGCAGGTGGTCTTTGTTGAACTTGATACTCGAGCTAGGTCCAGACAACTTGTGATTCAGATAATGGGTAAGTAAATAGGATCCTTTGACTGTTTACGCAAGACGAAATGGGCCACCTGCTCGCAGAGTGTGTACTGGCAAGAGTCTCCTTATTCATGGAGTTCTTGGCTGGAACGCGTAGGCGTTGACTCCTCTAAGAAGGCGTCCTATACGTGGTATTATTCCGGGCGCGTCAGTTCCCAATTTGCAGGTAAGAACGTGGACTGCTAAACCGAGTGATTCAATATCTGCAATATCTCGTCTTAGATTGGCAGACTCCACAGCGTTTTTCAAGACTGTCTTTGAACAACCTATCAGAACTACTCTATCGAATGGGAAGCGTTCCCAGTTCTTGAAGTATGTAGCTTGTTCATCACTGAGTTCGACGTCAATTTTCTGACCGATCGAGTCTACATTGGTGACGCGAGTCTTCAAGGGAAACCCTACGTGTAGACAGAAGCGCTTGGATATTTCACGCACAGATAGTTTGTTTCCTTCAACTAGCTGACTTCGCATAACGTGGAGCGGATACAGTGCATCTGCCTTCTTAGATGATCTCAGGCAGATGTCCACGTACACTCCATATCCTACGGTGGAATCTACAATGACTCCACGGGTGAGGTCACCTTTCTGAAGCGAGTTAATGTCCTTTGAGGCAATTCCATATATTCTTCCAACGATTTCTGTCAATACTTCGGCGTCTGGGCCTGAGAAATCCGCGTGCACCCACCCTCTTTCATCCAAACCCACAGATTCGATGTTGACAGACAGACCAGTTTTGAGACTGGCAAATTCTTCTTTGACTAGCTCGATCGCCGTCCCTCCACCGACCCGATGCAGATTCTCAAGTAAGTGAATCATGAAAGGTCTGAACCCATCATCGTCGATATCTCTTGGTGAAGTCTCCTGAACCTTTCAACGGCTGGGTGATTGTCTCCCAGGTTCATTGCTAGGTCATGTGCAGCCTCTTCAAAACTCGTTCTTCGTCGATCCTTGGTTATCTTATCAGCATAGGCCACGATCTTCTCTTCCAGACTGGTTTGGAGGTAATCCTTTGAAGGAAGGTTCAGTTTCTCGGCTTCTCCCCTGGGTATACCCGCGCCGACATGGGTTTCAATAATTCTCACCAGGCTGTCAGGTAGGTTTTTTTCGCGTGCTATCTGCCCCCCCACAACTCCATGTCGTATTCCATGCGTCTTTGAGCGACCAATATCGTGGAGCAACCCGCCTATCTCTACTAGGGTCATGTTGACTTTTCCGCCATTATGTTCGATTCTTGAAGCTATCTCCAACGCAACGTCTGAAACAAAAGAAGCGTGTTCTATTACCTTTTCAGAGCAACCGACCCTTCGAAGGAGATTCAGAGCTTCGTCATGTGACGGAGCCTCACACATTCAGCTCTTCCTCAATCTGTTTTATGCGGGTCGCAAGGAACTCAATCATCTTCTCATTACTCACGCTCTTGAGTTGTGCTCCGCAGCGGGTACATCTGAAGGTGGACTCCATCGCGTCCTCGAAAGTCACTCGAATTTCCGGACATTTTGGGCAGACAAAGAATTCGTGAGCTAGCTCGGAATCGTATCTGGACTTCAACTTTTCTCTGGTTCGTCTCTTTCGATTTCGAATAAAAGCGTCAAGTTGATCAGGTTGAAGTTTCCAATAGAAAATGTACCATCCGGTTTTCTCATCCTGCACTCTTTTGGCTGATACCAGCGCGTGGTCGTAAAGCTTGTACAGCACTTTTCTTATGGTGTTGAGTCTGATGGTTGATTCATTCGCTATCTGTTCGTCTGTCGCTTCATTGAGTTTCATAAGAGTCTTTACGATGGTGAGTGCTTCTTCGCCCCCGAAGAAGGGGGCCATCTTGATGAATTCCTCGTCTAGAATCGACAAAAGACTGCGACCTCTACATTGAATCTCTCGAGAGAACTATCACTAACACATTTGAATATTCCTACCGATATTGGTCCTAAAAGCTTTTGGAGTACTTTCACGTAACCTCTTACTATTGGCCGGAGGCGCACTTTTCACAGCTTTTCTCATTCTCGATAACTCTCTTTCCACGTCGGGATGGCATAACACTGAGTTTCGCATCCTCAAATTTCCGCTTCAGTTCCTTTCCTTTGTATAGCCTATCAAGAAAGACTGCAAGAGCAGCTACCTCCGAGTGAGGTTGGCTTCCGACCGCGACATTAAAGTCAGAAATATCTCTGGAATAGAATTCCGCTGGAACTTTTTGGCTACCTACCAGCAGAAGAATGTTCTTTGAAGATTTCCTTATTCTATCGAGGACATCACTGGTTTCAAGATTCTCTCCATACATGGTAAGGTGGACTATCGCTCCTCTATTCTTCTTCCACTCTTGAACTGTCTCTTTCCACGGTCTTCCAACTTCAACAAAGAACGAGCCTCCCCAGTTCTTCACAACATTCAATATATTCCGTTGAAGATCGAAATCTTGAACGTCAGACAATATGAGCCCACTTGCTCCCAGAGCTCGTGCCGTTAGGCCAACGTGGGCGGTAACTCTGAAATCCCTGGGTCTATGTCCCCATCGTAGTACAACAGTCTCAGGAATCAACTCTACCATTGATTTGAGCGCTCGCATGTAGTCAGGGTTTCGCCGCGTCCTTTTTCTTGAATTGGATTACGTCTCCAATAGTGAGTTCTTG
>CAYGZB010000021.1:2911-4794 GCA_964354325.1 uncultured Candidatus Bathyarchaeia archaeon | reverse complement strand
GTTTCGCCGCGTCCTTTTTCTTGAATTGGATTACGTCTCCAATAGTGAGTTCTTGTGTCTCGGCGGTAACAGATTTGGGCGGTTCGGGTTCAACCGTTGGGACCAAGAGTTTTGTCTTGAGAACATGCTCCAGCGTCTTGGTAAGTTGAAGATTAGGAGCCATCTTTCCCAGTTCGATCTTCTGTATTATGGAAAGTCTCTCCTTAGCCCGCTTTGCCAAATCATCCTGGGTAAGACCAAGTCTTTCTCGGGTTTTTCGAATCTTGGCACCGAAGTCCTCTCGAAGTTCAAGTTCACCCAGTTCTTTTCTCGGAGTAGCTGGAAGTCGTCTGGGTTTCGTTTTCACTGGTCTAGGAAGCGGTCGCTCTGGCGCCTTTGAGGGAGACGCGGGCTGCCAGTAGTCCTCTCCATAAGTCGAACATTTGACGCAGACAACAAGACGAGCCCCTTCAACGACAATACGATTTGGAGGTCCTCTAATTGGATCGCCGCAGATTTCACAGTTCATAGTATTCGGTCCACCATTACCGATCGACCGGTACTCGACACTGACTGGTAAACGCTTAGCTAGTCGAACCGTTTAAACTTCATCTAATACGTCCTCGGAGTAATCTTGCCATGAAGACCGCAGATCAAAGCGAACTCACCAAACTCAGAAGTATTGGAAACTATCAATTTGGAAAAAGCGCTGGAAACGCACTATTCCCCAGCAGAATTGCAATCACGCACTCCAGAAAAACAGGCAAGATTCGATTCATATACCTTAATGGAAGACTGTTAGCAACTCTTCGACCTCGTGATGGTCAACTAGCTCTAACCCTGCAAGGTGCACGACTCTTATTGAAAAAACGGAAACAACTCCCGGCATACGTCACCATCAGAAAGGATGTGAGCGACTTCATAAAGCAAGGTAGAAACGTATTCGCAAAGCATGTGATTCATACAGATGCGAACCTAAGACCAGAAGATGAAGTGATTATTGTGGACGAGGATAGAAACCTGCTGGCTGTTGGAAGAGCTGCCTTAAGCGGAGAGGAGATGATGGCGTTCAAGTCTGGAATCGGAGTTCATGTGAGGCGGGGATTAGAAGAAGAGAATGAATCTTGTCGATCATAGGTTTCTGAATTGACGAGGGATTGAGGGATCGGTATGAGAGTCGGTTTCATTCAGACTAATCCAGAGATGCTTGAAATAGAAGAGAACGTCGACAGAACGCTCCGAATCCTTGAAAGAATGAGAGCGGATTTGATAGTTCTACCAGAACTGTTCAACACAGGCTACAACTTCTCAAACAGAAAAGAAGTCGAAAAAGTGTCAGAACCGATTCCGAACGGTTTCACAACAGAGAGATTGCTTGAGATCTCACGCAGATCTGGAATGATTATTGTCGCAGGACTCGCTGAGAAATCTGGTGAAGACTACTACAATTCCGCAGTGATTGTTGGCAACAAGTACATCGGAAAGTACAGGAAGGTCCATCTCTTTTCCAAGGAAAAGAAATTCTTTAGGAGCGGAAGCGAATTCAAGGTCTTCGGAAAAATCGGCATCATGATATGCTTTGACTGGGTCTTTCCAGAGAGCGCTAGAGTGCTGATGTTGAAAGGCGCTGAGATAATTACCCATCCGGCAGCTTTAGTGCTCCCATATTGTCCAGATGCAATGAGAACTCGAAGCTTAGAGAATAGAGTCTTTTCTGTAACTGCTAACAGAATCGGAAAAGAGAAAGATTTGAAATTCATTGGTCAATCACAAATCGTCGACACGAGGGGGAAGATACTTTACAGGGCCAAGGAGACAGGTGAGGAGGCTGTGGTTAAGACAATAGACTTGAAGACGTCAAAGAACAAGAGATTCTCAGCTCATAACAATATTCTCGAAGACCG
>CAYGZB010000021.1:0-2811 GCA_964354325.1 uncultured Candidatus Bathyarchaeia archaeon | reverse complement strand
TCATGAAAGCTCCAGTAAAGAAGCGTTGATGCTGAGATGGCTCACAAGGCAATGAGGTCAATTCGTGGCATGCCAACAGGCAGGCAAGCTGCACGTATGATGGAACGAATGGGCATGGATTTCAAGGAGATAGCAGGAGTCACCCGTGTTATCATAGAGACCACCGACAAGCAGATAGTAATTGAGGAACCCAACGTTGTCGGCATCAATATGCAAGGGCAGACGATGTATCAAGTTGCCGGTGGAACCATGAGAGAAGAGAGTCTCGCACAGAAACCCGTATCTCCGGTCATCCCGGATGCAGATGTGAAGCTCGTATGCGAACAAACTGGGAAGACTCTCGACGAAGCTCGCAAAGCTCTCGCAGAGGCAAATGGTGACCTGGCAAAGGCCATACTGTCACTCAAAAGCGAGACACAGTGAGCTCAGTTTTTCTATCGTAACGTGATGTGAGCTAATTCCATTCTGGCCGGACCGTTTGAGATAGTGAAACCTATCTGCAATAACCTTATTTTGACTGCTACAGATGATCATACTTCGAGCGGAGAATCGACACTTGACCTATCTTATTGGTGAAGCTTTGGTCGGAACAGCGCCTGAGATTGCGCACATAGATCTTATAGTTGGAGAGAGAGAGGGACCCGTTGGTCAGGCTTTCGCAACCGGACTAGCCAATCTATCTGCCGGCCATACGCCTTTACTGGCCGTCATTCGACCGAATCTTCCGTCCAAACCTTACACATTGATCGTTCCTAAGGTTACAGTGAAAGATTTCGATCAGATTGGAAAAATCTTCGGTCCGGCGCAGGCGGCTGTGGCTAAGGCTATTGCAGATGCGGTTGAGGAGGGTATTGTGCCGAAGGAGGGAGTGGAGGACTGGGTTGTCATATGTAGCGTCTTTGTTCATCCTGATGCGAAAGACTTCAGGAAAATATACCATTACAATTATGGGGCAACCAAACTTGCGCTTAAGAGAGCCATGACCAACTATCCAAGCCTTGAGAAGATCATTTACGAGAAAGACAGAGCGAAACATCCGATAATGGATTTCAGAGTGCCGCGCCTCTGGATGCCGCCGTATCTTCAGATAGCGCTAGACGTCCCCGACATAGACAGAGTCAAAAAAATCGTGAGTGAGCTTCCGTCCAGCGACAGAATTATCTTGGAGGCTGGGACGCCACTCATTAAGAAATATGGAGCGAAAGTGATTCGCGACATAAGGGAGATCGCTAAAGACGTCTTCATCGTAGCTGACCTCAAGACGCTGGACGTTGGGCAGGTTGAAGTCGACTTGGCTCATGACGAGACCGCAGATGCAGTGGTTGCTTCAGGACTGGCATCGAAGGACACGTTGGACAAGTTCAATTATGAAGCTAGGAGACTGGGTATCTACCCTGTAATGGACATGATGGGTGTGTCAAACCCAGTCGAGGTCCTGAAAAGCCTCACCGAGAAGCCTGACGTGATAATACTGCACAGAGGAATAGACGAGGAGAAAAGTGGAAAGACTCGATGGGATCTTATCAAGGAAATCAAGGAGATCTCAAAAGAGAGAAAGATACTCGTAGCGGTCGCGGGAGGAATCGAACCTAGTAGTGTTCATGAGGCACTCGAAGCAGGTTCAGACATACTGGTTGTGGGGAGATACATCACCCAGTCGAAAGACGTGGAAAGATCAGCGAGAGACTTCTTGGACCATATGGGTCCAGACATGGATCTATTCAGGGTGCACGTAGAATAGTGGGCATCGGATGACTAGTCCGATGTCATATCTTATCGACGATTCTGCAGTATGGGAAAGTGGGCGTTTTGGTGTTCTGAATGAACAAACCTAGGTTTTTCTTTAGTTCTTTGAATCTATTCCTTCGTGTGGGTTGCCACGAGCTCTAGATCATGCCTTTCTTCGCCTTGGCAGAGTTGCCCAACCGACCTTGGTGGAAATTTGAGAACCGCCATACCGAGGAGCAACCAGTCCAGCTTGTGCAAGATGATCTCCAGCGACATGGGGATCTCGCTCGCGATATTTGCAGTGTCGGTTGCGCTAAGGATAAGTTACCTCGTTCTTTCCGTTCCTAATGGATCGCCAACCGGCGGTCATGTTGACATCTGGGGAGATGGAGTTCATATGTGGCTCTTATCATATCTCACTGCCAAGAACAACTTCTTCTACACTGACCTGCGTCCAAACGGACTTCAGTTAATCTGGCTACCATTGCACCCGATGATAACCGCCTTCACCATGAAGTTGACAGGCATCTACTCACTAGAGGTCATTCGCACACTAGGCCTGTTCTACGGTAGCATGACTGCTGTCGTGGTGTATCATACTGCAAAACTCATCTTCAACGAGAAAAAACATATCGCACTCGCAGCAGGATTGGGCTTAGCCTTCAACGCATGGTGGATAGCGACAAACTCTGAAGGCGTGGTCGAATCGCTACTCGCCCTCGTCCTCTCACTGTTGGTATACTACTGGATCAAAGGAAACCGTGTTGCAACAGCCTTTTTCGTATTGGTGGCGGGGTTCGTGAAGTACGAGGGCTGGGTCATAACGTTCATGCTCATACTTGGAGATCTCGTGATTCATAGATCATCAAAAAAGACGAAAGCTGCACTAATCATCGCGTGGGTCATTCCCATCCTTGTTTGGTCTGGATGGAGCTACTACCTAACCGGCGATCCTATCGCATGGTACATAAACCAGAAGCAATTCTTGGATTGGGATATCGCAATCATTGGGAAACCGTCAGACCTCATGGCGATCTTCTACTATCCAAGGTTGATGCTTGTGATGACTGGCGGACTGTTCGC
>CAYGZB010000020.1:0-10881 GCA_964354325.1 uncultured Candidatus Bathyarchaeia archaeon | reverse complement strand
ACTGGAAAAAATGATGGCATTCTGGTGGATGATCATATGTGCATAGGCGTTGAAGGTGTCTATGCGGCCGGCGACTGCGTTGAATATCCCGACATGATGAGCGGTCAACCCAGCCTGATCCAGCTTGGCACTATAGCAGTTCACATGGGAAGAGTTGCGGGCGCAAATGCTGCTGGCGGAGACGTAACGCTGCCTCCTCTCCTTGGCACAACAACTTCAAGACTCTTCGGACTAGAAATTGGAACAGTTGGATACTCAACCAGAGACATGAACAGAAAAGGAATGAAACCTCCAATATACGGAAAGACAACGACACTAACGAAACCAGAATACTTCCCAACAGGAAAACCCATAACCGCAAAGCTGCTGGTGAACGGAGATACACACAAAATCATGGGTGCTCAGATCGTGGGTGCAGAGGATGTTGCCCAGAGAGCAAACGTCATCGCCTTGGCCATGATGCAAGGCCTAACCGTTGAAGAACTGACAAAGCTGGAAACTTGCTACGCACCGCCAGTTGCACCAATTTGGGACCCAATAATCTTGGCCGCGGAAGGTGCAGCAAGAAGACTGAAGGCAGGCAAGTAGACTAGCTTCACAGCCGCTCAGAGTAGCTAACCTAAGGTTATCCAATTCATCCAATGACAGTCAATTCTGGTCAAGCGTGATTTCAGGAATCCAAAAAAACGTTTAACTTTCCGCCTCTCCATTGCTTGAAATGTCGTTGATGGATAATGAAGATGATCATGTTTGGACCGCCGGGTTCGGGCAAAGGGACTTATGCGTCTGGACTTTCCAGAGAACTCAATATACCTCACATCTCAACTGGAGACATGATTAGGGAAGAGATTAAGAACAATACAGAGATTGGCAAGAAGATAGAAGATTACACCAAACGAGGACAACTTGTCCCTGATGACATAGTTGTCGAAATTCTACAAAAGAGGATCTCACAGTCTGATTGCAGGACAGGTTTCATTCTGGACGGATTTCCACGGACTGTACCGCAGGCTGAAGCTCTCGAAAACACGGTCAAACCGGACGTCGTAATCAACCTTGACGTCCCAGACACTATCATAATGGAGAGACTCTCTACAAGGTTGACCTGCAGAAATTGTGGAGCAATATACAATGAACATAGGCTGAAACCTGGCGCAGACAGGACATGCGAGAAATGTGGAGGACAGTTGTACAGAAGGAATGATGATCAACCTCAGGTGATTCAAGAACGCTTGAAAGCCTATGAGAAACAGACTGAACCTTTGATCGATTACTACCGAAGAAAGAAACTGATTGAGACAATTAGAGATAGAGAGGTCTGGACTCCGCCCGAGAAGATTATAAATCAAATAATCAACTCGATCAAGGCGAGACTCTAGGGTGTTTTACAGAAGAAGACTGGTCATCGAATCAGCAAATCATCCTGTCTTCACTAACAATATGCAATCGAAGGAAGAATAGTCATGAAAGAATTGGCCGAAAGAGTATCACTTCTTGGAGTATCTCCAATTCGGAAAGTCTCAGCACTTCTGGATCAAGCCAAGTGTAGGGGAGAAATAATCTCGTTTGGTGGAGGAGCCCCCAGCCTACCTCCGCCTATGGAACTACTGAATGAGCTATGTGACCTACTTACCAAGGACCCCATATCGTCACTGAGGTACACTGGAACAAGAGGCATCCCTGAACTTAGAAGAGCCATTTCCGAAGACGTAGCCAAATACAGTGAGCTGGAATACGATCCTGAACGCGAAATCATTGTGACTGACGGAGGCACAGAGGCAATCTACCTAGCACTAATGACACTGCTCAATCCAAGTGATGAAGTCATAATCTTAGATCCGACATACCTCGGTTACGCCGAAGCGATCAAACTCGCCGGAGGAAAACCGATAACACTATCCGTCAAGGTCGAAGACGGTTACCAACCCAGTCAAGAGAACCTAGAGCGCTTGATCACCCCAAGAACGAAGGCGTTTCTGCTGCTCTCCCCAGACAATCCTACCGGTCGATTGATCTCTAGGGAATTCGCGGAAAACCTTGTTGAATGCGCGGTCAAGAATGACTTCTGGATCCTTTCAGACGACATCTACAAACACATACTGTACGAGGGGGAACACGTATACGTCTCAAGATTCTCCGGAGCCCGTGAAAGAACAGTAACGCTGTGCAGTTTCTCTAAGGAGGCTTCAGTTCCAGGGTTCAGGATCGGCTACGCACTGGGCCCAGCGCATGTCATTGACGGAATTGAGAAGGTGAAGCAGTACACAAGCCTGGCATCATATACTCCTTCCATGCACGCCATGGTAAAGTTTCTTGCTACTGAGATGAAAGAGAAGTATCTCCGAGAAACGGTGATACCACTGTACAAAAAACGCATGGAGTTCATGGGCAGTTGTCTGAAGAAATATCTGCCCGAGGCGAAGACCGTTAAGCCTGCGGGCGCATTTTACTACTTTGTAGACATGAGAAGCTACCTGAGTGATACGAACACAAGCGATGAAGAATTCTGCCAAAGACTTCTGCGAGAGAAGAATGTCGTCGTAATTCCAGGCTCGTACTTCGGTGTGAGTGGAAAGCAACATGTTAGAATGACCTTTGTGAGTGAATCCGAAGAGAGAACAGAAGCTGGCATCAAAGCAATCTCAGAAATCCTGTAATAAACTCAAACCGGTTGATTCACATTTCTGAGAGTATTTAGACTCACTTGTTTTCTCTGAATGGGACACCCTTACTTTGATAAGCTCCGTCGATCTCATTCTGAACGCAAGGTGCATCTTACATGGAAGCTACTACATGGACTGAGAAGTATCGCCCGAGGACTCTCAATGATATCAAGAATCAAACGGAGATCGTTGGAAGACTGAAGAAGTTTGTTGAAACAAAGACCATGCCTCATTGCCTGTTCGCAGGCCCACCTGGAACTGGCAAGACAACGGCCTCCCTGTGCCTTGCTCATGATCTTTTTGGAGAAAAGTATGCTGACGGATTCATGGAACTGAACGCGAGTGACGCTAGAGGCATAGACGTCATCAGAACTACAGTGAAGGAGTTTGCTCGGATGGCAACCATAAGCGGTCTTCCCTTCAAGATACTTGTACTGGACGAAGCGGACAATATGACGGGCGACGCTCAACACGCATTGCGCAGAACTATGGAGCGTTTTACAGAGACTTGTCGTTTCATTCTGTGCTGCAACTATTCTGGAAAAATAATTGAACCCATCCAATCAAGATGTGCAATCTTTCGTTTCACGCCTCTAAAAGATGATGACGTTGCGAACCACCTGAAAGAGATCGCAAAAAAGGAGAAAGTTCAGGTTCTTCTGAATGGGCTTGAGGCCATAGTCAAGATATCCGAAGGCGATCTTAGAAAAGCGCTAAACACGCTTCAGGCTTCGGCCTCAATTGGAAAAGCTGTCGATGAAAAAGCCGTCTATCTAGTCGCGGGACAAGCAAAACCCGAAGATGTGAAAGAGATGCTGGACTTGGCTTTGGAAGGAAACTTTGTGGAGGCCAGAAACAAGTTGAGATCTATGCTTGTAGAGTACGGCCTGTCAGGTGTCGAGATAATCAAACAGGTTCACTCTGAAACATTCAACATGAAGATCCCTGAGAAGAAGAAGGTAGCCCTTGCCGACGCCGTTGGCGAGATTGATTTTAGGATTACGCAAGGCGCTGATCAGGAGGTTCAATTGAGCGCCATGCTCGCCAAGCTTGCGCTAATAGCTGGCGAATCTGGAAAAAAGTGACTTCAGATGACGGTTCCATGGGTCACGAAACACCGTCCCAAACATCTGAAGGAGATAGTGGGTAACGAAGAATCAAGACAGACGTTCATGAAATGGCTGGAGTCATGGGGGAGAGCTGGGAAATCTAAGAAAGGCGCACTTCTCTACGGTCCTGCGGGAACCGGCAAGACTGTAACTGCGGAATCCGCGGCCAGAGACCTCGGATACGATCTCATAGAGGTCAATGCAAGTGACAAACGAACCGAAGATGCTTTGGAGAAAGTTGCTGGACTCGCCGCAAGGCAAGGTGAACTCTTCGGAAAGAAACGGATCATACTCCTCGATGAAATAGATGGAATCAACCTCGGTGAAGATCGAGGCGCCGTATCCGCCGTTGGAAGCATAATAGAGGATACAAGTTCACCTATCGTGCTCACGGCGAACGACCCTTGGGATCCAAAGATACGCCCTCTCAGAAACGCCTGTGTATTGATAGAGTTCAAACGACTGAGCGCAAGAGACTGCTTGTCTTTCTTGAAGAGAATAGCCACAACCGAGAAGCTAGACGTTGACGAGAAAACACTGAAGTTCATCATCGAAAGAAACGATGGAGACATGCGTTCCACAGTCAATGATCTAGAGGCCCTCTCTATCGGAAAGAAAGTCTTGACCTACGATGACGCTTCGTCGCTGATGTGGCGGGACAGAAAGGTGAACGTTTTCCACGCTTTGGGAATGATCTTCAATGCAAAGACTGCGTCCTATGCCAGAAAGGCCGTGGATGCCGCAGATATTGACTATGAGATGCTCTTCGAATGGATCTACGAGAACCTCCCACACCAATTCAGAGATTCTGAAGATCTGGCAAATGCAATGGATGCTCTGGCCAAGGCAGACATCTATTTCACAAGAATCAGAAGAACCCAAGAGTGGAAGCTTCTTCCTTTTGCCTTTGACATGATGACCGCTGGAGTTGCTGTGTCTCGAGAGAGAACCAAGCCGGCTTGGGTTCCAATGAAGTTCCCGCAGAGGCTTGGTTACATGTCACGAACAAGAAAGAATAGAGCGACTAGGAATGCGATTGGAGGCTTGATTGGAAGGAGATGTCACCTCTCTACCAGAACAAGTGTCCGTGAAGAGTTGCCATACATTCAATTCATTTTTCAAAAGAATCCGGAAGTCGCTGCGAAAATGGCGACATATTTCGGGTTTGATGAGGATATGATAAACTATTTAGCTGGAACAGAGAAACGGGCATCTAAGATTACTTCTCTTGTTGGGACACCTGCGGAATAGCACAGGCGGGTTTCCAGTAAGGTTCTCTCAGGTCAATTGCCTTAAGAAAAATGGAACGTAATTCATCTTGGCTTGCATGCATCCTCAAGGGCTTCAGAATATTGACCAAGTTGTCATTCCTCATTAGGCATGGTTTCAACATGCCATCGCTGGTTAACCTAATTCTTGTGCAGTGCATACAGAAAGCAGTGTTCTCGATCGGCTTCACGATCTCAACCTTTGCTCCATCCAGTGTGTAGACACGTCTCATATGCATGAAACGTCTTGTTTCAACCGACTTTGCCATTCCTGCAATCTTACGTTCTATCTCGTCAAGCGGATAATGATAGGTTCTGTAGTCCTGTTCGTCTCCGTTGACCGGTTCTAATTCTATTAGTTGAAGTGAAACGGCAAGCCCTCTTGCGTATTCAATGAGTTGGTCAATCTCTGATTCGTTGATTCCCCGCATTACAACGGCGTTGATCTTAACCGGATCAAGCCCGGCTCTTAATGCTGAGGTTATGCCTGTTTTCGCTTCATCAAGATTCGCGCCAGTTACGTGTCGATATACGTCCGCTTTGGTTGAAGGTAAGCTTATGTTGATTCTGGCTAGCCCATTTTTCCGAAGCTCTTTAGCCATCTCAAAGGTCAGCAGTCTACCGTTTGTCACCATCGATATTTCTTCAATAAGTGGTATCTTGTTGAGTCGATATATGATTTCGTTAAGGTCCGATCTCAGCAAAGGTTCGCCGCCGGTAACCTTGATTTTCTTCACTCCAAACTCTGTTGAGATCTGGGCGACGGTAGCTATTTCTTCAGGAGTCATCTGTATCGAAGAAGGAAACTGTCCTTCGCGATGGCAGTAGAAGCATTCCAGATTGCACCGCTGGGTTATTGCTATTCGAAGATTGATCAGAGGTCGTTGGTATCTGTCGATGGTCATCAGACCGGACCTTTGTTGCGTCTATCCTCTCGCATGTTTCACTATGTGCCCTATTTCCGGAATGATTAGGTACTTCAAGGCTTTCTCGACCCCATCAGGTGATCCGGGCAGGCAGAAGACAGCTCTTCCTCTTACCACTCCGGCCAAAGCCCGACTCATCAGCGCGGCTGAGCCGATCGAGTCATAACTTATCTTCCTGAAGAGTTCCCCAAATCCGGGCAGCTCTTTGTCCAGTAGCTCCCTGACCGCCTCGATCGTTACGTCTCTCGGTGCTATCCCTGTCCCGCCAGTCATGATAATAGCATCAACTTGGGGCGAGATTGAAGCTTCTCGTACAACTTGCTTGATCATCGCCTCACTGTCCGAAATGAGTAGCCTTCCTGAGATTTCATGCCCTGCCTCTTTCACAATCCGCTCGATCAGGTCGCCTGAAACATCTTGAACAGGTTTTTCCAGTTTCTTTTCATCATACTTTGAGGTGCTGCAGGTTACAATCGAAACGTTCAGTTTCTTGGGTGCTGCAGACTTATGTTCGCGAGAGGTTACACTCATGCTAGGGACCCTTCGTCTTGCTCTTTACCTTGATGAATTCGATCGAAGTTGAAGGATACTGGCCTGTACTGTCTTTCTCGTGCCGCTTCACCATATCCCAAACCGTCAAAAGGTAGGTTGTAGCCCCCACCAATGCTTCCATCTCGACTCCCGTTTTCGCGGTGGTTCTAACCGTCACTTCAACTTCAACCGTGCATTTTCCGAGGGTTGAACGTGTTGTGATGCTCGTTATGGGAATAGGATGGCACAAGGGAATCAGTTGAGATGTGCTTTTTGCGGCTATTACGCAAGCGATCTCAGCTGCGGCGAGTGGATCTCCTTTCTCCACTTTTGAATTCTCTATCATCTGAACGGTCTTGGGTTTCAGATGGATCTTTCCGATGGCGACAGCTTCTCTAAAGACGTCGCGCTTTCTCGTGATGTCTATCATCTGAAACCGGCCAGTGCTTGCTGTCATATGCAAAATTCACATCCATTGATTTCGTTACGTTCTTAGCTATGCTGTTTGATTGTCAGAAGATGCTATTCTTGCGTTTCCCTCTATTATCGATTTACCTTTACTCAACCGAAATTTGGCGCAGTATGATCAAGCTTAATCTTCATTAGAGACCTAGGCTTCCAGCAGTCTTAGCTAAAGGGTAAGGGCGTGCAGCCTCCTGGTGGATTGATTGGCGAGCTCAAAGAAGAGCCGCAAACGGAGACTCAAGAAAAGCGAGATCCTTGGATTCATAGTCATGGCTCTGTTCATTATCGCTGTGATCTATGTTGCCATTCCTTCCCAACCCAGCGAGCCGTTGACCAGCACTTCAACCGTTCAAGGTCAGTCTACTACAACTAAACCAGCTCTGAAGGCTGCGATAGTAGATCAGCTAAGCGTGTTTTCAGATTCCGACTTTACAGATCAAGCGAAGAAGATTATGGAACAGGCTGGATTCAGAGTTGATGTCTACGGTCCTGACAAGGTGAAGGTGGACCTCTACGCGTCAATATCCCGCTCGAACTACGAGATTATCGTTTTCAGAGTTCATGCTGGTGTTAACGATCAGATAGCAAGTCGCCCCGTGGGCCTATTCACGACTGAACCTTACAGTCAATTCAAGTACCAATCGGAGCAGCTGAATGATCTCGTCGGACCTGCTCAAGCATTCAATAGATCAGAAGTGGTATTCGCAGTCACTCCGAAATTCCTCAGAGAGAAGTCACTTGGAAGCTACAATGACGCTGTCATCATTTTGATGGGATGTTTTGGCCTTTACAGTGGAGACCTGCCTCAAGCCTTCGTAGATCGAGGCGCATCAGTAGTAGTTGGTTGGAACGAATTGGTTGACATCAATCATACAGACAAGGCTACACTTACGTTACTACGTTTTACTTTACTCCAAAAGATGAGTGTTGATGAAGCCGTCACAAAGACAATGAACGATGTTGGCGCAGATTCAACTGGCAGTGTCTTAGGATATGTTCCTCTTGAGAAAGGCAGCTTTACGTTCTTCCAATTCTCATGCGAAATCTTGGTGACAGACAGATGGAAAACAATATCCGATCTCCACAGTCAGGGATTCCTTGATTCCACATGAGACTAGATCGTTGAGAGAGACGTCTTCTATGCATGACTGTAACTGTCAGATGAAGGTACATCTTATGTTGATTGCTTCCAGCTCTCAACAAGTTTTCTTATTGCTTGAGCGCGTAGGTTTAAGTCGTTGAATTTGTAGATTCTTATTCTGCCAAACCTTTTCTGTTGGATTATTCCTGCGTCTTCAAGTTCCTTGAGATGTTTGTCGGTGGTTGCGTAGTTGAGGCCAGTTCTTCGAGCGATCTCGGAAATGTTGAGTTCAATGGCGTTGGAGAGTAGGACGAGTATTCTTACGCGGCCTTTGCTTGAGAAGATTTCATCGAGCGGCTTTGGGACTTCTTTCTGCAATGTTTCTAACCGTCTCTAGGATGGATTCTAACCATTTTCTCATAGGTGAAGCTGGAGTGGATGTCAATCCGATGAGCGTGGTTTTTCCTTTGACGCCTTTTCCAGATATTTTGGTTGAGATCATTCCAGTTGTGCTTAGATCCTTCATGTATTTCCAGAGTTGTGTATGAGCTCTTGGAGTCTTTCTGTACTCTTCGCATACAACTTTGTATACGCTTTCAACTTCTCCCATGGTCGCGTATGGTTGATTTGATTGGTCTAGGATTCGGGAGATAGCCAAGAGTAACATTTTTTCATGGAGTGTTAATGTGGTTACATTGTCTTCTCTGAAAGCTGGATGGATGCTTCCAGCCGCTTTTCGTACATGCTCAGAAGTTATCTCTTTCGAGCTTTCTGCATCAGCGTATTTTCCAGCTCTCCATGCCAGTTCAATAGCGTATCTTGCATCTCCAGATGAGGATGCAAGTTCAGATATGAATTTGACAGTATCCGAGTAGATCGCGCCTTCTTTGAGAGCTAATTCCACTCTATCCATAAGTATAGTTTCGATCTGGCTTACCTTGTAATCACCTAACTCGATAAGGTTTCTTTGAAGTGTGCTGAGTGTGCTTCTATCTAACCGCTCTAGATATTTAGGTTCCCTAAGGATGCATATCAGGGATAACCGCATAGGCGCGTTGACGCGGTCTTCTTGGATCCTTGTGAAATTATAGAGTGGAGACGAGCCTTCTGTTGTTATTAGACTTTCAAGTTCATCCAAAGCCAATATGAGGTAAGCGTTTTTATCGTCAAGAACATCCATAAGCACGTCAAGAAATTCTTCAGATGAGAAACCTCTCTGGGGAAAGTCAGGTGCAAACTCCGCGATCACCTTCTTCAATATCATGAAAGAACTGCCCTTACACTCACGACAGTTCACGTGTACATAGTGAAGGTTGATCTTTCGAGTCTTAGCAGCCTTCATCATATCTAAACCGAATCTGTGGACGAGAACAGTTTTTCCGGTTCCAACATTACCTGTTACCATCACTCTCTGGTTCATTGAACCTGGTTTCTCAAGGGTATTCCTGAAGAGCTGAGCTAGAAAACGAAGCTCATCCTCTCTATGAGGAAGCTTATTTGGAATATATTCGATTGAGAGCGCAGACTCATCCTTGAAGACGGTTGGTCTGGAAAGGACCTCATTTACAATTTCGATGGTTGAGTTCAAGATGGCCCCGCCTAGGAGCGGCATACCTCAAGGTGGTTGTTCAATACTTTCTTCTTATATTATGCTTTTTGTTCTATAGAAAGAAACTGAAGCTGAGAGATAAGTGAAAGTAAATCCTACCCTCCAAACCTCTCCAAAGCAATGTACAAGTGATCACGTTTTGGAGGCGTCAACCTTTCCGTCTTCCCATCGCTTCGAACCATGACTTTACCTTTCTCCAAACTTGTCATCTTTCCAATAACTGAAACTTGAATCCCAGCATTATCGAACCTCGACATAATCGCCTTAACTCTGTTCGGTCGAGCAGCAATCAAAAGAGCGCCAGAGCTCATGACTTTCAGAGGATCAATCTTCAAGTAACGACAGATGACCTCGGTCTCAGGGTTCAACGGAATCTTAGAAGCTTCCAGCACGCATCCACATCTGGATGCTTCCGCCAGTTCCCAGACACCGCTCACAATACCTCCCTCAGTCGCATCATGCATGGCCTTCACCCCGCCAGCGGACATTGCCAGCTCAGAATCCTTCACGACGCTGATCCTTCTCATGAATCTTCGAGCTCTTGCAAGACTCTTCTCTTTGACGCCTTTCCTCAAAAAGCGTCTCAGGTCTGTTGCCAATATCGCCGTGCCTTCCAGTCCAGCCTCCTTCGTAAGTAGAATAACATCTCCCGGAGATGCTCCATGTGATGTTACATATCTTCCTCGTTCACCCTCACCGATCATGAAACCTATGACTAGTGGACGTCGCAGCCCCGGCGTGATTTCCGTGTGACCTCTCACGACTGCAATTCCAAGTTCCTTCGCGGCTCTGTCTATCTGACTCATAATGGTTTTCAGGACTGTCTTTCCACTTTTTTCTGGTAGAAGTATAGACCCAAGATACCATCGAGGTTTGACTCCTCGAGTTGCAACGTCATTGGCGTTGACATGCACTGATATCCATCCCACGTCCTTGATTGCCCCTGTGACTGGATCCGTAGTGACAACCACGACCTTCTTTCCGACTGCTATTACAGCCGCGTCTTCACCGATTGCGGGACCGACAATAACGCTACTGCTTCTCGCTCCTAGGTGCTTGAATACGGTATTGATGAGTGTCCTGTATGGCACTTTTCCCGTGGGATAGAATGATCTCATGTTAGACACCTACGCGATTGTACCGTCCAGTATCAAGCGTGGCAGAGTAGAATCTGAGACAAAACATACGAATCCCATTGAGTCAGGTTGCCCTGTCAATGGTACACAGTA
>CAYGZB010000019.1:3250-11050 GCA_964354325.1 uncultured Candidatus Bathyarchaeia archaeon | reverse complement strand
TCATTCTTGTTCTGTAAGTTCGGTATGCTTCTGCAGCCTTCCGATCCAATGGTCTAAGTGTTACTATTACCCATCGCCAAATCTGCTCGGTTTTGGTTCCCTCTTTTACTTTAGCTGCAATCTCATTGGCAACTTTTCTTGCATGTGCCTCTTTAGCTCCAGCCTTCTTCATGGATTTCTTTAGCTTAGCCTTGTCAAAATGCTCCGAACGCTTCCTCACTTTAACCAACACAATCACCCTTCCTTATTCTCTTGATAATTCACTTAAGACTTTGTATGTGGTTCCTCTGTTGCTTGGCGAAAAGGTTGCAGGAGTTGCAGTACAAAAACCTCGAAGTTCTTGACAACCCTAATTGCCTTAATCTTGTGAGTGGGGTGCGGATTCATTACTCGTACCCGTGAGGTTCTTGAGAACTGCAACTAGTGAGACTGAGCGCAATATGACGCTTCAACTTATTACTGTACAGCACATACGTCTTTGCCTACCGGTCGAAACGGAATGTCTGTGTACTGTGTACAATGCATACCCACTCGAAAGAAGATATTCCAGTTGTGCACAACTATGAAATAGAGCCCGAAAACGCCAGAAAGAAAGAAGCAGAGAAAACGATATCTTGTGCAGAGAAGAGAAAGAGATGAACACAATATGGTTCTAGCGCTGAATAAGAAGCATCGAGAGGAGATTATCAATCATTCTAAGGAGGTTTACCCATTGGAAGCTTGCGGTATGCTGGTGGGTTTTAGAGAATTAGAAAAAAGGATTGTTTTCGAAGTTCGAACATCACGGAACGTCTTGAATTCCTCGTCCAGTTACGAGGTTGATCCAGAGGTTGAGCTTCAAGTATTCATTGATGCGGAAAAAAAGTCTCTGGAAGTAGTTGGGATGTATCACAGTCATCCCCACTGGACTGCCACTCCATCGAGTGTCGACGCAGACCTCGCCTTCTTTGAAGATGTCTCATATGTAATCTACTCGGTTTCAGAGAATTCGATGGCGTCCTATGTCTGGAATGGCAGATCTTTCGAGCCAGAAGAGATTGAGATAAGATAGTTGTTTTCACATGTATCGATCATATCGCAAAACAGAAATCTAGTCAGAATGAATGTTGTGTGGTATGCCAAATGCCTGAACAGTCGCGAGAGTTAATGAAGAGACTTGGATTCTCAGATGATGAATGCTCAGTATACTTCAAGCTGCTTTCAAGTCCACAGGCAATTCCAATTGACAAGCTACTCTTGGAATCCGGCATTTCAACAGCCCAGGCAGAGCAGGCGATTAGAACACTTGCAGAAAGAGGCGCCGTGAAGACGGTCAGCAACGCGCTTGAACCTGTGGATCCTAACCCCATGCTGTCACGAGTGCTGGATGAGAAACGTTCGCAAGCAGAGCAGATGCTGATGAGTTATGAGGAAACGGCATCAGTACTCAGCAGGCAACTCGTCCCGAAGTATTCGGAAAGCAAGCTTGGAATCAAGCCGGAAGATATTGTGGAACCTCTGATCAGCCTGGAAGAGATGGAACTCCAGACTGTGAAGATAATCTCCAATGCTCAGCAAGAGATCAAGATTTTTGCGGAGACGTTTGGATGGTATGAGAAGGTTAGGGAAGAACTTTTCAAGGCTCATGACAGGGGGGTCAAGATCAGCATCCTGATGCAGGCCATGGATGATTCAGCTCAAAAACGAGCGAGCGAACTAGAATCGCTTGGGATTGAGGTGCGACACTGCGCCGAGGAATGGTGCCCGGTGCGTGGGACTCTAGTCGACGAAACTGAACTTGTATTTCTAATATGGGCCACAAAGAAGAAAGGTACACCTCGCCCCGCCTTCTACCGGCCTCACTACACAAGAAACCCCGGGCTCACAAGAGTCTTCTCGGATGCTTACAGAATATGGTGGCAAGAATGCAAAGTCAAATCTTCCCCGTAGATCCAGCCTCTTCATTGGGCATTTGGAAGAAGAGCTGAAAATGAGATTTCCCCCGCCCAATGAGTATCATCCTAGGAGACAGCCCAACCTTTCTATGGGCCCTCACGGTGTTTCTCAAGGCGCTCTCCAAGTTCATCTTACCCAATGCCACGAATAGGTGTCCGCGACATTTGCAGTCAGAGCATCCAAAACCTTCGATTGGAACCCAAACGCTGCGATGCTTTTCGAACTGTGATGCGAGGCTACACTCCAACTTCTTCATTGACGGAGAGTACAAAATTGCTTTGATGCCTGCGGCTTTCTTTTTCAGAAGGTAGTCTATGTGCCAGAATCTTGTCTTATGCTTTCTCAGGTGCCTGAGTACACGTTTCTCCAATGACTTAGTGTAGGGCCCCATGGCCGATCCAACGTAGATGTAGAAACCCCGGGGGACAACGAAGTTCTTCTTCCTAGTTCTGATCAGTGTCTTCTCTGCTAGGAAAATGATCAGTGTGTAAACGCCTTTCATTCAATATGGCACCATGTAAGCTCATCTGAAGCTACTAACGAGATTCATGTTGGCCTACCATTTGGGATTCTCGCCATCAACATTATGCCCGAATTTCATGGTTGCTCAGAAACTATTTAGAGTCCAAATAGTAGACAGGTTGAATATATCTTCGCGGAAGTGCACTTCGATGAAGGCTCTGATACTTGCCGGAGGATACGCTACGAGGCTTAGACCTCTCAGTTGGACAAAACCAAAGCTTCTCTTTCCAATTGCAGGCAGACCCATGCTTGAAAGAACTCTGAAGATTCTCTCGAAGGCGGGAGTTGATACCGCTGTTCTCGCCGTGAATTTCATGGCTGACGAATTGAAGAAACACTTTGGCTCGAAGTACGGACGAATGAAGTTACAATATTCGCGCGAACGATGCCCCCTAGGCACCGGGGGGCCCATAAGACTTGCCAGGAAACTGTTGGGCTCCAAAGAACCCTTTTTCGCGATGAACGGTGACATCTTGTATGAAGGAGACTTATCGAGCATGGTCAAGAAACACGAGCAGGAGAATGTGATCGCCACGATCGCTCTTCACACGGTTGAAGATGCCAGCCGTTTCGGACTCGTCGAAGTGGACGATAAGATGCATGTGTCAAGTTTCACGGAGAAACCTGAAAATCCTGAACTTGAGCGAGGTTTGATAAACGCTGGAATCTACCTGATGTCGCCAGCGATATTCAAGTACATCCCGTCTGGTAGGAAAGTGTCGATTGAAAGAGAGGTATTCCCACTCTTGGCCCGAGAATGTAAATTACTTGGGTACGAGTTGAAAGGGTATTGGACCGACATCGGCAAGATCAGTGATTATCTCGAAGCCAACTTTTCAACTCTCAAGATGGAAGCGCCAAACGAGCCGATAGTTCAGAACGGAGCGAAGGTCTCACCCAATGCGGTTCTCAACTCTCCATGTCTAGTAATGAAGAAGGCGACCATTGCTGATGGAGCGGTAGTAGGGCCTTTCGCGGTTGTTGGAGAGGGTTCGACGATCAAGGAAGATACAAACCTCGAAAGATCTGTTCTGTTCAACAATGTATGTATGGAGAAATCTGCGAAGGTCACTGGTTCAGTGATTAGTGATGGGGTCTACTTGTCACATGATGTCAAATTGGGGGATGGAACAGTGATTGGATCGGGAGCAGTGGTAGGTCCAGGAGTGAAACTTGAGGGAGGCGTTAAAGTGTGCGCCTTCAAAGAAATCAATCAGAGTATTACAGGTCCGGCGAACATTTGTGGCTGAGAATTGAATGGAGATTTGATATTGGAGATTCGAAGACTTTTTGGAACAAATGGAGTGAGAGGCGTCGCGAACGTTGACCTCACACCTGAATTCGCAATAGAACTCGGCGCCTCAATAGGCACATTCTTTGATGGTGGAAAGTTGCTTGTGGCCAGAGACGGCAGAACGAGTAGCGTGATGCTTCTCGAAGCCACAGTCTCTGGGTTGATGCAGTCCGGTTGCGATATTCTGGATATCGGATTGGCTCCTACGCCAGCGCTCCAGTATGTGACCCGCCTCAGCGACGTGAGTGGAGCCGTGATGATTACGGCCAGCCACAATCCTCCCGAGTACAATGGAATCAAGGTGATTGACAGGGATGGAGTTGAGCTCGAGAGGGAGAAGGAAGTTGAGATTGAGAAGATCTATTCGACAAAGGGTTGGAAGCCAAAAGACTGGAAGAATATTGGAATTAGGAGTTCAAAGTCCGGCGCAATAGACGAGTATAGGGAGGCGGTAAAGTGCCACGTTTCTGAAGAATGTATTCGCGCCGCGTCGTTGAAGGTTGTTGTTGACCCGGGCAATGGAGTAGGGGCGCTCGTAACTCCATATCTGCTACGTGAGCTGGGTTGCCAAGTCTACACGATAAACGCGAACGTGGACGGTCAGTTTCCCGGTCGACCACCAGAACCTGCCATACAACACCTATCGACACTTTGTGCAGCTATGAAAGCCTTTGGAGCCGACTTAGGTGTTGCACACGATGGAGATGCTGACAGAGCGGTCTTTGTCGACGAGACCGGTATGGCACATTGGGGTGATAGAAGCGTTGCCTTGGTCGAGAAGTATTTCCTTATGGAGAACCCGGGTGAGACGGTCGTGACTCCGGTTAGTTCGTCGGTGGTTGTCGAGGAAGTTGCTCAGGCTCATGGGGGGAAAGTGGTCTGGACGCCTGTAGGCAGCATAAATGTTTCCAGAACCATGCTCAAGATAGGAGCGAAGTTTGGCGGAGAAGAGAATGGCGGCATTTTCTATGGCCCACATATCGCCGTCAGAGACGGCGCGATGGCTGCAGCGCTCGTTGTAGACATAATGTCCAAGACCAGAAAATCGTTGTCCACGTTGCTCAATGAGCTACCCAAACACCACTCATCGAAGAGCAGAGTCGCTTGCCCGAATCCTTTGAAGGACAAGGTCTTGGAGAGACTTAGACAAGAGACACAAAAATTCAAGGTCGAGACTTTGGACGGTGTAAAGATTTGGTTTGAGGACAGAAGTTGGATACTGATTCGTCCAAGTGGAACTGAACCCATCTTCAGACTCTTTGCTGAAGCAGGGACCGGAGAAAAAGTATCCGCATTGATTGAAGAGTACTCCAAGATTGTCGATAGGATTGTGAAAAGCAGTTAGTTGGCGGGTCTTGTGCAACCGGAAACGATTCTTCTATATGCATTGATCCCGCTTTCGGCTTTCGTCGTGACATTTCTTTCAACCCCTAGAATAGCAAAGGAAATGCTAGCCATCAGAAAGACTGGAACCGACATTCACAAGACTTCTAGACCAGAGATTCCAGAGATGTGCGGCATCGCAATAATGGTGGGTACGATCGTTTCCATCCTGCTCGCAGTGTTGATCTTTCCAGACCGTGTGGTTGAGTTTGCAGCCTTTCTCCTAGGACCAATTATTGCTGGAATTGTCGGCATCGTTGATGACCTGCGACCACTAAACCCCAGACTTAAACCAGCACTAACGGCCCTGGCAGGCATTCCCATACTGGTTTTAGGAGTGTATTCCCCTCATCTGGATCTTCCTTTCATCGGAGCCGCACGTTTGACATTGATCTATCCGATCATGGTCTTGTTTGCCATTGCGGTTCCATCAAACGCCGTCAACATGATGGATGTCTTCAATGGGGCTATGCCGGCGACGTGTAGTCTGATATCTGTAGCCGCTGCTGTCTGCTTGGTCATCTCGGGACGAGTTGAAGAAGCCGTGTTGCCGTTGGCGCTGATGGGCGCTTTGCTCGCTTTCTACTACTACAATCGGTATCCAGCCAAAGTTTTCGCGGGTGATGCTGGGAGTCTGTTCACCGGAGCGGCTCTGGGTTCGATAGCTGTGATTGGAAGGATCGAGGTAGCCGCTGTGGTGGCTATGATGCCACACATTATGAACGCTTTCTATGGTTTGTTCTCTGTAGGAAGACTGTACGAACATCGTGAAGTCAAGGCGAGACCGACTGTGCTCCGACAAGACGGAGTTTTGGAAGCTACGAGTGAGAAATCGGCTCCCGTCACTCTTACCAGGCTGATACTCGCCGAAGGACCTCTAAACGAAAAGAAGATAGTTGATGTGATGGTTCTACTTACAGCGTTTTCGGCGATTCTTGCAGTACTAACTCAATTGTTTGTTCTATGGTGAGACGCCTTTGTCTAGGATGCTCTACCTCACAGGAATTCTACTGCTCGTATGGTTCTCCTTAATCTTGGGTGTGTGGGTCATAAAACTGATGGTTCCAATTACCCTTCCGTGGCCCGGACTTCACGTCAGGGCTGGATTGTCGATTGCCAAGGCAGTGGTAGGTGTCTTGATGGTTGCCTTGTGGTTGTACATTTGGAAGTTTGTTTCGGACAACTACTTTGCGAGAGCCATGAGGAAACGTGGTATGGAACTGAAGTAGTCACATTACTTCTCGTACTTTGTCACACGGTTAGCTATTACGGAAATTGGGTCCTCCATACTCTTCAGAAGCTTCTGCGACAAAACTCGATTCTTCTTCAAGAGTTCTCTATCGAACATCATCTTGATAGATGTATTCACCAAATGTTTTGGGTCGAGGCTTCTGTACACTAGTCCGAGCCTGATGAGATACTTTTCGACAATCGTTGGTTCGCCGGGATACACTGATGCTGATGGAATGCCCAGAAGCGCAGCCTCAGCGGTCATGGTTCCTCCAGCTCCGATGCACAATGAGCTTTGCGCTAGTAAGCTTGGTCCGTCTATGATGTTCCGCGTGACAATCACGCTTTTTCCAAATTTTTCCCATTTGTTCGCGAACTCATGGCCGTAGCGACTTACCACCACGATCTGCAGATCCTTGTCTACGCCTAGCAGGTTGTTGACAACATCTTCGGTAATAGATCTCTGGCCAAGTCCGTCCTGAAGGAGGTATGCCGCGTATGTCTCCTCAGGGCGGATAGTAACTATCGGTTTATCCTTGCTAAGATTCAGGTCCTTCAGCACTTTCTTATCGGGCCTCAAACCCTTGATCCAAACAACTGGATCAATTGCTCTGTAAGTTGTGATATTGTTGGAGGAGATTCCGTATCTCGTCCATGTTTTCTTTGGAATAATCCATGGTGTGAAAAGCTGTTTGGACAATGGCACTGACAGTCTTGACACAGCGACTGCGTGTGGAGAGTCGCTGACACAGTAGTGTGGTATGGATAGCCCGAATGCAACTCTGGCGGCTTCCACGGAAGAAAAGGAAATGGCTAGCGAAGGTTCTACTCGTTTTATCTGTTTTGCTAGTGACGCAATCCTCTGTGCACTTGCTCTAAGTTTCTTGAAAACTGAAGCGCCACCGTGTTCGCCGATGACCTTCGCTTTGTAGCCTTTCATTTCAAGTAGCTGGTTCACTTCTCGATAGCGTCTCGTTGTTAGGAATACTTCATGGCCATTCTTTTCAAGCCGTGCGGTTAGAGCGCCCAGGAAGAGAACTTGCTTTGGCGTAAGAACATCAATCCATATCTGCATTTGTTCTCATCCCACAACTTACACAATGTCACTTCTGTACGTCATTCATTCGGATCTACTATGCCTATAGAGTTTCTCACTGGGTTCAATGTTGTGTTTCAACATTAGAGAGAAAGAACATTGTTTGTTTGGCAATCCATAAATAGACCACGAAATCCAGTATTGAGTCCCTTACTATCATTTCAACATGTTAAGTGACCTTTCTTGGCAAACATCATGACTCTCCCAGCAATCGAGATCAGAAGAAAGTTGCGATCTGGAGATCTCCCTGTCGCAGTTGTGGGTTTGGGTTGGATGGGGCTTCCGACTGCTTGTCTTCTGGGAAACATTGGAGCCAAGGTTGTAGGTTCGGATACGAATG
>CAYGZB010000019.1:0-3150 GCA_964354325.1 uncultured Candidatus Bathyarchaeia archaeon | reverse complement strand
CAGGAAGGGAGCTTAATCATTTTTGAGAGCACATGTGGACCTGGAATCACCGAGAGAATCGTTAAACGAACCGTAGAAAAACACTCGGGACTGAAGGCGGGAGAAGGTTTTGGCCTAGCTTACAGTCCAATGAGGGCTATGAGCGGCAGCGCTTTGAGGGATCTCTGTCATTATGTTAGAATAGTTAGCGCGATTGATTCCAAGAGTCTTGAAGCTGCAACGGAAGTTTTGAAGACTTTTGTTCGAGGCGAGATTCACCCAGTCAGCGACATTAGAACCGCTGAAGCGGCGAAGCTATTCGAGACAATCTATCGCGACACAAATATCGCCTTGGCGAACGAGTTCGCAATGTACTGTGAGAAAGCCGGAATTGACTACATGGAAGCCAGGAGAGCCGCCAATACTCAGCAGTATTCTCATCTGCATTGTCCCGGAATAGGTGTCGGTGGACACTGTCTTCCAGTCTATCCATATCTCCTAGAAGCCGAAGCGGATGATTTGGAAGAGAATATGAAATTGATCAAAGTGGCTCGGGAGATCAATGATGTCATGCCGAGGCATACGCTCAGACTCGCTGCGAGTGGTCTCAGGGTGGCTGGAAAACCTGTGGCCCGATCTAGGATTACGGTTCTGGGAATTACTTATAGGGCGAATGCAAAGGAGACGAGGTTTTCGCCTTCGGTTGAACTGGTCGATCTTTTGAAGCGCAGGGGCGCTCGAGTGACCGTGTTCGATCCGAGGTACACGTCCACCGAGATTAAGCAGATGGGTTATGACGCGAAGCCGACGATCAAGATGAGTGTAGAGAAGGCTGACTGTGTGATCCTGACCGTGCCGCATGATGAGTTCAAGCAGTTGAAGATTAATGATTTGATTTCTGCGATGGCGAAACAGCCGGTGATAGTTGATGGTTCTCACCTGTTTGATCCTAAAGCGATCGAGAAGGCTGGCGCCATCTATCGCGGAATTGGAACGGGAACTTGGGCGAAATGAAAAGGCTTGGAGTGGCGGTCATAGGGTCAGGGTTTTGGGGACGCAACCACGTTCGAGTACTCAGCAGCCTCAAGCATGTGAAGGTTGTTGGCGTCTGTGATATAGATCCAAAACAGGCGAAAGCTGTTGGAACGAAATACGAGGCCCAATACTGCACGAACATAGATGAAATCCTATCACGAAAGGAGATCGATGCTGCAACCATCTGCACTCCAACCACGACGCACAAGGAAGTGGCGATCAAGGCGATTGAGGCTGGCAAGGACGTGTTTGTGGAGAAGCCTCTTGCAAGCACAACTGAAGAAGCTAGAGAACTGCTCTCGATCGCCAAGGAGAATGGAGTCAGCGTAGCTGTAGGTTTTGTTGAACGTTACAATCCCGCGGTGAGATACATCAAGCGACTCGTTGACAAGAGGGCTTTGGGCAACATCATCTTGGTGATTGCCCGAAGGGTCACCAGGTGGCCGGTAAGGATAGGAGACGTGGGAGTGACGAAGGACTCCGCCATTCATGACGTGGATATTATGCGTTATCTGGTTGGTGGCGATGTGAAGACCGTATACGCTAGGACTGGGAGTCTCGTTCACAAATACGAGGACTTCTCAGAGATCCTCCTCCACTTCTCGAAAGGAGAGGTCGGGTTCATAGACGCCAACTGGTTGACGCCGCGCAAGATTAGGACTTTGACGATTACGGGAAGCGAATCAACAGCCACATTGGATTATGTGACTCAGAAGATTGTTGTGGAGGATTCGAAGAGGTCTGTTATGCCTAAAGTAAAATGGGAAGAGCCGCTTCGACTCGAGTTGGAGAGTTTCGTGTCATCGATATTGGCTGGAAGACAGCCTTCGGCTTCAGGTGAGGATGGGTTGAAAGCGCTTGAGGTCTGTGAAGCGGCTCTGGAGTCCGGTGCAACTGGACAAGTTGTTCAGATCAGCTGATTATTGCTTTTCACTTGAAGCCATACGTTGCCTGAACGTTCGCGGTTATCGTCAGTGGTCCGGGCACAATCGGTGTTTCTACGTCCGCGGATGCTGCTCTCGCGTATGGAGCAATTGGATACTCATATCCAAGCGAGATCGATGTCGGCCCGATCAATTGGACGCCTAGTGATGACGCGATGGTTTTGGCTTTGGAGTCTGCATCTTTCACAGCTTCTTTTATGGCCTCATTTCTGAATTCAGCTTCCTTGCCCTCTGACAGCGTGAAGTATACGCTTGAAACAACGTTTGCTCCGCCAACGACCGCAGTGTCGATAATCCTACCCACAGATGTGACGTCCGTCAATGTGACCTGTACCTCATTCCTTGCGATGTAGCCGACGATCTTGGGTGGCTCGGCACTCTTCTCAGGGTACTGGATGACTGGCTCGACGCTGTAGCTTGTCGTCTTTATCTGGTCCATGGGTATGCCTGCATCCGTTAATGCCTTGATGACTTTGTTCATCTTGTTGGAGTTTGACGTGAGAGCGTCTGATGCCGTAGTGGCCTCGGTCCATACGGCGAATGAAACGTGAGCCCTGTCAGGGGATGCTGTAACGGTTCCGACACCTGAAACGTTGATGGTTTTTGTCTGCTCTCCACCTGGACCTACAGAGGAAACCCTAGAGAATTGATTTAGGATGGCGTATGCCATGATTGAATTCACGACGAGGAAGGCTATGAATACTATGATTAATAGTGTGTAGAGTCTTTTCTCGGTTTGAGCTTGCATGTATACACCTCCTTCAAGTTTGTGATGGTTTGTGGATGGGTTGGGCGCGCATATAATGTCATTTGTTGGAACGAGTTGTTCGGGAATCAGAACAGGCGTATCGGCAAAGGCTTACATATGCAGTGGCTGAAACGGGTGTAGGAAGAATCTGATGGGGGACTGAAGTTGAAGAAGACGCTCATGGATATTCTGGCATGCCCGATATGTAAGAGCCATCCGCTTGAGCTTCATGTTTTCGAAGAGAAAGACGAGATAGTTTCTGGGCTGCTCATCTGCGCATCGTGCAACCGTTTCTATCCAATAATAGATGAGATCCCTCACATGTTGCCTGATGATCTTAGAGAACGAAACGAGGATCTGAGGTTTCTGAAGATCTGGGAGAGCAAGGTTCCAAAGAAGATACTTGAAGAGGGAAAACCATTCAACCTGAAACAATAGTCATGG
>CAYGZB010000018.1:8022-11240 GCA_964354325.1 uncultured Candidatus Bathyarchaeia archaeon | reverse complement strand
AAGCGGGTTGTGGAAGATGTAACGGCTGCTTTCCACTAAGAGAGCTAATCAAGGAAGGTCAAAAAGGATAGCCAATTCGGCTCATGCATGGACTTCTAACATGTAGTGTTCAAATAAGATTCAGTATGGCATTTAGAACTGAAGAATCAGAATACATACAGCTAATCACACGAGCCCTCAAAGAACAGATGAAACGGGAACTGCTCAACAAAACGACATGAATTCTCGCATATGTAGTGGTAGCCCGGGGGAGATTCGAACTCGGGAAGCTTGAAGCGTTCTCCCGTCGGCGGGTGTCTTCTCCCAAGCGGATCCAGAGCCTACTAGTGGCGTTACGCCAACGCTATGCTTGGCCGCTACAGTCGGCGGAGTCTAACTCCTCCACCGGGCTGCGTCGAGCAACCGGGCCGACGATACAGTCAGTAATTCTTGCTTTAAGTCTTTCACACAAGCGTTTCTTGAAACCAGCAGAGAACCTGCCCGGCGAGAAAACCGAGATGCAAGTCGCTGGACAAGGCAAACTTGAGAGACAAAAACTTATGATTTCCTCAGATATGGAGCGCTATTTTGTGGGTTCTATCGTCTATCGAGCGAAAATATAGGGGAAAATACTAGTAAGGTTTATATGCGTCGTATACGACATATAAAAGGCTTTGGGTCAGATGACTGTTTCCAACCCAGATCCATGAGATTCTGAGTAACTGATGGCCTTAACGCACAGCCTACGTGTAGAGCTGGACTTGATAGAATTGTCGCAAAGAAGATTGACGAAAGTAACGAACTGCCCTGAATGTGGTAGTCCAAACCTTGTTGAAGATTACGACCTAGGCGAGGTAATCTGTCAGGCATGTGGCCTCGTCCTCAGTGAACACGCAATCAACCGTGGCCCCGAGTGGAGAGCGTTCACAAAAGAAGAGAAGGAGTCAAGGGGAAGGGTCGGCATCCCCACCTCATTCTCAATACATGATAAAGGATTGTCAACGGTTATAGACCACGTTAATCGGGACGCTTTTGGACGACAGCTTCCCTTGGCCCGTCGGCTTGAGATGCTGAGGCTTCGAAAATGGCAGATCAGAACCAGAGTCCATTCTTCAGTCGACCGCAATCTAGCGCAAGCGATGGCCGAGCTCGATAGACTTACGGATCGAATTCACGTGCCTGCTCCGATAAAAGAAAGAGCTGCAGTCATCTATAGAAAAGCGTTGGATAGTGGACTCGTTAGAGGACGATCAATAGCCGCAATAGCCGCTGCCTCGTTGTACGCTGCCTGCAGGCACTCAGAGACACCCCGGACATTGAAGGAAGTGTCAGCTGCTAGTAGGATTAGAAAGAAAGACGTGGCACGATGTTACCGATTACTGCTGCGAGAATTGGACATGAAGATGCCTGTTGAAGATCCTGTGAAATGCGTGTCGAAGATTGCGTCCAAAGTGGATATTTCTATGCAGACACAGAGGAGAGCATTTGATATCCTGAAAGAGGCGCGAAAGAGAGGTATGGTTGCTGGCAAGGACCCGATGGGTTTGGCGGCTGCTTCCCTCTATGTGGCCTGTGTTCTTGAAGGAGAGAAGAAGACTCAGAAGGAGATAGCTGAGGTCGCCAATGTAACCGAGGTCACTGTCAGGAATAGATACAAGAATCTGAAGGAATCGCTTGGACTGAACGTCTAGGCGCTCTCCAATCTTTTTGCAGACATGACTGTTGGCTGAAGTTGCTGACTGGATAATTTCGCTTCTTCCGACGCGCCTATCTCGAAGTTCTTGAAGGAAACAGTCCACAGGTATCCGCAGCTCTTACAGCGCATCAGGTAGTTTATTCCGTCGCGGGTTCCCGGTCTAATTGAGCCTGCCGAGCATGTTCTTACGTTTCCGTGATTGCATGTGGGGCATTTGACCTCTTGCTCAAATGAAACAGGCCCACAGTCCTCACATTGGGCAGTTACTCTCTTGTACGCCTTAGCCCTAGGCGAGTACGCTCCTCTATCGAATATCTCTAGGACTGAAAGTCGAAGGCGCCCCTTGGTACAGCGAGGACACTTTCTCATTAGACGTTGTGATTTGGTAAACTCCAATCTACGCACCGATCTGATCACGTAATCCGTGCAAATGTGAACGGAATAACTACAACCCTGAACGTACTTTACCTTGTTTTGTACCTTTCCTTGTATACAACTGCCTCATCCAGACCTCAAACTGCTCAAAGATGCGTAACCCTTCGAGCATGGTTCGAGCGTTCAAACTTTCGTTCAGAGACCGCGCAGCGTGCACAAACTTATATACGATAAGAATCTTCGCAAGAAAAGACTAGTTTAGCTTGGCTGTCAAAGCCACTTCCTCGCAACGACCAGTTCCAAATCTCTGTTTTATCTTAGTCAGAAGATAATTTTCACTCAGGCCTAGAAGTTGACACGAAGTGAGATCTGCTCTGGTCATCGGATGAACCATCAGTCCTTCGTCTCTCAGCATCTGCATTTCATCTGAAGCACTCTTGTAGTTCATTTCAGGGAGGAAGAGGTCTGTCACCCTGATCTTCTGTGTCTTGAGAATCCCAACGATCTTTCCACTATCTCTTCCAGCTCCGCCGAGACCTCCCACAGGTCCCACATCGAGCTTCACTCCTATTGTACCTGTCATGACTTTTGATCCTTTGATAGGCACCCTAGAGAGCTCCGATACCAACGCAGCAAACATTGCGAATCCGGCGCTCGGACCTGATACCCCTTGCCCTGGGGCGCCTTCAAGAAGGCTCCGAATCTGAAAGTGCACATGATAGTCGGCTAGATTCACTCCGCACTTGTCCCAAAGCCAAGATGCAACAGCCTCGACAACATTCTCTGCACTCTGAACCACAGAGCTGTCTGGAATGGATGCTTGTCCTAGAACTGTTGAAGTAGCTTGACCAGTCACAGAGATGGGGTTGTCGCCTGCCGTTGCCGGTCTGACGACGCATTGAATTGCCAATATGCCACCATCACCACGGTCGGTGGCATACAGACCATGTGACACTCCTGAAGGTGGATTGTTGCAGATTAGAGCCTCTTCTGCCTCTCTGCGGTTTCTATCTTCTATGGATTCTAGGTTCTCAATTGCCGTGACAAAATGAGACAGGCGAATCTTGTAAGTCTCTGGTGCAATGGTTTGACCATCTAGATCGAGATATTCTGAAGACTTGATTCCTAAGTTGTTGCAGAGCCTCGCCAGATCTTCCCCATACTTTGC
>CAYGZB010000018.1:0-7922 GCA_964354325.1 uncultured Candidatus Bathyarchaeia archaeon | reverse complement strand
AATCTATCACGGGTTGCCTGGTCTATCATTTGTTCCTTGTTTGAAGCTGCCATTATCACTACTTTGTCTCGAGGTTCCAGGTCACTGAGTTCAGCCTTTACCTGTGCGAGTATCTTGTTGCTTGTGGGATCTCCACCCCAGAAAATGGCATCAGACTCATCCAGGAAAAGGATACATGGAGCTTTCTGACGAGCCAACGCGAAAAGATCGTTTATTCTCTTTTCCGGTTCTCCCTGGAAGGATGCGCCGCTCATCAATTCACCTCCTCTGACCCGTATGAAACAAACGTCATTCTCTGCCGCCGCGACCAAAGCCAGCAGAGTCTTGCCAGTGCCTGGGGGACCTAGAAGCATGAAGCGGTTGTTGGCTCTTTGCCCAAGTTTCTCCATGTTTGGATTCAGGGCCAAAGCAACTTGATTCAAGAGTTTGTTCTTGATGTCATGTAGGCCTCCTATGTCATTGCGCTTACGATCTGGTTTTTCGACGCATACTGCATCGGTGACTTGCTGTGATTTCTGTTGGTCCGTGTAGAACTTCATTGCGCCAGCTGCGGCCTCAAAATCATCCAGAGACACTATGTATTTTGGCTCAATCGAAGTCTCAAATGGCCGTCCATCTCGTACTCGGTCTCTTAGAGGAGCTTCTTTTCTTCTCTTGACTTCCTTGAATACCGTGCTCACGTCATTTGGCGTAACGCTTCCTTTCCTTCTAATCGCCGCATGTCTCTCCAATGTTTTCAAGACTTGTTCGGAAGACACGCATGTCCAACCATGTCGATCCAAATTTGCCTCGACGATAGCGAGCAGCATCTCACGGGTCATGCCCGCATCGAGATTCACGCGTACGAGTCTTCGGCGAATGTCCTCTCGAATCGTTTCATACGCGTTCGTGGCGAGTATTACTAGTGTTCGTGAGTCGTTGCCAAGTATTGTGTCAAGCCACCTGTTCAGCTCATCTTGAACTCGCGTGTCTTCCATCTCAGCGGACGTTTCGCCTCGCACTTTTCTTCCGAAGCTTTGGAACTCGTCGATGTATACCACTGAAGGTGTCGAACCGGCTTGCTTGAGTATACCTGCCAAGAGCTTCGTGCTTTTTCCATAGAATTCCGAGTAAACGTCTGATCCTCGGATCACGATCGGAGAAACTTGCACACCACTGCGGTTGGCTTCCATGATCATCTGCCTCATACTGACCATTGCAATGAATGTCTTTCCGGCACCGCTTTCGCCCGTGATGCAGATAGCTTTCGGAAGGTCTTCTCTCCCGAACCATTTCAGAACTTTTGGATGCCGCAGAACGTGAAGTCTGAATGCATCTAGAAGGAGGTCCAGCTCCTTCTCTCTACCTATTAGTTTCTTGATCGAAAAATTCTCAGGGGAGTAGTCCTTGTTCAGTTTGTCCAGCATCTTCAGATACTTTCTTCTCGAGACTCTCGATCTCCTCCATTTCGAGTATCCCTCATCAGCCGTTACAAGTGCCAAGTAGTTCAGACATCTTAACCAACGGTGCCTGAGCCACCACGGTCTTGAGGACCCGAACATCAGGTCTTCATTCTCAGAAACTACAGAATGATCTTCGGACAATCTACTCAAACCCCGCTGGCGCGAACTCAAATTTGTGCCTTAGGACTGTCCTGAGCAAGTAGACCAAGATCGTGACTGCCGCTCCAAAGGCCAAAACGAAGAGATTCCAGATTGACGGTAGTTCTATCGTCACAAGTAGGAAATATCTCAGTATCGTTAGAAGGATGACTTGGCCAACCATCAGAGCCGCAGTGATAGCTAGACATGTAAGAAGGAACCTGCAAAGTACATCGACAGAAATGTAGATTTTGTTTCCGCGGTCCAGTGGCCTAAGTCTTCTTTCTTGTCTGATTTTGTCATCGAATGTGATTCTCTCATAACCTACGAAGAGAAACTGAAAACCTAGGAACATGTAAAGGAGTTTTGTCCAAAGTGGAAAAGCTTCTCCAAACCGTGCCATCCAATTCGAAAAATCTTGATGAGAGAAACGCTGAAGTTGTGCGACTTTTGCTGGCGATGCTGCTATGGACACCATGATTTTGACCGTGAAAGATCCATTTGACAGGTAGTAATTGTCCACATCTCGAAGACCCCCTAGAGTGTCAAGAATGCTAACGGATATTCTGTAGTCTCCTGAATGTTGGAACGTGATTGTCAGATCGAGGTTGCCAAGGTTCATAGCTTTGAACGAAATCTCGGAGGTTGGATACGTCTTTGGAAAATCAAGTTCAATCTGCGATAGATTCCCGTGCACATACACGCTTTCTATCGCGAGACTAGTGCAGGAAACTGTAAGCGTCTCACCCTTTCGCATTGCTATGTGTGTGGTCTCGATTGAATCAGCAAAAGCGGGCGAGATTCCCAAGAAGGTTAACAGCATAATGGCGGCAACTAACATGACTCTATGGTGAGTCCTGAGGAATCCATTTCGACATTTCACAGTCTTTCTGGATTGTGTGGTAATCCAGGAGACCGCGCATGATCGTTTCATGACAAGATTGTTCTTTTGAGTGGAATATTAACGTTCCACTCATGGAACAGTAAAGTTCCGCGACCATCATGAGTGAAAAGACGCACAAGAGTGGGAACTGCTTAAATATATTCACCCACTATTATGTTGGCAAGTTGATAGAGCTGTCAATGAAAAGAGTCATCGACCCAATCTCGAATGATATCCTTATCGGTTCTACCATCAAATCGTCCGCGGATACGTCGTCGATATCGACATTAGAGAGAATCTTTTCTCATGAGGAGGTCCGAAACTAGTTCCATGGCTGCCATATGCGCCGTCTGCGGTCTCCCCAAGGATCTCTGTGTCTGTGGCACCATAAGCATGGAGCAGCAACTGATCAAGGTTAAACTCGAAACCAGAAAATGGGGCAAGCACACAACAGTAATAGAAGGGATTGATTCCCACAGCGTCAACCTTAACCAGTTGGCGTCCAAATTGAAGACGCTCTGCGCATGCGGTGGAGGAGCAAAGAACTTGCAGATAATCCTCCAAGGAGACCACAGAGACAAGGTAAGGAAGCTGCTGGTCGAACAAGGATTCTCAGAGTCCAGTATAGAGCTTCACTAGACACACAGATTCCCAGCATCTGGGGCGAGACTAATGAATGGGCTATTTGAAACCATAAGAAGCCTTAAGCGAGGCAGACATGACCTCAGAGTCTGTCCGAGATGCGGAAGCACAAGAATCCACAGCGTCGGCATGTTCTCCGGATGGATCCTTCCGGATAGATACATCTGTGACAATTGTGGATATCTGGGCTTTCTTTTTCTGGAACTCGAAAAAGAGAAATAACAATGTATCAGACTGACGCTTAGTCTTTCCCCTCCACGAAAGAGACATAGTCCTCCAAACCTTTGTCCAACGGCACAGCAGAACGAAAACCCAGATAACTCGAGGCAAGTTTCACGTCTGCACAGCTATGCCTGATATCGCCAGGCCTCGGCGGTTTGTATTGAGGAACAAGGTCATCTTTTCCGCATATCTCTGCGAGTCGTCTGGCGAGGGATTTGATCGTGATGGATTTCCCAGAACCAACATTGAATGCTTTGCCTTTCACGTTTTGTTTCGAAGTGGCAGCTTTGATCATTGCCTTAACTACATCCGAAACATGAACGAAGTCTCTTGTCTGCATACCGTCTCCTAGAATTATCGGTCGTTTATTCCTTAGTAGTCTGTTTACAAAACCTGTAATGACTCCCGCGTATGGACCGTAACCTTGCAGCGGTCCGTAAACGTTGAACAACCTCAGACTGACTGTCTCCACGTCGTGGACGGCTGTGAAGACTCTACAGTAGTGTTCGCCAGAAAGTTTGGACGCTCCGTAGAAACTGATGGGATTTGTCAAAGAGTCTTCACGAATTGGGGTAGAAAGCGACTTGCCATATACGGCAGCTGATGAGATATTGATGAACCGTCTCACGCCTGATCCGCATGAAGCCCTCAGAAGATTGAGAGTCCCCGTTACATTGACATCATGGAAAGCTGATTCATCAATGCTTGGATTTCTACCCTCGATGATTGCTGCAGCGTGAAAAACATAATCAGCATCTCTAGTCACCCGTCGAATCATTCGGTATTCTCTAATATCTTCTCGAAAGACCTTGACACGTCCTTGATCTAGAGATGATCTAATGTTCCCCAGTTGTCCCTTCGACATATCGTCGATGACGATAACGGAACATCCTAACTGTGTCAGGTTCTCAACCAAGTTGCTACCGATGAATCCGGCGCCACCTGTCACTACCACTTTTGAACCTTCAATGCTCAACAGACTATCCCATCATTTGTTCATTATTCTCTTCCGAAGAAACGTCATTGACAAACTTCATGAGCTTTTCGGACTCCGATCTCCAGTTCAGCCCAACCTCAACAGTATGTCTAGCACCGTTCTGCAATTTTCTCATCAGACCGCTGTCAGATAATACGCCTATAATGAGCGAAGCCAACGTATTGAAGTCCTCTGTCGGAAATAGAAGACCGTTCTCTCCGTCTCGTATGATTGTTCGAATAGTAGCCGTGTCGGTTGAGATGACGGCAAGTCCGGAACTCATGTATTCAAACAGTTTTATTGGTAGTGCGAATGGTGAAAGGGTACGCATTGACACCACACCGACTGAAGCATGTTCGTAGATCTGAGGCAAATTCGAGTTTGGTATCCATCCAAGGAATTCAACGTGAGAGTCGAGTTTAAGCTTCTTCGCCAATTCTTTGAGACTGTTTTCTTCCTCCCCGCTTCCTGCTACTAGACATTTGATGTTTGGAAACTCATCTTTCACAGTCTTCATTGCATTTAGAAGTACATCAACGCCTTCATCTCTCCGTAGATTTGCCGCGATGGCAACCACCGGAGCCAGATTGAAAGATGGTCTGAAAAGTTCGTGATCCGCTGCGTCATGAACGACTTTCACAATTTCCACGCCAGCTTCTTCTGCAGATTTGGCGATCACGTCATTTATGGCCAGTCCATACCTTATTCTTCTGTAGATCCAATTCTCGAAGTAAGAAGCCATGCCTGAGAGTGCCTTGTACTTCTTGCTTACTGCAAATCTCCAGAAATTCACAAAATCTACTACCAGAACGAATTTTCGGAATCTTGAGGCAATCCAAACCGAAAAAACCACATGAGTTGGGATATTGTTCACGATTACGATATCATGCCTTGAAAACGCGAGAGTGATTGGCAGTAGCACTGGGAATGTTGTATATCTTTTCACTTTCGAAGGGCAGTCAATGATCTCGGCGTCAAGAGCTTGTGCAATCTTTGTTGCACGCGGAGTCTTCTCCTTGCTTGCTCCTACGATGTAACATACTTTTTTTACCTTGTTCCGGAGAATAGTCACCGCCATCACTCTGGGGTTGTGAAGTTGAGAGTCGCACTGACCGTATATAATGCTAACTTTCTTGGAGGAGGAAACAAGTTTACCGCGGCTCTTGCCACATCGCTTTCTGGGGCAGGATTCGACGTGGCATTGTGCGCAGGAAACAGACCTTTACCCGGGCGATGTCACAGAGAGTTTCTGGAAGCAAAACGCTTCTACACTGCAAGCCCATTGAGACCGACGAGACGTGCAAAACTCTACTCGTCCACGCTTCTTGTGACGCTGGCGCTCAAACGATGCATTCACGATTTTAGCCCAGACGTCGTGATCAATGCCGATTCGCCACCCGCCGTGTTTTCTCTAGTAGCAAAAAAGAGAACAAAATTCATTCAATACGTTCATTGGCCTACGGAACTTCAGGCTTACCGCCACAGCATGTTTCTAGAGCTCTATCGAGCATTCTATTGGGGACTACACTATCGAGCCTTGAAAAGACTGGACGCATCCGTATGCAACAGCAACTTCACTAACGGAATGGCAAGAATCATGTGGCGGTCTGAATTGCCTCCTGACAGATTCCACGTAATCTATCCTCCGGCTGACGTCGACAAGTTTCAGAGCACCTACGTCGATCGTAAGAGAAAGGTATGCTACGTAGGAAGACTGGATGGAAACAAAGGAATAGACGTAGTCCTGGATGCCTTTCTGAAGGTTCAAGAGAATCACCCTGACATTGAACTGGAAATTGCAGGAGCTGTGAACCCTGGCGACGTATATACAACGGCATACTACCCCAAACTCAGAGACAGACTGTTCAAACTGGCGAAAAGAGAAATAACTCTAAGACTGAATCCCAGTGATGACGAAATAGTAAACGTATACAAATCATCTAGGATTTTTGCAAACTACAATCCCGGCGAGCACTACGGGATTTGCGTTGTTGAATCTCAGGCAGCAGGAACCATTCCAATTGTTGCAAGAGGAGGAGGGCAGATTGAGACAGTCGCCGATGGAGAGTCCGGTTTCTTAGTGAACAACTCTGAAGAGATGGCAGACAAGATGGATCTCCTTCTCGCAGATGATTTGACGTTCAAGCGCATGAGCGACAAAGCCGCGGAGAGAGCAAAACTGTTTTCAACACAGACTTTTGTTTCCAGATGGTGTGACTTAATAGATGAAGTGACTCTCTGACAATGACATCGTAATACAGGTTCTTTTGTTTTGATCCTTGTTTCGAAATGCGAAACTGGATCGTCGGATTTTGGCGCGGTCTAGGTGGGCTGAACCGAGGCTATTCGGTGTTGGATGCCATTTCACGTTTTCCGGGGACTCTTATGTCCTTAGCTTCGACAAGGGGAATGAACTGGATACCGTTGCTTTCGAGAAGCTCACGTGCACCTTTCTCGCGGTCAATGATGGAGATTACTGTCCAGACTTCAGCGCCTGCAGATCGTAGTGTCTTTGCTGCCAGCAGAACGGTGTTTCCGCTAAGAGTTACATCAGCGATGATGGCAACCTTTTTTCCTCTACCTAAGAGGTGCTCCAGCGTCTCATAGGCGTAGATTGGCTGGCCTTGATGAATAAAAAGTGAGCCCAGTTTTGCGTGCATGCCAACCACGGCTACTATGGGGTCAGCCTCAACGGATGGACTTGCTATTCTGTCAACATTCAGTTTCTTAAGTTCGCCCAATGTAAGGCTGACTGCGATTTCAAGGCTCGTAGGCTCTGTGAATATCATTGCCATATCGATGTAGTAGCTGCTTCGGCCTCCTGAAGGGCTCTTGAATTCTCCGAGGAAAAGCGCTCTTTCCTCTATGAGCCTCGCAAGAGTGCTACGAAGGTTTTGGGTTGGCGATTTGACTTGAACCACTGGTGACAACTACCTGTTGCGCAGAAGCTTGTGTGGAAGCTTTCACATAGTTCATAACAGTCTCATAAGTTTTTGGCGGAATTGCGTCGAGATCCTTCAAGTAGGCGAAAACATCAGTTATCTTGATGAGGCTGTGAAGCTCCAACTCTTCATGCCTCAGATTTTCTGGACCGCCTTGCTCTCTATCAACAAGAACCACAACGTGCTTGACATTTCCAGTCTCACGCAGTATCTCGGCCTCTTGAATTGTACTATGGCCAGTCGTGATGAGGTCGTCGACCAAGAGAATGTTGTCATTTGATTCGACGACTCCTTCAACGGTCTTGCTTAATCCGTAGTCTTTCTTCTCTTTTCTCACGTAGATCAGTGGAATACGCAGTTTCTGGCTGACAACTGTTGCAACTGGTAGCCCTGCGGTGGGAACGCCTGCTATTCTATCAATCTTCCATTTGGGCTGGATTTCATTCTTGACTACGCCCACGTACAAGTCGCCAATCCGATCGAGCACATCTGGATAGGACGGTGCCAAACGAAGATCTATGTAGTAGGGACTTTTGCGACGAGAACTTAGTGTGAATTCTCCGAATCTTATTGCTCCGATTCGGAGAAGAAGCATTGAGGCTTCTTTGCCAAGAATTGGTTTCTTTTCTTTCCAGATGATTTCATTGGGCTCTATGACGAGAACCCTCGCATAAGTA
>CAYGZB010000017.1:0-11346 GCA_964354325.1 uncultured Candidatus Bathyarchaeia archaeon | reverse complement strand
AATACTCTGATTAGCACGTCCAACTCGACCGACACGAAGGTTACTAGCGCTAGTGAAAAGAACAGACTCCTAATATCTGTCGAGTCCTGTGAAGTTCTCCTTACAACTACTGCCGCAGGAAAGATTGCGAAGAACGCGACATAGATATCCCAGAGAGTCCACATTGGTATCAATCGAGCCAGTGGGTGAAGAAAGAACACGCTCAGAAGAAGTAAGTAGATGACAGCGACGATTTTCCATCTCTTGGTGAATAGCAGTCCGGCTGCAAATGCTCCTGCGGGCTCTGCGATGCCAAAGAAATTTTCCACAAAGAAGAATTCTGGTTTGGAGAAACGGCCCACCACAACGCCAATGAAAGCAGCCGACGCGCCAAGGAACGGTCCGGCAATGATGCCTTCGAATGGCACCATCAATATGCTCCACCTTCGCCAGACTCCGGGAAACATGGAAAGTATGGCATGAAGTGCTGCGAGCACTGCTACGATCGCGACACGGAGGCTTCTGTTTGCTTTCAAAGAAATCTTGATCTCTCTCGAGAGTCGTTGGTACGTGTCAAGGGAGGCAAATCTTAAGAGGACCTGGCCCTCGACCAATAGAAACATTCTGGTTGATCCTCTTTTGACCGTTCTAAGGGTTACACTGATTTCGGGGAGAACTCTGGGACAGGGCAAAGGCAAAGAACTCGGAAAGTTCTCCGAGGAATACTTCCAGAGCGTTGCTGTTTGTGAGCTAAACCCTGACGATATGAGCTTACTGGGCCTACCCGAAGGCGGAAATGTCAGAATCAAAACGAACTTCGGCGATGTTGTGGTCAAAGCTTTCAAGGCGAAGCAAACGCTTCCCCAAGGACTCGCGTTCATTCCATATGGTCCTTGGGCAAGCCGCGTTATGGATCCAGAAACACATGGAAGCGGAATGCCATCGCTCAAGGGTATAGAAGCAACAATCTCTCCAACACCTGAGGAAGAGGTTCCAAAGCTAGAGAGTCTGATCTTTAGTTCATATGGTAGGAAGCGACAACCCTGAGCGAAGTAACCATTCCCGACGTTGTATGCACAGTATGCGGCACGGGATGTGACGATCTTCAAATCAAGATTAAGGACGGAAAGATAGTTGAAGCAAGGAATGCTTGCGCAATCTCGATTAGCAAGTTTCTTGGCCACCAAGGTGAACGCAACACCTCGCCAATGATAAGACGTGGCGATAAACTGGAGCCAACTTCATTCGAGGAGGCCGTATCGAAGGCTGCAAGCATACTATCTAACGCCAAGTATCCCCTTCTCTTTGGCTGGAGTCTGACAAGCACTGAAGCTACATGTGTGGGTGTGGAGCTTTGCGAACTTGTCGGTGGTGTAATCGACAACAATACAGGGTTCTGTCACGGGCCGGGTTTGATCGGGTGCCATGACATCGGTGTATCAACTTGTACTCTCGGCGAGGTGAGACATAGAGCCGATATTATCGTGTATTGGGGTGCGAACCCAGTTCACGCTCATCCAAGGCACATCACGAGATATGGTGTCATGAGCAAAGGAAGGTTTAGAGAAGGACGCAAACAGAGGAAGATGGTCGTCGTTGACGTGAGAAAGACGGACACGGCCAAAATGGCTGATCTCTTCATCGAAACAGAGCCAAACAGAGACTACGAGCTTCTGAGTGCACTCAGAATGGCTGTCAAAGGCGAAGAATTGGAACAAGAGGTCATCGCAGGCGTGAGCTCAGAGAAGATCGAGGAGCTTGCAGACATGCTCGTTGCATGCGAGTGCGGGATCATCTTCTATGGCGTAGGCCTTACCATGAGTCATGGGAAGAGCAGGAATGTGGACGCTGCGCTTTCCTTGGTCAGAGACTTGAACAGACTCACAAAATTTCTGATAATGCCCATGCGGGGGCACTTTAACGTTTGTGGAGCAAATGAGGTGACCTCTTGGACAACAGGATATCCATATGCTGTGGACCTAAGTCGAGGATACCCATACTACAATCCTGGTGAAACATCAGCAGTTGACATACTGTCAAGAAGAGAATGTGACGCTGCGCTTGTGATCTCATCGGACCCGATCGCACATCTGCCACTTTCGGTGGCGAAGAATCTCTCAGAGATTCCTCTAATTACTATCGACCCACATGTAACTGCCACCACAATGGTTTCAGATGTAGTTTTTCCGGCGGCATTGATGGGTGTCGAAGCCAGGGGATCGTTGTATCGGATGGATGGAGTTGTCTTAGAGTGCAAGAAACTTCTGGATCCTCCTCACGATGTCAAGACAGACGTTGAGGTTGTAAGGGCAATCTTGAACCGTGTGAGAGATCTGAAGCAGGTGTAAGATCGTGTCTGAGCTTCTGGTGAGTAATGGATGGGTCTATGATCCATTGAACCGGATTGACGGAGAGAGGATGGACATCGCAATCAGAGATGGCCGGGTGGTTGATGGAGTCAGCGCGTCAGCAAGAATCGTTGACGCTTTCGGCATGGTTGTTATGCCAGGCGGTGTGGACATTCATTCTCATATTGCAGGATCAAAAGTAAATCTCGGCAGAATGATGAGACCTGAAGATCACGAGAAGGACGTTGAATCGAGAACTTCTGTGATGAGAGCTGGCGTCGGCAGATCGATTCCGTCTACCTTTACCACAGGTTATCGTTACGCGAGAATGGGATATACCACAGTATTCGAACCGGCCACACCTCCGTTGAAGGCGAGACACACCCACGAGGAGCTAAACGACACACCGATGGTAGACAAGGGATGCTTTCCCCTTTTTGGAAACAACTGGCTTATCATGGACTATCTCAAGGATGGAAGACTCGATGAATGTGCGGCATATGTTTCTTGGATGTTAAAGGCCACGAAGGGCTACGCCATAAAACTGGTCAACCCAGGAGGTGTTGAGGCTTGGGGTTGGGGAAAATATGTCTCAGGCCTGGACGAGCCAGTTCCAAAGTTCGACATTACGCCAAGGGAAATAATCCGGGGTTTGTGCAAGATCAACACATTCCTCAACCTTCCTCATCCGATCCATGTTCACACAAACGACTTGGCGAGAGCTGGTAACTATGAAACGACAATCAAGACTATGGACTGTGTAAGAGACCTGTACCACGGCGGAAAACCGATCATACACATAACTCACGTACAGTTCACGGGACGAAGCGGGACGGATTGGATCAACGTAGGCTCAGGTGCGCCTGAGATCGCTGACTACGTGAACAAACACGAGCATGCGGAGATCGACCTGGGACAGATAATATTCACAGATACAACTACGATGACTGCAGACGGCGGCTTCCAGTTTCTACTGTATATGATCTCTGGAAACAAGTGGGGGAATACAGATGTAGAAGCCGAAACCGGAGGAGGAATAGTTCCATTCCACTACAAGAAGAGCAACTACGTCAATTGTATCCAATGGGGCATTGGTCTTGAGCTCGCTCTAATGATCGAAGATCCTTGGCGTGTACATATGACGACAGACCATCCAAACGCGGGACCATTCACAGAATATCCGAGGGTAATAGCGTGGTTAATGAGCAAAAACGCGAGAGGGAACGTTGAACGCAAACTGAACAAGAGCGCACATAGGAGACTCAATGTTTCATCACTTGATCGAGAATACACATTCTACGAAGTTGCCATCACAACAAGAGCTGCAACAGCAAAAAGCCTTGGACTCAAAGACAAGGGCCACCTAGGATTGGGCGCAGACGGAGACGTATCTGTCTACGCAATCAATCCCACAACGATCAATCCATCAAGGGACTATAGACTTGTTCGGAAAGCGTTGCGAAAAGCTGCCTACACGATAAAAGATGGGAAAGTTCTTGTCAAGAACGGTGAAGTCGTGGCTAGTGTTCCTGGGAAAACATTCTGGGTTAGTCCAGATGTGCCTCAAGACACTTATGACCAGATGCTCACGAACCTGAAAGAGAGATTCGAAGACTACTACACTATGCGCATGAGCAACTACCCCATAGGCGAAGACTATCTTAAGTCATCTAGAAGATTTGAAACTGTCGCAGGGCAGAGAATTTGAAAGAGATCATCATGAAACTCACAAGACAACTGACAGTTCCTGTTGACGCTTCATGTATATCGCCTGATCTTCTCGTTGGAAAGACAAATCGAGAAATCCAGACACTTGAACTGTGGGAAGGAAATCAAAAGGTTCAGCTCTGCAGCATGTTCGATATTGATGTCAACAGTGATGCGCCATCCAATGAGCTCAAAATACGAATTCATGGAGATCTGAAGAAGGTTCGAAGAATCGGTCATGGAATGACTTCGGGTACGATAGAAGCAGAAGGAGATGTGGGAATGCATCTCGGAGAAGAAATGTCCGGCGGGCAAATCGTCGTGCACGGCAATGCTGGATCATGGGTCGGGTCTAGAATGGAAGGTGGAAGAATCAGTATTCATGGAAACGCCGGAGACTTTGTAGGTTCTGCCTATCGGGGAAGCAGACTCGGCATGAAAGGTGGGATTGTAGTAATAGAAGGCAACGTTGGAGCTGAGATGGGCTGCTGGATGAAAGGTGGGACAATAATAGTGAAAGGAAATTCTGGAACGTTCCCCGGAATCCACATGAATGATGGAACTATCCTAATCGAAGGTGACTGCGAGGACAGAGCTGGAGCCCAAATGACTGGAGGAAAAATCGTGATACTGGGAACAACTCCCTCAATTCTACCATCATTCAGTTTTGATGAGCTACGAGAGAAAGTGAAGGTTGAAGAACAAAAAATCCACGGACCATTCTATAGCTTCGTCGGTGATGTGACAGAAACTGGAAAAGGGCGACTGTTCGTCAAAGCGTCAAGTAACCCGCAGTTGAAATGGTGTGAGGCTTTCATCCAGAAGCCGGAGGAATAGGTCTTGTCGATAAGCGTCAACCAAACCGCGATGAGAGTCGTTGAGGAGATTATCCGAACTAGAAATGAGTTAGGTATCATTGTAGAAAGGGATTCAACTGGCGCTACGTTGCTTGATGCAGGTGTGAGAGCCCCTGGAGGCTATGCCGCAGGCGTAGCCATGACTGAACTATGCTTGGCGGGACTTGGAAAAGCACATGTTTTTCATACAAGATATGGAGATGTTTCGCTTCCAAGCATATTTGTTGAGACAGCATATCCCGCCATCGCTACCCTCGGCTCACAGCTCGCAGGATGGCAGATAAAGACCGACAACTATTCTGCGATGGGCTCAGGACCGGGACGCGCGATTGCTTTGAAACCTAAGGAGGTGTACGAAAAAATTGGTTACACAGACAGCTCCGAGAAGGCTGTGATGATTCTTGAGTCAGATTCAAAACCAACCGGAGAGGCAATCCAGTACATATCCAAAAAGTGTAAGGTTTCTCCGGAGAATCTGTTCGTAATGGTGGCGCCTACGTCTTCTGTCGCAGGATCAGTTCAGATCTCTGGAAGAGTGGTCGAGGCTGGAATACACAAACTCAGCGAAGTCGGATTCGATCCTAAGAAGATTCTTTCAGGTTGCGGTTACGCGCCAATTGCCCCCATTCATCCGAAAGCAGGGCAAGCCATGGGACGGACAAACGACGCGATATACTATGGCGGAGAGGTCTATTATACCGTGGATTTTGAAGATGACGAGAAATTGAAAATGTTAGTAGCAAGAGCACCATCATCAACAGCAAGAGAATATGGAAAACCTTTCTACGAGATCCTCAAGGCTGCGAACTATGATTTCTACAATATTGATCCAAATCTATTCGCTCCCGCAGTCGTCTCGATCAACAACATCCGAACTGGCATGACGTATACGGCTGGAAACATCAACATGGATGTACTGAAGAAAACCATGGGCATTCTTAACTAGTCATGTAGTGAGATGAAATCATTTGTCGAATCAAGAAAGAACCGTAGGATCTGAAATACTGAAAGGATTCTGCACAAGAGTACTGACGAACCTTCATGTCCCCGAAGAAGAAGCGCAAATAACGTCAGACATTCTCGTGAGTGCAGACCTCAGAGGAATCGAGTCACATGGAGTATCACGATTACCGAGGTATGCCAAGCGGCTAATGAACGGTTGGATTAGGCCTGCAGCCAAATTGACCTTGAAGAACGAGACACCCGTAAGTGTGCTCGTGGACGGGGAGAATAGTCTGGGACAGGTTGTTGCATACAGGGTCATGCAGCGATGCATCGAGAAAGCCAAGAAATCTCATTTGGCGTTCGCGACTGTGACAAACAGCAACCATATTGGAATCGCCGGCTACTACGCCATGATGGCTCTCAAAGAAGACATGATTGGAATATGCATGACCAACGCTTGGCCACTTGTCGTTCCGACCCTTGGAATAGAGCCAATTCTTGGAACCAACCCTGTTGCTTTTGCAGTCCCTGCAAAGAATGAATTGCCCTTCGTCCTAGACATGGCGACCAGTGTCATTCCCATCGGAAAGATGGAAGTCTATGAGAGGCATGGAAAAAGCGTTCCAGTCGGATGGGCGATAGATGAGAATGGCGACCCAGCACTTGATACGAAGACGGTAATGAGATGCGTGTACAAGACAAGGCGAGGCGGGCTGTTGCCTCTCGGTGGACTGGAACAAACGGCGGGATACAAGGGGTACGGACTCTCATTGCTCGTGGATATACTCTCAGGCATATTGTCCGGAGCAGCCTACGGCGCTAGCGTTGGGACTCCGGAAGATCCGAGGCCCTCCAATATCGGACAGTTCATCGGAGCTATAGATGTTAATGCTTTCACCCAACTAGACAAGTTCAAGGAACGAATGGACGCCATGATCAGATCCGTCAGAGGATCAAACAAGACGAAGGGTCAGGACAGGATATACATGCATGGAGAGAAAGAATGGGAACTTGAGCAACAATACAGAAAGAACGGCATCCCATTGTACTTCAAAGTGTGGGATAACCTGAGAAACTTGGCGCAACAGCTTCATTTGGATTTTGATCTTTAGAAAAGAGTCCTTGTCCAGCGTCGAGACTTTTGTTCATTTGGCTCGGGATATCACGTAATCAGCGATCTTTTGAGCTATGTCTACTCTTGTGGTTGACTGCAAACCCTTCCACCCAGGTTGGGAATTGATCTCGTTGATCGTGAAGCCTTCGTCATTCTCCATAACGTCCACCCCAGCTATTTCGCAACCTAACACAGCAGACGCCTTCACGACAATCTTGACTAGCTCGTCAGATGGACGGAGTTGAACTGGCTTTGCCCCTTGGCTGACGTTCGTTTTCCAAGATTTGGATTCTCTCCTCATAGCGGCGACTACTTGGTCTTTGATCACAAACGCTCTGACATCGCTTGTTCCATGTGGAACGTATTCTTGAACGTATATCACATGTTTGTAGAATCTGAGTGTTCGAAAAACTCTCTCGGCGACATCAATGTCAGATATTCTAGCGGCCCCAATTCCACGTGAGCCAAACACGGGTTTCACGATCGCTTCTCCTCCGAAGCTCTTGAAAGCTTCCATCGCCTCATTGACATTCTCGGTCACCACCGTTTCCGGAACCTGAACGCCAGCTGATCCCAGAAGTTCAAGGGCCCGATACTTGTCAACGGCTTTCTCGATCGCCAAGGGTGAGTTCACAACCGGGATACCTCTTTCCGAGAAAGTATGAAGCAGATCCAGCTGGAATACTATTTCGTCAAGCGAGCCTCTTCCAATTGGCCTCACGAATAGAGCTGACAGCTCAGAGATAAGATCCAGATTGTTGGAGGAAACGGTCGTCTTCCCTGTAATCCTTGTGACCAAATCTTGGAAGGTGAGGAAGCACACGGCGCTTCCCGCATCTTCAAATGCTTTTCTGAGTCTCCTTCCACACCATGAATCCTCGTTTCGCGTAATGATTCCAACACGCAAACTAGACGCCAGTCATACAGGTTAAGGAATCAGGTATTAAGGTTAGAACCGCGCAACACAGAGTTGGGTTTTCTCATCTTCGACTAGCACATTCCAAGCTGGATGAAGAAGAAATTTGCAGCTATTTAACATCTTGAGACAGGCTGGGAGGTCAAAACGATCGTGGGATTGTTCTCTTAACGAAAAGCCTTTTAGATGTTTCGAAGCTACAATCATTAATTGGGATGGTGATTTTGACAGTTTCCTCAGCGCCAAGTGAAGTTGTTTCTGTCATAATGTCCACCAAAGTTGTTTCGGTGAAGTCTACCGAAAAGGTGAGCAAAGTCCTTCGAACCATGGTCAGAAACAAGATTGGAGGCGTAATTGTAACGGAAAAGGGTAAGCCAGCAGGAATACTAACTGAGCGAGATCTCACGACAAGAACTGCAAAGGGCCAGAAGGTTATGGGAATGGTTGTGGGTAAGATAATGTCAAAACCTCTCATTACCGTCATGCCTTCAGCTCAGGTCTGGGAGGCCGTAGAACAGATGGTCAGAAAGGATATTCGACGTCTTCCCGTGATGGAGGACCAGAAGATAGTGGGTATGGTTGCTGAGAGGGATATATTCCGCTGGGTGATCAAAGTCGCGTATGAACCGAACATACCCGATGATCTGAAGAAACTCGTTGATTCACGAGCCCATGCACAGGCTCCAGCTCACTGAGACCACGATATCGAACGAGCATGTTTTTTCTTTTTTGGGATTCACATCTGGTTAATTGAATTCACAGTGATTGTTTCTACTATCTGATCGTGCCTCTGTAAAGGTCTCTGGAAGTGGGCATCAGGAGCTCGGTTGACTCGGGGTCAACCGCGGAATCGGCGACCACTAATCGCAGTCCCTTGATTATGGCAACCGGAATAGCCTCGGATCCCTGCCCCATGACGAGTTCAGCTGCAGCGGCCATTTCATCGGCTACAGCGACCAATTTGAACTTCAGTTCGTTTCCAAAAAGATCACGGGTTCCTCTGTAATCTTTGAATGGTCTAACCCCTGCTATCCCGATGGCAAATTCAACTATTCCGTTTCTCAACGGTCTACTGTAAGTGTCACATATTATCACGCCGACATTCTTTCCAGTAAATTCTCCTAATCTCGCTCTTATGACCTGGGCAGATGAGTCTGGGTTCGTTGGGAGAAGCGAATAGGTGTCGCCTCCGCAAATATTCGACTTGTCGATTCCAGCGTTAAGGCAGATAAGACCTGTCGGAGTCTCTACGACTAGGGCACGTTCAGCCGTTCCAAGGACTCTTCTAGATTCCTTTAGAACACACTCTATGAGACGAGGATCTTTGCGTGTGACCTTAGCCAACTTCTCGGCTTTTCTCGATGGGCTGACATTAGATATGTTGACGATTCTGCCCTCGGATTTGGACACAATCTTCTGGGAAACGGCAACGACGTCTCCATCACTAAGAGATATGCCTTCTTTTTCTAGAGAGATTGTGATCATCCGGCCAAGATCGTCGCCCTCCTTAACCAGTGGAAAGTCTTCAAGGCCTACGACCGAGTAGGATCTCGTCATTGTGATCAATCCGATATGAGTAGACTCTTGCCTATCTCTGTGATCTGGCAGATAAGCTCCACAAATCTCTTTGTGATTTAATGATCACGATACAAACGTTGAAAGGAATGTAACTCAATTCGGGCAGAAAGACCGCCCTAGGCGTGCTGCAGATTCTTTCCCATGTATTCAGCCTCTGAGCCCAGTTCTTCCTCAATCCTTAGGAGCTGATTGTATTTCGCAGTTCTCTCGCCTCTAGCTGGCGCTCCAGTCTTTATCATCTGAGCTCCAAGCCCCACGGAAATATCTGCAATTGAAGAATCCTCAGTCTCACCGGATCTGTGACTGACAACAACTCTGTAACCGTGGTCAAAAGCCAGCTTGGCGGCCGCCATTGCTTCAGACAGTGTACCTATCTGATTGACTTTGAGAAGCAGCGCGTTTGCCGCGTTCATCGAGATGCCCTTTGCGAGTCGTTTCACGTTTGTAACGAATAGGTCATCGCCAACAATCTGCATTGGGGCAAGCTCGCGCGTTGCTATAGCAAATCCCTCAAAATCGTCTTCTTGAAGCGGATCTTCAATCGAGAGTACATGGTATTTTTGTGAGAGACTCTTGTAGTGGTCTATGAGGCCTTCACGAGTCAAGACTCTCCCATCTATCTTGTACTTGCCAGTGTCAGCATCGAAGAAGTTGCTTGATGCAGCGTCCAATCCAAGGAACATATTCTTTCCCAGCTCGTAATTTGCTGCGTCTATCGCGTCGCTGAGGGCATCGAGAGCTTCGCTTGTGTTTTTCATCGGTGGAGCGTAGCCCCCTTCGTCACCTACATTTATTGAAGATGAGCCATACTTGTTCTTCAATATCTTCTTTAGTTGTTGATAGGTCTCGACTCCCATTCTAAGCGCTTCCTTGAACGATTCCGCACGGACAGGGAGAATCATGAATTCCTGGACATTGAGCTCGTTGCCAGCATGTTTGCCACCATTTATCACGTTCATCATTGGTATTGGCAACGATTTTGCGGCGCCTTTTCCTAGGTATCTGTAAAACGGCATGTCGAGGGCATTCGATGCTGCTTTCGCGATCGAAATAGACACGGCGAGAATTGCGTTGGCTCCAAGTCTTCCCTTGTTTTCTGTCCCATCAATGTTCATCATGGTACTGTCGATGAGTTCTTGATTCCTACAGTCCTTGCCCACGATAGCCTTGGCTATCTTGTCATTCACGTTTTGGACGGCTCTTGATACACCCATGCCTCCGTAGCGGGTTTTGTCACCATCTCTAAGCTCCGTCGCTTCATGAATACCTGTCGAGGCTCCTGAAGGAACTGCCGCTCGACCCATGCATCTTCCTTTTAGATACACATCGGTTTCGACTGTAGGGTTTCCCCTTGAATCTAGGATCTCTCTGGCTACGATTTTTGAGATTGCGAATTGCGCATCTGACATTGTAGGTCGCTCCATGAATGTTGGCTAGACTGTTCAGTACGGTCAACTTATAATGTTTGAAAAAGGGGCGTTTCCATGAATGTGATGTTCGGTTAGATTTCTTGATGACTATGATGCGCCTTGAGTCTGGATTTTTGTGAATGCTCCCTCACGTTTTCCGAACCAGATTACTACTCCGACAACCGCGACAAGTATGATGCCGATAGCATACGAGATCATGGGTTGATCTGCGAGAGCTATGATCAATGGTGCGAAGATAAGTGAGATGAGATTGATCACTTTGATCATTGGGTTGAGCGCGGGGCCCGATGTGTCCTTCAATGGGTCCCCAACTGTATCACAGGTCACTGATGCTTTGTGTACCTCTGATCCTTTTCCTCCGTAGAATCCATCCTCTATTTTCTTCTTGGCATTGTCCCATGAAGCACCCGAGGAGGCCATGAATACTGCCAGCAGTTGTCCTGTTACAATTATGCCCGCCAAGAAGGCTCCA